>JABMNV010000124.1 GCA_013203475.1 Acidobacteriota bacterium
CTGCTCTCCCGGCGTCAGACAGTCTTGAATCGAGCGACGTACCGACGCCACAAGTTGGTGGCGATCCTCGAATCCCATGCCCTTTGTAGGCACGGGTGCGGCAAACTCGATTCTGACTGTCACGGGATAGACCAGTACGCCTCCCCTGCGCATCGCCGCGCGGGCCCCTGAGACCGCGACTGGGACGACAGGAACCTGAGCCTGAATCGCCATCACGAGTCCACCCTTCTTAAACGGCAGAAGTTCGCCTGTGCGACTCCGCGTGCCCTCAGGGAAGATGATGAACGACCGCCCCTCTGAGATGGCCGCCGCGGCACCGGCCACGGATGGCAGACTCTGCCCCCGATTGGCGCGTTCCAGGGGCACGAACCCGGCGGCATCAAAGACCCACACCAGAATCGGCACATTCCTCAGCTCGGCCTTATACAGCACGCTCAGTAGCGGAAACAGGGGGCGCAGCGCGAGAAAGACGGCTGGGGGTTCGATGTTACTGCTGTGGTTGGCCGCATACACGGCTGCCTTCCCAACCTGGATGTGTTCTGCGCCGACGACATCCAACCGGACGCCGGCCAGAAAGAACCCCAAGGCAACTCCGCCCGCTCCAGCGCGATACAGCAGACGCGCATCGCGGCTGGCGAGTGTCCACACGAGCACGGGGGGGGCAACACACACGATATACACTGCCACCCCAACAAAGGTAGCGAGCGTTCGAAGTGCGGCAATAAAGGTAGAAAACACGTGTCAGCCCCGGACAGCCGCGGCCGGAGCGGTTAGGAAACGACTCGAGCGGTGCGACGAGCCGCCGCGGGCGTCCGAGCTGCCACGGTCGCCTCTTGTGCCTCGGCAGCCGCCGCAGCGACCGCCGCCGTCTTTGCACGAGTGAGCTTGGCCGCCGCTGATCTCGCAGTATTACGCGCCTTGGTCACAAAACAGCGCTCCAGCGACTGCTCCACACGCTCGTCGATCACAGGGCTCTTCTCCCCCATGACCTCAGAAATCTCTGACACGACAAGAAACTTCGCCCGGTCAAGCATCCGCTTCTCACGAAACGACAGGCTCTTGGAACGCGCCAGGTGACTCAGACTCTTGAGGACCTCAACGACGTCGTAGATCGACCCCGTTCGCATCCGGTCAGAGTTGTCCTTGAAGCGACCCTTCCAATTCTGATGGCTTTCGATCTTTCCATCGCCGAGAAGGGAAAACAGCCGATCCACTTCATCATCGGTGATGGCTCGACGGAGCCCGACGCCGTCGACGTTGTCAACCGGCACAAAGACAGTGGTTTCATTGGCCATGCGGAGCTGATAAAAGCTACACGTCGTGCCCATGATGGTTTTATTTTCAATGCGCTCGACAATGCCGAGCCCGTGATTTGGGTAGATGACCTTATCGCCGATCTCGAATGCCACGTGCCCCCCGGTAAGATGACTCTATGTTTGCAGGCTGGCTCTTGCTGGCGCCTGAATGAACACCCAGTATAGCCCACCTGCCCGGATCCGGCAAATCGCCTACCCCTAAGTCATTCTCCACACGTCATTTATGGCGATCGGCTTCGTCAAGCCCCCTACTTACCAATTTTTCCGACGAACCCTTTTCCCGTGCGCGGGCCAAGATTGTCCCGCACGAGGGGCAGTTCGCGATTGGCCACAGCGAATCCTGCTTCATAGACCATCTGGACGATTCGCTGCATCTTGGGGAACAGAATCTTCTCCACCGAGTCGGACGCCCGGTGATAGTCCGGGTGCGTTCCGGTGAAGAAGAACGCGATGGGAATTCCCTTCGACGCGTAGCTGTAGTGATCCGAGCGGGTGTAGAAACTGTTCGGGTCACGCGGATCGTTGTACTCGTAGCTCAACTGCAGCGGCTCACGGGTGCCGAGATTGGTATCAACCACGATGTTGTGCAGGTCGGTCGAGATGCGATCGGCCCCGATCACGTACACCGTGCTGGCCTCACTCGGCAGATTGTCACGATTGCGGCCAATCATGTCGATGTTGAACTGCGCCTGCACCGTCTCAATCGGCACGACGGGGAAATCAGCCATGTACCGAGATCCTTGCAAGCCCGACTCCTCACCAGAATGCCAGACCAACAACACGGAGCGCTTCGCCTTGGCTCCGGTTGCAAATGCCTTCGCAATGCCCAGCAACCCGGTGGACCCCGACCCGTCGTCATCAGCGCCGTTGTTAATCAAA
>JABMNV010000125.1 GCA_013203475.1 Acidobacteriota bacterium
AGCTGAGAGAGAGCATCGGACAGATCGCCAGACGGCAGTTCTTCAGTGCCGATCTCCAGGAGAAAAGGAGTGGGAGCGGAGGATTGGAGTTGGTGGGAAACGGCGCTGGGTGCTACGGGTGATCTTGTCTCCCAATCCGGCACCTTCATGAACGGGTACTCTAGCCGCTGGCGCTGCTCGATGTATGCGGCCGAGATGCGGCGGGACGTGTCTCTCATGCGGCGAAAGAATGTCGCCCGTTCAGTAACTCCAATGGACCCCCGCGCATCCAGCACGTTAAAGAGGTGGGAGCATTTGAGGTTATAGTCGTGGGCCGGAATCACCAGCCCGGCCTCCAGTGCCCGCTTTGCCTCGGTCTCGCAAGTGTCATACATCTGACGCAGTGCGTCGACATCGGCTACATCAAAATAGTATTTGCAGTGCTCGATTTCGGACTGGAGCAGCACATCGCCATAGGTGATCCCGGAGCCCCACTCCATGTCCCACACGCTTTCCTTGCCCAGCAGCGCCATCAGGATCCGTTCCAGGCCGTAGGTGAGTTCCACAGCCACAGGATCCAGGTCGTGCCCGCCAGCCTGCTGAAAATAGGTGAACTGGGTGATTTCCATGCCGTCGTAGAGCACCTGCCAACCGATGCCCCAGGCCCCCAGTGTGGGCGATTCCCAGTTATCCTCTTCAAATCGCACGTCGTGCGCCCGCAGGTCAATGCCGCACGCTTCCAGACTCTGCAGATACAGGTCCTGCACCTCGTCGGGTGCGGGTTTGAGGATGACCTGAAACTGGTGATGTTTGAACAGGCGGTTGGGGTTCTCACCAAAACGACCATCGGCTGGACGCCGCGACGGCTGCACGTACGCCACGCTCCACGGCGTCGGCCCCAGCACCCGCAAGAACGTCTCTGGGTGCATCGTGCCCGCCCCCATCTCCGTGTCCAGGGGTTGCTGAATCAAACACCCTTGCGCAGCCCAATACTCCGACAACTTGAAAATCAAATCTTGAAACGTCACAACTACGGCCTCAACTCCCTCACCACGCGTGCCGAACGCAGGTCTTTGTCCAAGTGCATGGCGATCAACCTCGCATGCACGGCTTCCAGTTCTCTCAGGGCGCCCACGTCCGCGCCGCTTTGTGTGACGGCCGCCGGCGTCCACGTGGCTAACTGTCGCAAGATAGCCATTGCCTCTCTTGAGACCTTCAGGGGGCCGGTCCCGCAGCCGCGGCACACCATGTGCCACTCGCCTGTCACCAGCACGGCACCGGCGGCCAATGACTCGCCACATCGGGCGCACCCACCAAGCGCTGGATAGACCCCTTCCAGTCGAAGCAGCCAATACTCGAAATACCGCGCCAGGCATTCCACCGAGCCACCGCGACACAAGGCCTCGCCCACCGACGCCCCCAAGCGAAACAGGCGCTCGTTCGCCATGGCGTCTGGCGACCACGCGTCGAGCAACTCGGCAAAGTAGCTTGCGTGCCCAAGAACCGAGGCTGCATCGCCGTCTCCCCGTCCCATCGCCGCACGCAAGGGACTTTCGATCGGCTCGATCCGTTCGAGGAGTACCAGCTCGCGCCCCTCACGCTCCACGTACGACACACGGCCGAGGGTCAGCGACTCTAATGCCCCACCAAAACGACGACGTGACTTGGTGGCATTCTTCGCCACGCCCCGCCTTTTTCCCCGGTCCTGAGTGAGAAAGACCACAATGCGATCGGCCTCGCCATACCGATAGGTCCGCAGCACAATCGCATCCGCTCCATGCGTCGGCATCGCCTTACGCCACGGCTCTCAGCGATTCCAACCACACCTCCAACCGAACGATCATACCCCTCGGGCACGTCCGACGGCCTCGGCTGACACCAGATCGACGGCTCACGACATTGGCCCCAACTGCAGGAACCGCAAGAACACCGTCGCCAATCCGAGAAATGCGAGAAAGCCGAAAATATCAGTGAGCGTCGTAATGAAGACCGACGATGCCAGGGCAGGATCGACCTTCGCGGCCCGCAGGCCCAGGGGAATCAGGGTGCCTGCAGTGGCCGCGATCAGCATGTTGATCACCATCGCAAGGCCAAGAATCACCCCCAGGGCCCAATTTCCCGTGAGCGCCCACGCTCCAATCATGGCTACCAGGCCGAGCGCCACCCCGTTGCCCAGTCCCACCAGCGCTTCCTTGAGCAACGCCTGGCGCGCGTTGGTCCAGGTCAATTCGCCCAGCGCGATGCCGCGCACGATGACCGCCAGCGTTTGGGTGGCCGCATTGCCGCCCATCCCAGCGACGACGGGCATCAGAAAGCTCAGCGCGACAACCTGTGTGATGGTTGCCTCGAAGCGACTGACCACCCAGGCCGCGCCGAACGCCGTCAGCAGGTTGACCAGCGACCAGGGGAGACGCCGCCGCAGCGATTCCCTCGGCGGCGTCAGGACACCGTCCTCCATCGACACACCGGCCAGACGGAAGACGTCTTCGGTCGCCTCGTCCTTGAGAATATCGATGACGTCATCGACCGTCACCACGCCGACAAGTTTGTTCTCCTGATCGACAACGGGAATGGCCAGAAGGTTGTATGAGGCCACCTCCCGCGCCACCTCTTCCTGGTCCGTATCCACCCGCGCGCTGTAGATATCGGTGGTCATGATGCGCTTGAGCGGAGTCTCTGGTGCCACCAGCAGCAAGCGCCGCAACGAGGTCACCCCCACCAGATGCCGGCGCTGGTCGACCACATAGAGGTAGAACACCATCTCGACGTCGCGCGCGGTCTGAATCGCCGTGATGGCCTCGCCGGCCGTCAGGTCCTCGGGCAGGGCGAAGACATTCGGGTTCATCAAGCGGCCGGCCGTCTGCTCCTCGTATTCGAGCAGCGCGGAGACACCACCGCCCGGTTTGGGTCGAATCAGGTCGAGCACCGCGCTCGACAACTCGTCTGGCAGGTTGTCAATCAGCCCGGCCGCGTCATCGGAGGGGAGTTCCTGAACGAGCCGGGCAATCTCTTCGGCCGGCCGGTCAGCGAGCAACATCGAACCCTTTTCCGGGCCCAGTTCGCTTAGCGCCTCCACGGCCAACTTGCCGTTCCGCTCGACAAGAACGTTAAAGACCGCATGGCAGTCCTTGTCCCGGAGTTCGGCGAACACCTGGGCCAAATCGGCAGGGTGCTGCTTCTGCAACAGATTGAGGAGATTGGCTGTCGCGCCCATCCGCAGCAGGCGTCGGACCGACTCGAGCACTACTTCGTTTCTGCGCGGCACCGACATCTAGCTATTCTAAACTGGTCTGGCTCTTGCAGAGCCATCCGATTCAGGCTTTTCGGCGGTATCGCTGGGCTCGGGAAAGTCGACCGCCGCCTGAATTTGCCACTGCCCAGAAGACTTGACGAACCAGTCGGCAAACCCACGTCGTTCCTCGACGACCTGCCCATCGATTCAGACCTGCGCGCGCTGAAATCCAGACACAAGCGCCCCCGTCGGTGACAGGTCAACCTCGACCTGTTCGAGTCTCACGAACATGATGTCACCTGGGATCTGTTCGACCGCCAGAAGGAACGCGTCCGTGTCGACGCCAGAGCTCCCGTGGGCCCGGTGAACGAAGCCAGGGGCCATCAGCGTCCGGAGCACGCTCACGTCTCGCGCAGCAATCGCGGCCGTAATCGCGGTCGCCACTGCTGCTACTTCGTCACGCTCGTTCGTCATCAGTCTGCCGCTCATCTTGCACCTTCACTGGCCGTCATGGCCGAGGTGGCCGCTGACATCCCAAGCGCAGCGACGACCGAGGCGCAGTCAGCCGCATCAGGAGCGAGCGATCAGCGTCAGGGGAAACGCGAGGACTCGCCAGACACTGCTCCTATGCGCTCCTGTCCTGCTCGTCCTGAATGCACTCTCACTTGTGCTTTGGCAGGCCGAGCTCGTCGAGCAACCGCTCGTCTTCGCGCCAATCTTCACGCACCTTCACGTGCAAGTCGAGGTAGACCTTCCCCGCCAGCATCTCTTCGAGGTCATGGCGGGCTTCGGTGCCGATGCGCTTGATCATGTCTCCGCCCTTGCCAATCACGATCGGCTTCTGAGATTTGTGATCCACGATGATCGACGCGTAGATTTTGGTCAGCTTGCTGCCTGGCTCCGGCTCCATGAATTGATCGATGACGACCGCAGTGGTGTACGGCAGCTCATCGCGGGTATGGACCAGCACCTTCTCCCGGATCAGCTCAGACGCCAGGAGCCGCTCGGTTTGGTCTGTAAAGTAGTCTGCGTCAAAGAGCGGCTCCCCGTCAGGCAGCGCAGCGACCATCTCCCCAATCAACCCGTCGACAAAGTCCCCCTTGAGCGCCGACAGCGGAACGACGGCTTGACACGTCAGGGCTCGGTCGTAGCTCTCGATCAGGGGCAACAACTCTGGCTTTCTGACACGATCGATCTTGTTGAGGACGACGATGAGCGGTTTCTGGAGTTCTACCAGAAGGTCGATGACGAACCGGTCGCCGTATCCGGCAGGTTCAGCGGCGTCGACGATCAGCACCACGACGTCGGCATCCCGGAGCGTGTCGAGTGCCGCCTTGACCATACGCCGGTTCATGCTGTGCTCCGGCTTATGAATACCAGGCGTGTCGATGAACACAAGCTGGCCATCCGGGTGATTGAGCACTCCCGTGATGCGATGGCGCGTCGTCTGTGGCTTGTCAGAGACGATGGACACTTTCTGTCCAATCATCCGGTTCATGAGCGTGGACTTGCCGGCGTTGGGCCGGCCGATCAGCGCGACGTATCCGGCCTTCATGTCAGTGGCGTCTCTGTCGGAGGGAGTTGACGCACCCGCACCTTGTGGATGCGGCGCCGTTCGGCCTCCAACACTTCGATCGAGATCCCGTCGGCCTCGAAGCGCTCGCCGGCAGCGGGCACGCGTCCTGCCCGCGTGAGCACGTATCCACCGACCGTCTCAAAACCCTCCTCGTCGATCGTCATTCCCAATCGTTCCTTCATTTCCTCGATCGACACCTTCGCACTGAACACGATCGCCCCATCGGGTTCATGCACAATCGGCTCGGCCTCGCTGTCGTACTCATCACGAATCTCGCCAACCAGTTCCTCGACCAGATCCTCGACGGTGACCAATCCGGCGATCCCACCATATTCATCCACGACCATCGCCAGATGAAAACGGTGCTGCTGAAACTCGCGCAACAGGTCGGCGACGCGCTTCGTCTCTGGAACAAAGGCCGCAGGCCGCATGATCTCTGTCACCACCGCGGAGACGGACACCGGCTCGCTCATTTGAATGAGGTCTTTGACCACGACCAATCCAACGATGTTGTCAAGATTGTCGCGAAAGACAGGCAGTCTCGAATAGTGATGTTCGCGCGCGAGCGCGCGCAGTTCGTCAATCGAGGCCTCGGCGTGGACCGCCACCACATCGGGCCGTGGCGTCATAACCTCACGCACCAGGGTCTCACCAAAATCCACCACTGAGCGCAACAGGCGTCCGTCATCCTCGCCAGGGGAGGCCTCGTGCGAACTGTGCGCTGAGTCCGTGCCGTTCCCGTTTCCTCGAGATGCGGGACGGTCGACCGTTCCCAACCAGCCGATGATCAACGAAGACAGGGGCGTCACGATATTGGCCATCGCCGTAAAGGGCGGCAGCACCATTCCGAGAAGGCGTTCCGGTGCACGCCGCACGATCAGCGCGGGCACGATGTGTCCGGCCACAAAAATGAGCGCCGCCCCGGACAAGAACAGGACCACGCCGCCGTACCAGCCCGTACCAATCGGTTGCGCCAGCAGCACTACCGCCAGGACCAACAGAAGTCCGCGCATCATGCGCGCCGGCACAAACAGGGTCAGTGGATCATCGAGATAGGCCGTCAGCCCATCGGCACCGCTCTCGCGTTCGGCCTCAAGTCGTTCGGGCAGACGCATCAGGACACCGAAGGCGGTTTCGACAACCGCCAGGTAGGCCACTGCGCAGGCCACCAGGAAGACGGCTAGGGGAATCATTGTGTGTGCGACCCCCTGACCCGGGCGATTAATCCGACAGGCAGTCCGGCCTGCCGTCGGAGGCGCTCTTCCGCCCGCTGCATCTGCCCACTATCCGCCTCATGATCGTAGCCCAGAAGGTGCAACAATCCGTGAAGCGCCAGCACCTTGATCTCTGTGGCTTCGGGATGCCCCAACCGCCGGGCCTGCCGCGCCGCTACACCGCGCGCGATCGCGATGTCTCCCAAAACGCCCCGAACGTCTGATGGAAACGACAGCACATCCGTCGCGTAGTCTGCCTGACGAAACGACGCATTCAGTTTGCGCATGGCCGCGTCACTGACTACGGCGATTGTCACCTCGCCTCGTGCCCGTGCTGGCGCATGCGCCGTGAGCCATCGCGCGAGTGCGGCGGAGGGCCAAGGCCGCCCGCGACCGTCGGTGACCGTGACGCGCAGCGACGCGCTCTTGATCCGCGCCGAGGGCCGGGGCGTGTTCTGGCAGCGGGGGAAAGTCGTTGGCACCATGTCAACTCCGCGGCGGGCCGGTGTGGGCGTCGTAGGCGCGTACGATCTTTTGAATGAGTGGATGGCGGACGACGTCGAGATCGTCGAAACGCACAACGGCGATTTCCTCAATACCGTCCACGATTCTGAGCGCCTCAACAAGGCCGGACCCCTTTCCGGCTGGCAGATCAATCTGGGTCACATCTCCGGTGACCACCGCCTTGGACCCAAAACCCAACCGAGTCAGAAACATCTTCATCTGTTCAGACGTGGTGTTCTGCGCTTCGTCGAGAATCACGAACGCATCGTTCAGCGTTCGACCACGCATGAACGCGATCGGCGCGACTTCAATGACCCCCCGGTCGATCAGGCGCTCGACCCGCTCGGCATCAAGCATGTCGTGCAGTGCGTCGTACAACGGACGCAGGTACGGGTTGACCTTTTCCTGCAAGTCTCCCGGCAAGAAGCCCAGCTTTTCTCCAGCCTCCACCGCCGGCCGGGCGAGCACGATCCGGTTCACCCGCTTGGCCAACAGATACGCCACGGCCTGGGCCATCGCCAGGTACGTCTTTCCGGTACCAGCCGGACCAACCCCAAAGACGATGTCATGTCCTTCGATGGCATCCAGATACGCCCGCTGCATGACGCTCTTGGGCGCGACCTGCTTACGTCCCGCCGACCGCGCGCTTGCGCGCAAGAAGTACTCCTGCAATTCGACGTTGGGACTCTGTGTCAACAACTGGGCGGCGGTCTTCACGTCGCCCCTGCCGAATCGATACCCGGATTCCAACAGGCGCCCCAGCTGTCCCATGATGTGTTCGGCCCGGCCCACATCATCGGCCGCACCTTCGATAATCAGCTCCTGACCGTGTGTCTTCATCCTCACGGCGAGGGCAGACTCCAATGTCTTCAGGTGTTCATCGAACGGGCCATAGAGGGTTTCGATGCCCTCGTTGGGCATGGAGAGACGGCGGACGGTTGAAGCAGGCATCAAACGGTTGCCTGAGTATATTGCCCAATTGCCTCACTGCCCAATTGCCTCACTGCCCAATTGCCTCATTGCCCAATTGCCCCATTGCCTCATTCCCTCCAGGGCCACAGCCAGGCCGCGCCCCGCACGCCGCTGGCGGCACCGTGTTTCGCCGGGACGATGCGCGTTGTGACCGTGTCCGAGAATACCCATCGCCCCCACAGTTGCGGAATCCGCTGATAGATCCGCCCGATCGCAGACAATCCGCCTCCCACGACGATCACATCGGGATCCAGTAGATTCACGACCGTCGCCAGGGCACGCGCCAACCTGGACTCCCACCGGTTCAACGCCTCGGAAGCGCGCTCCTCGCCGGCCTCGGCGCGTCCCGCGATCTCTTCGGCCGCCAGTGCCTCTCCGGCCTTTCCACACCCCGCTCGCTGGTAGTCGGCCGCCAGTCCAGGGCCAGACAACCACGTCTCAATACACCCCCGGCGGCCGCAGTAGCAGAGCTCACCGGGCGACTCGGAAGGCTCAGGCCACGGTAGCGGATTGTGTCCCCACTCGCCGCAGATACTGTTGGCACCCTCGACGAGTTTGCCATGCACGACCACGCCCCCGCCGACGCCCGTGCCCAGGATCACGCCAAACACAATGGTCGCACCCGCCCCAGCGCCGTCAGTGGCCTCGGACATGGCGAGACAATTCGCATCGTTGGCGAGGCGCACCTTGCGCGACAGGCGCCCTTCGAGATCAGCACCGAACGAACGGCCGATCAACCATGTGGAGTTTGCGTTCTTGACCAACCCGGTCGCGCGAGAAATCGCTCCAGGGATACCGACTCCGACCGTGCAGATTCTCCCGGCGGCCCGATCCCCCTCACCCACCAGGGCCGCCACTTGATTCAGCGTGCCGTCGTAGTCTCCACGCGGCGTGGACACCCGTCTCTCCCAGACCACCTCGCCATCGTCCCCGAGCACAACCGCAGCGATCTTGGTCCCGCCCATGTCGATGCCAATCCGCATGCCCGTTCAGTCGCCCTTAGGGGCGTGCGACGCCCTGAATATGCAGTTCGCGGAGTTGGCGCTCATCCACGTCTGACGGCGCGCCTGACATGAGGTCCACGGCCTGGGCCGTCTTGGGAAATGCCATGACCTCTCGAATCGAAGGCTCGTGGCACAAAAGCGCGACGACCCGATCGAGTCCGAAGGCGATACCGCCATGGGGCGGAGTGCCGTACTCGAGCGCCTCCAGGAAGAACCCGAATCTGGCGGCCGCCTGCTCGTCAGAGATCCCAAGTAGCCGAAAGATATGGCGCTGCACGTGCGGCCGATGAATCCTGATGCTGCCACCCGCGATTTCCGAGCCGTTGAGCGCGAGGTCGTAGGCGCGGGCTCGCACGCGCCCCGGATCGCTCTCCAGGTACGGTTCATCATCCGGCATGGGTGACGTGAACGGATGGTGCATCGAATCCCAGCGCACCTCATCAGCGTTCCATTCAAACATGGGGAATCCGGTCACCCAGACGAAGCGAAAATCATTCGGGTCAAGCAAGCCGCGCGTACGGGCAACGGCCAACCGCAACGTGCCCAACTGGCTGGCCGTCGCGTCGGTCGCCCCAGCTGCCAGCAGCAGCAGGTCACCTTCGCAGCCTCCTGCCTCCACAAACGCAGCCCGCAATGTCTCTTCGCCGGCGATCTTCAGCGCCGAACTCTGGATGACGTCTCCCACGAGACGCACCCACACGAGGCCTGTGGCCCCGAGGGCTTTCGCCTGGACGACCAGATCATCCAATTCCCTGCGCGAAGATGCCGCGCCGCCTGCGACGACAAACCCTCTCACCACGCCGCCCGCGTCGACCGAATCGCGAAAGACGCCGAACGGCGACTCCCGAAACAGGTCACTCACGTCTGCGATCGGCATCCCTGGACGCAGGTCGGGTTTGTCCGAGCCATACAGCCGCATCGCGTCGGCGTACGTGATCCGCTCAAACGGGGCGGTCACCGTATGGCCCGCAGCGGCCCACATCGCCTGCACGGCCCCTTCCACCACACCATAAATCACTTCTTCCGTCGCGAAGGAGACTTCGACGTCGATCTGGGTGAACTCCGGCTGACGATCCGCGCGCAGATCTTCATCCCGGAAACAGCGACAGATTTGGAAATACCGATCCATGCCGGCGATCATCAAGATCTGTTTAAAAATCTGCGGAGATTGAGGAAGCGCGAAGAATTCACCGCGGTGCACTCGACTCGGCACGAGGTAGTCGCGCGCTCCTTCGGGCGTCGATCGGGTCAGAATCGGTGTTTCGATTTCCAGAAACCCTTCCTGGTCGAAGTACTGCCTCGCCGCGATGCTCACCTTGTGACGCACGATGAGGTTGTGCTGCAGCGCTGGCCTCCGCAGGTCCAGATACCGATAGCGCAATCGCGTTTCCTCGGCGACCGACACATCCTCGTTGATCGGGAAGGGTGGCGTGCGCGCCTCGTTGAGAATCTCCAGCCGCGTGGCCACGACCTCAACCTCGCCGGTAGGAATCTTGCTGTTCACCACGGCCGCACCTCTGGCCTCCACCACGCCGTGCACGGCCACGACCGCCTCCGGCCTGAGCTTGGCAGCCGTCAGCGTGTCGCCGTCAGCCCGCACGACCACCTGGGTCAGGCCGTGCCGATCGCGCAAATCAAAAAACGTTACGCCGCCCAGGTCGCGCACGCGGTGCACCCACCCTTGAAGCAAGACGGTCTGACCCACGTGATCGCGGCGCAACTGGCCGCAGGTATGTGTTCGATACGTCGCAGACATTGTCACAACAGTTCCCGAACGGCCGCTACGACCGTATCCCGCGCCACGGCGCGCTGCTCTCCCGTCGTCATGTCACGCAGGGTCACTTCCCCACGCGCCAATTCATCACCGCCGACAATCAGCGTGACGCGGGCTGCCAGTCGGTCGGCGCGCTTCATTTGCGCACGCACGCCTCTGGCCTCAAATTCCATTTGTGCGGCCAGCCCAGACTGCCGCAGTTCTCGTAGCAGCAACCACGCGGCGGCTCGGCCATCCTCGCCAATCGCCACGATAAACGCCCGCGGCGTTGCGGCGATCGCGGCAGAGTCAGGAAGCGCCAGCACAAGTCGCTCCAGTCCAGCCGCAAATCCGATGCCCGCGTGATCGGCGCCGCCGAGTCGCTTCACCAGACCATCGTAACGACCGCCGCCCAGCAGCGCGTTCTGAGCGCCGAGTGTCTGGCCCAACACTTCAAATGTCGTGCGAACGTAGTAGTCGAGCCCCCTGACCAGCCGATGCGACTCGCGCCACGGGAGTGAGATCGCGTCGAGATGGCCCTTCACGCCGGCGTAGTGCGTCGCGCATGGCTCGCAGAGGTAGTCGACCGAGTGCGGAAGCGCGTCGATGATTGGCTGATCCGCCGGCACTTTGCAGTCATAAATCCGCAGCGGATTCGTCGTCGCCCGCCTCTGGCAGTCGCCGCACAGCTTTGGCAGGTCACTTCCGAGCGCAGCCAACAGGGCCTCCTGAAACACCGGACGACACGTGGGGCACCCGACAGAATTGATGACCAGCTCGGCCTGTGCAATTTCCAATGTGGAGATCAACGACCAGGCGAGGTCAATGACTTCGGCGTCCACGGCGGGGTCTTCCATGCCGAAGACCTCCACATCCAACTGGTGGAACTGGCGGTAGCGACCCTTCTGCGGCCGTTCATACCGAAACATCGGTCCGAGCGCATACAACTTCGCCGCCGGAAGCACCTGCCCGAGGTTGTGCTCAATGTACGCGCGCACCATGCTCGGAGTCGCTTCGGGCCGCAACGTGATGCGATCTCCGCTCTTGTCGGTGAACGCGTACATCTCTTTCTGAACGATGTCGGTGGTTTCCCCAGTGCCCTTCGCGAAGAGTTCCTCGCGCTCTATGACCGGCGTGCGCACTTCGGCATAGCCGTAGCGTTCGCACAACACGCGCGCGCAGCGCTCGACGTGTTGCCATTTTTCTACTTCGCCTGGGAGGATGTCGTGGGTTCCGCGTATCGCTGCAATCATCGGGTAACCCGTTCATTATGACGGGTTACATATAGTCGAGTCGATAGCGGACGTAGTTCCCTGAGAAATCCACAATCATCGCGATCTCGGCCTCCGTCAGAGGTCGACGCACCTTGCCTGGGCTGCCCATCACCATCGACCGCGGCGGAATCACGACCCGCTCGGTCACCAGCGCGCCGGCCGCCACGATGCAGTCCTCACCAATGACCGCGCCATTGAGAATGATGGCCCCCATCCCGACCAGCACACGGTCGGCAATGGTGCAGCCGTGGACCACGGCCCCATGGCCGATCGTGACGTCATGCCCGATCACGGTCGGATGGGTGTCGTGCTGCACGTGCACGATCGTCCCGTCCTGGACGTTGGACCGGTCACCGATGCGAATGTAGTTGACGTCGCCCCGGATGACCGCCTGCATCCAGACACTGCTCTCCGCACCGATCACCACATCGCCAATGACCTGGGCGCTGTCATCAATGAAGGTGCTTGGGCTGATCACTGGCGATCGGCCACGATACGCACGGATACTCACCTCGACCTCCTGAGAAATGGAGCCATTATATGGATGTCCGAGGCAAATGCGATAATGCACCGGGATGTCCACACTCGACACACTCGGTCGGCCGCTGCGCAGCCTGCGCCTCTCCGTCACTGACCGGTGCAATCTGCGCTGCCATTACTGCATGCCGGAAGACGAGTACGTCTGGTTGCCGCGCGAGGACGTGTTGACGTTTGAAGAAACAGTCAGACTGGCCGATCTCTGTGGAGAGATGGGCGTCGACCGAGTGCGTCTCACTGGCGGCGAACCCCTCCTGCGTCGAGATCTCTGCTCGCTGGTGGCCCAACTCGCCTCACGTCCCTGGCTCACTGACCTTGCGCTCACGACCAATGCGGTGCTCCTGGCAGACGCGGCTGCCGAGCTAAAGACCGCCGGACTTGGCCGCGTGACGGTCAGTCTGGACACGGTGCGCCGAGATCGGTTTGTCAAGTTGGCCCGCATCGATGCCCTCCCTCAGGTGCTGGCGGGCATCGACGCGGTTCGCCGCGTTGGCTTCGAAGACCTCAAGATCGACTCGGTGATTACTCGCGGTGATAACGACGACGAGCTGGGCGATCTGCTGGAGTATGGACGCTCGGTCGGCGCCGAGGTGCGGTTTATCGAATACATGGATGTGGGCGGCGCCACACACTGGCGTCCCGAATCCGTGTTCTCTCGTGCGGAAATGCTTGAACAACTCAGCGCCCGGTATGGCCCCATTTCCCAACTGCCAAGCCCTCCCGCGGCCCCAGCTGATCGCTTCAGTCTCCCCGACGGACTCGCGTTCGGCATCATCGCGTCAACCACCCAACCGTTCTGTCGGACCTGTGACCGCGCCCGCCTCACCGCGGACGGCGTCCTGCTGCTCTGCCTCTACGCGCAGCACGGGACGGACCTGCGGCGGCCGCTGCGCGCCGGGGCCTCGCGCGAAACACTGCTGAATCTGTTGCAGGCCGTCTGGAAGGGGCGGGCCGACCGCGGCGCAGAAGAGCGACGATCCGTGCGCGACCGCAGCTCCTATATTCCACTCCGCGTGCTCAAGCGAGACGCGCACCTGGAAATGCATACCCGCGGCGGGTAGCGTTCCCGGGCCTCACTGCCTGGCCGTCGCGCTGAATCTCCGGTAGTCCGTGATCGAGTCGGCCTTTGACCAAAGGCCCACCCGTCCCCTGATCGGACCCGGCAATGTATAGGTCAGCGTCTGAAGGTCGTCGACCCAGCCCGTCAGTTCGGTGCCGTCAATCCGCAGGCGCAGCGTTCGCCATTCACCCAGCGGCACCTCGACATGGACCCCGCCGTGGTGGACGCGCTCGCGTTCGCCGTCAATCACCCGCCACACTGCCGTGTCTCCGTCCTTGGTGTTGTAGCGAAACGCATAGTGATTGGCGTCGGCGCCAAGACCGAAGAGGAGCGACGCGTACTGATCTGACTCGCCGCCCACCAGCCTGAAGTCCACCTGCATGTCACCATCCGAGAACTCGCCCGCCGATGGAACCACGCCATACGGGAATTTCAACCCCTGACGGACCCGACCAGCAAACGCCTCCGGCGTCGACGAAAACAACACAGCGGCTTTGTCATCAAGCCGGGCTGGTTCGGTCCCAACCACCCACTCGCTGCCGTCCACTCGAAGCACACGCCCCCCCTCGTCCTCGCGAACCGTCCAGTGACCGGCCAACACTGCGAACATCAGCGGCTCGTCGCCGATCGCGTCACCATCGAGCCAATCAGGGCTCGGCTGCGCCGAATCTGGCAGGGCCACCGAATCGGAAACGGCATCGTCGGGCTCAGCACGATCGCCGCATCCAGCAGCGCCTGCCAAAACAACAGCACAGCACATGAAACCAGTCAGATGTTTGAGCATAGGGGTGTCCAGGTTACGCCGTTTGGGTCTGTCGTTTCTTCCAGGAAAACCACACGCGGGTCAGGAGCAGAACCGCCACGACCCCGGCGTAGGCATAGGGCTCCACCTCTGGCACCTTCGTCTTCCAGACGAAATGGATCGCTGCGGCTGCACCAGCCAGGTACGCCAGTCGGTGGAGGGTCTGCCACCGGCGACCCAGTCGACGGATCCAACCGTTCGTTGAGGTCAGCGCCAGCGGCAACATGGCCAGAAACGCCACCATCCCAGACAGAATGAATTTGCGTTTCAAGACGTCATCAACAATCGCCATGACATCAAAAAATTGGTCGAACACAAGATATATGGAGAAATGTAGCACTGCGTAGAAAAATGCAAAAATACCCAGTAGCCGCCGAGTACTGACCAAACGATTCCAGCCAGTCAATCGCCGTACAGGCGTCACCGCCAGCGAAGCGACCAGCAATTTCAGGGCGGTTCCACCGGTCTCGTGTGTCAGGGTTTCAATGGGATTCACACCAAGATCCCCTGAATAGGCCTTATACGCTAATAGAACCAGCGGCACCACACAGACGGCAGCCACTGCGGGCTCGAGCCCACGCGTCATCAACGACATTAGTAGAACTTCTTCAGGTCCATGCCTTTGTAGAGCGGCGCCACCTGATCGGCATAGCCATTAAACATCAACGTCTTGCGCTTGAACAACTGCCCAATCACTCGCTCTGTGGCCTGGCTCCACCGAGGGTGGTCAACCGTCGGGTTGACGTTTGAGTAGAAACCATACTCCCGGGGATTCGCCTTGTTCCATGCCGTCTGAGGCTGCTCCTCAGTGAATCGCATCCGGACGATCGATTTGATGTTCTTGAAGCCGTACTTCCAGGGCACCACCAGGCGAATTGGCGCGCCGTTCTGATTTGGCAACTCTTTTCCGTACAGACCAACGGCCAGAAACGCCAACGGGTGCATGGCTTCATCAAGGCGAAGCCCCTCGGTATACGGCCAGTCGAGGCCGCCTCCACGCAGCCCAGGCATTTCGCTCGGCCGCATCAGGGTGGTGAACTCCACATACTTCGCCTTGCCGTCAGGCTGCACACGGTTGATCACGTCGGCCAAGGGAATGCCGACCCAGGGAATCACCATCGACCACGCTTCGACACAACGAAAACGGTAGGTCCGCTCCTCAAGCTGGTGCGGTTTGATGAAGTCCTCAAGGGCATAGTCAGCAGGCTTGGCCACCAGGCCATCCACCTTTACCGTCCAGGGCTTGACCGTGAGCTGTCCCGCGTACCGTGCTGGATCTGATTTCTGCGTGCCAAATTCATAGTAATTGTTGTAACTGGTGATGTCCTCATACGAATGGGGCTTGTCATCGGCCACCATGTAGGTCGACTTCTTGACGTTGGCGAGCACCGCCTGAGCAGCAAGGTCGTCGCCGAGCCACATCGAACTGGTGGCCAGACCGACCGCGCCGACTCCGGCAGTGCGCAGAAACTCACGGCGTGAGCGGTACACCAACTCTGGCGTAATTTCAGATGAACGGATCTCGGGCTCGCGCTTAATCAACATATCTTGTAACTCCCTGCTGGATTTTACCCTGTCTCACACCTCTACGCCCCGCCCGCCGGAAGGGTTACGCCCGGGCGCGGTTGCCAAGGCCAAGAAACTCCGCGCTCTCTCGCCAGATCTCGTCGATCGACTCGGCAAGTTGATGGCCGTCCGCCAACATCCGAAGGCGCACCAGACTCCGTCCCTGGGCCCAGGCCTCCACCATGGCTGGTGCAACTGACTCGTCGCGGTCGCCCTGAAACGCCAGCGTCGGGTGCTGCGTGGGCAGCGTGAGTGCGTCGTACGCGGCTGCATCTTCGTAGAGGGCATAGCCAATCGAGCGCTCCACCCCGTCGGCGTAGTGAAAGACCTTGAGCGTTCCGGATGTGCGCCACTGGTCGATCCCATGCGGCCCCAACTGGCGTAATCGGCTCCCCCCGAAATCGAGGGCCGGAGCCATCAGCACCAACCGATCGATGCGCCCGGTCGTATCTTGAGCCGCCGCATGGACGGCCACAAACGCTCCGAGACTCGACCCCACCAAGGCAATGGGCCCTGCCGGCGCTCGGCTGACCTCATCGCGCACCTGTGCCAACATGCGCGACGTCGTCAGCGTCTCAAAGGTTGGGAGGTTCAGGTCTGGACAGGAGTATCCGACGCCACACGCCGCCAGTTCCGCACGAAATCGCTCGGCCTTCGACGAGGCCGGTGACGAGGCGAAACCGTGGAGGTAGATGACGTGGCGCACAGAAGCCATGCTCAGATCATGTTCTCGCAACCGGTTCGGCAGCGACAGCGCATGCCGGCCTCGCCCTCGGTGTTGTAGTCGTAGCTCAGTTCCGCGCCCTTCGGAATGTTTTTGGAGGCGCGAATCCACACGAGGTCTTTGACCACTTCCGAATAGCAGTTCCCCGCGCAAGAGTGGTTGATAAACCGGGCGGTGCTCCCGTCAACGTTCCCGTCCCGAAACCATCGACGACTGACGGTGAAGCACCAGATCTGCCCTTTTTTCTGGTACTTCGTCTCGCGCCGATCGGCCTCAGCCGACGAGATTTTCTCTCCCGAGTATTGAATGATGCGTTTATTCTTGTTGATCGGTTCTGCGGCGTACACACCCCATCCTGCGATTCTCGACTTCTTCCGGATGATGCGGACGCCTGTTTCCGTCACTTCGACTCTTGCCCGAGGTTGTGCCATCAACCCATCATTCTAGCCTCTCGCAACGCCGAGCCCACTATACTGAGCTGTCTCAGGAGGATTTGCTGCGTATGCGATGGTCTATCGTCCCCCGTATGTTGGCTGGCTTGGTGGTGTGTCTGTGCCTGGTTCCGCTCAGCGCGCACGAGTCCCAGGTGGTGGAGCGCATCAGCCTGCGAGCCGCTCGACTGTTTGACGGCACGTCGATGCATCGCAATATGGTCGTGGAGGTGGCTGACGGACGCATCGTGTTTGTCGGCGCCCGAGACGGCGCGGTCACGCATGACCTGGGCGACGTCACCATCATGCCGGGCATGATTGACGTCCATACCCACATCGACTGGCACTTCGGGACAGATGGCCGTTATGGCAACCGGCCGGACGGCCCACGCGAAACACCCGAACAACGAGAGACGGCGATTGCAGCGAACCTGAGAGCCACGTTGCTGGCGGGGTTCACCACCATTCAGAATCTGGGCAACCGCGGCGATGGTGCGCTGCGCGACGCAGTGGCCGCAGGCACACTGTTGGGGCCTCGCATCGTCAGTTCGTTGGGCCAGCTCTCACCCAGAGACCGTACACCCGATCAACTGCGAGAGGCCGTCCGGGCATCCAAGGCGGCTGGCGCTGATGTCATCAAGACGTTCGCCTCGGGCAGCATCCGTGATGGCGGGACGCTGAACGTCACTCAAGAACAGCTCGACGCCATCTGCAGCGAGGCCCGGGCGCAGGGCCTGCGTGCGGTCGTCCACGCGCACGACCCCGATTCCATCGCGGCGGCCGTCAAGGCGGGGTGCGACCAGATCGAACACGGTGTCTTTGCCGACGACCGCGCCATCGCGCTGATGAAGGACGCCAACGTGTTCTTCGATCCGAATATCGGCCTCGTGCTTCAGAACTACGTCGAAAACAAGGCGAAATTTCTGGGCGCCGGTAACTACACCGACGAGGGATTCGCGTTCATGGAACGGGCGATTCCAACACTCGGCCCGATCTTCAAGAAGGCGTTGGACGCTGGTCTCCGAATGCCGCTGGGCACAGACGCCGTGGCGGGAGCCCACGGGCAGAATGCCCGCGAAGCCGTCGCGCGTGTCAACGCGGGGCAATTTCCGATCGGTGCGCTCATCAGTGCCACGTCGCTGGCGGCCGAATCGCTTGGCCTCAAGACGTCCCTCGGCCGGTTGGCGCCCGGGTATCTGGCCGACATCATCGCGGTCTCTGGCGATCCAAGCCAGGACATCGCGATGCTTCGGTCAGTGACTTTTGTCATGGCCCAGGGTCGCGTGGTGAGTCAATAGAACGGCCATCAATAAAAGTCATGTGACTCGACCTTTGGCCCCACCTGCGCCAGGGCCTGCACTCGTTCAGCCTTGACCGACACCGCGCCATCCTGATTCTGAAGGATGCCTTCGATCAGCACATACGGCGAATCCACCACTGTACGTTTGTGCAATGCGAACACATCAGGCGTGAGAATCGCATTGGCGATACCCGTTTCGTCTTCAAGCGAGAGAAACACAAATCCTTTCGCGGTGCCGGGACGCTGGCGTGTAATCACCGCTCCGGCCACACGCACGCGTCGCCCTGGACGACCGTGCAACAGATCCACAGCGCGCACCACGCCTCGCGCCGACAGCGTCCGCCGCACCAAGGCCATCGGGTGTGGCCCAATGGTCAAACCGGTCGTCTGATAGTCCGCCTCTACCCGTTCGATCAACGACATGGGAGACAGCGGACTCGACGCTGAGTGCTTTGTGTCACTCAACAATGGTCCGGACGGTCTGGCGGCCCGCTCGGCTTGCCACAGCGCGGACCGACGGTCGCCCCCCAGCGACGCCAGCGCGCCTGACTCGGCCAGCACGCGTAACTCATCACGACGCACTCCGGTCCGAGCGACCAGGTCATCCAGGGACGTCAACCGCGACGTCTTCGCGATCGTGCGTCCGGTCTCTGCGCGCAGGCCCTGCACATACTTCAACCCCAATCGAATCACGCCATCGTCCTGGATCATGCAGGGCCAGGCCGAGGTCTGTACGTCAACGGGTGCAAACCTGACGCCGCGACGCTGGGCATCTTTCACCAACGTGGCTGGCGCGTAAAATCCCATCGGCTGGTTGTTGAGCAGCGCGGTATAAAACGCCGTCGGAAAATGCACCTTCAAATACGCGCTGGCATACACGATGAGTGCAAAACTGGCGGCGTGGGATTCAGGGAATCCATAGAGCGCGAACGACGAAATCGACAGCACGATTTGATCGGCGACGGCTCCCGTAATATTTTTCTCAGCCATCCCTGCGCGCAGCCGCCCTTCGATGTCCCGCATCCGCTTGGCCGAGCGCTTGAATCCCATGGCGCGTCGCAATTCTTCAGCTTCCCCGCCACTGAACCCGGCAATGACCATGGCGATGCGCAGCAATTGTTCCTGGAACAACGGCACGCCGAGCGTGCGTTTGAGCACGGGCTCCAGTGCCGGGTGTGCGTAGGTCACCGCTTCGTCGCCGCGCCGCCGTTTGAGATAGGGGTGCACCATCTGTCCCACGATGGGCCCGGGGCGAATCAGTGCCACTTCCACGACAAGATCGTAGAAGTGCGTCGGCTTCATCCGTGGCAAGGTGGCCATCTGCGCGCGTGACTCCACCTGGAAGACGCCGATGGTGTCTGCC
>JABMNV010000126.1 GCA_013203475.1 Acidobacteriota bacterium
GGAAGCGCCCCATCCTTCCGTTGCCGTCCATATAGGGATGGATGTAATCGAACACGAAGTGCCCGAGCACGGCGCGCACAGCCGGTTCAGGCTCCGACGCGAGGAGCTCGAACAGCGCCGGCATGCAATCGCGCACCGCCTCGCGCGGCGGCGGCACATGCATCGAGCGCCGGATATAAATCGGTCCGCGGCGGTAGCCCGCCAGATCGGCAGCGCTGATGATGCCCGCGCTCACACTCGGTCCGAACAGCCGCCGGTACCAGCCAGAGTGATCATCGCGGCTGACCATCCCCGGATTGTCGCCGCGCAGCACTCTCCCGATACTCGCCTTCACAGCGCCAAACGCATCGTAGTACCCGCGCGCGGCGAGCGCATTGCGGTTCTCACGATCCTCGGCGTACTGATCGTGATTCCACGCACCGCTGCGCACGCGTTCGATGAGCTCGCGGCTAACCCGGTAGCCCTCAATCGACAGGGAGTGGTAGGCATCGTTCACATACACTTCCTCAACGGCTTTCAGATACGTCTCCAGCTCGCGGGAAAGTCCGGGCGCGGCAGGAAACACATCCAGCGCAGGCTGACGCATCGCATCCCACATCAAGCGGATGCGGTTCACGTAGGGCGAAATGTCACGCCCGGCCAGCACGATGCCCGGCCGGTCCTCGAACGGATCACTCTCCCGCACCATGTAGCCGGCCGCCGCCATCGTCTTGAGAATCTCGTCGGCGATACGCTCCTGTCCGACATTGCGGAACGCGCCGGCCAGGCGCCCGGCGATCGTGCTGTGGCCGCCCTCGAGCAGGACGGCGAGCACGTCAGAGGCGTCCTTGACGCCCGCCATGGCTGCGCGCACATCCGTTGCCGCGCGGCCGAAGTGCTGCTCCGATATCGTCACCAGCGCCGCCGGAACGGAGAACAGACGCAGGCCATCGCGCTCGACGACCTCGCTGGCCTTGGGCATCGCATAGCGCACATCAAACAGCGACGTGCCATGCGGCAGCGCGGTGGGCTTGTTGCCGCCCCTGGGCGTGCGCACGAGCAACTGCGCCGGCACGGCCCTGTTACCGGCGTGCAAGGAGAGCGATTGCTCGGGAGAAAGGCACCAGTCCTTCCCGAAGCGCGCGGCCAGATAGGAGGCGCAGAAATCCCAGAACGAGGCGTACCACGGCGTGCTGTCGCCCGGCGCCTCGTCCGGCCGCGCGGGGATGTACCAACCCTTGATCACTTCCCGCAGGAAGCCGGCGCCGAGTAGGCGCTCGCGGTGCGTACGGCTCAAGTCAGCGGAGCGGATTGCCACGAGGCTGCGCGCCTGCAGCGCGTGCAGGGCATCAAGAGACTCGGCCAGTTTTTTCTGCGGCGTTGCCATCGCTTTCTATCCATGGTCATGGGCGCGGCGGGGCCATTCATAGGGAATGGCCCCGTGCCTATCGTAGGTTTTTATGTTGTATCGTTTATAGGTTATTGCGTCAATCTAAGCGTAGTTTATTGTGCTCCACGGTCGGCAGGACCCAGATTCCTCCGCAGAAACCACTGGCCAGAGCCCGCCCTGGGCGGGCACACCCAACAAGCCTCGCAGCAACACACCAATGGGAGGCCGGAAGGCAGGGAGTCTTACGGGGGAGGGTGGCTGATCGGTCAACCCCTGGAGTCGAGGCCTAACTTGACAACAGACTTGACAACGTGGCAACTCACGACACCTATAAATCGCCGTAAGTTGTTGGTGCGGAAGGGGGGACTCGAACCCCCACGATATTGCTACCGCCAGCCCCTCAAGCTGGTGCGTCTGCCAATTCCGCCACTTCCGCGTGGTCTGCCTGCCGTCCCGTGGCTCTGTCGAGCCCTCAGGGCAGCGGCTGAGCCGTCAAGTATAAGGCGAAATCCAAAGACAATCCAACCTGCGCGCGTTGTTGTCGTGGGGGGCCCTGACTATCCGGGTTGGATGTCTCGCGGTGCCGCCTTAGTGAGTCATCGCATAAATGATGTAGTTGACGCCGATCTTGTAGGCGTCGTTGGTCATATCGAGCGCGAATCGGCCGCGATCCGACCACTCCCAATACTCGGCGATGTCCGAGTTGTGGTTGATGAGTGCCATCACCCGCTTGGACGGGTCGTTGTTTTCATGCACCGTGTAGTAGCCCGGCACGACGTTGACGCTTGGATGCGGCAGCGTAATTGACGACATGTCGAAGAAGGTGCGGTAGATCCCGTGCGACAGGTCGATCGGAAAGAAGACGGCCTCGGGCATCGCCACTCGGAATTGCGCTTCGAAGTTGATCCATTGGTCGGCCTCGAAGTCGTCGAAGATGACGAAGCCTCCCTTGAACATGTAGTCACGGAGATTCTTCGCGCCCTCCGTCAAAATCTGCCAGTAACCAGGTTCCCAGACGTACAGAATCGGGTTGAGGAAAATCGCCGGGTCCTCAAGGTCCAGGACGTTGCTGCCGTCGAGATTCGGGCGGAGAGAGGTGACCTCATTGAGAATCAGCGGCAGGTGCCGGTCGGCCTGCGGGTAGTCATGATCCCATCCGCCACGTCCGCCGGAGAATCGGACCCGCGTAAAGGTGAACCGACCGTCGTACTCCGGATTGACATGGCCAAACGTCGCACCACCCCCGAATCGAAATCCGCGACGCCTGCAAAGGGTGCATGACGCCAGCCTCTCACGCTTGGCCGCACCGCGCCACCGCACGTTCACGCTACGATTGGGCCGTGCAACAGCCCCGTCCAATTCTCTTAGCCGTCGCCGCCAGCGTTGTCATCACCATGTGTTTCAGCCAGCAGACGCATGCCCAGACTGTACTGGTTCCCATGGGGGCCACATGGGCGTTCCTGGCGGACGGATCAGATCAGGGCATTGCATGGCGCGCTGCGGACTTCGACGATGCCACCTGGCTTCGAGGCCCGGCGCAGTTGGGGTATGGCGAAAACGATGAGGCGACAACGGTCGCGTCCGGACCCGGGACCACGCACTTCGTGACCACATACTTCCGCGCACCATTCGTCGTCGACGCGCCCACGCGTTATGCGAATCTGTCTGGCGAACTCACGTACGACGATGGTGCCGTGGTGTACCTCAACGGCACGGAAGTGTTCCGGATCAACATGCCTTCAGGCGAGCCCACGTTCAACACGCTGGCCGCTGATTCTGGCGAGTACCTGCCGGTGTCGTTCACGATTGCCGCCAGTCGCCTCAGAGCCGGTGTCAACGTGGTGGCCGTGGAAGTGCACCAGGCCGACACCACCAGTTCTGATGTCAGCTTCGATCTGCGGCTGACGGGCGACCGGCCTCTCTCCCCGCAACATCCCACGAGCGCGTCGCGTGGCAAGGTTCAGATCGATCCGTTTCCCTTGGAGAAAGTGACGTGACCACAGAGGCGTCCCGCGAGCAGAAAAATGTACCGTTCATCGAAGCGCTGTTGCAGGACGTGCGCTACGCCCGCCGCATCCTCGTCAAGCAACGCGGGTTCAGCGCGGTCGCCATCCTGACCCTGGCCTTGGGCATTGGCGCCAACACGGCGATCTTCAGCGTCGTGAATGGCGTGCTACTCGCTCCGTTGCCCTTCGACGGCTCCGACCGCATCGTCACTGTCTGGGAGAATTTTTCTGCGCAGGGCGGCCCCGCACAGGAGTGGATCGAGATTCCGAACTTCCTTGAGTGGAAGGCGGAAAGCGACTTGTTTGAGACGATGGTGGCCTATGGCGGCGGCGTGGCAAATCTCACGGGGCGGGGCGCACCCCGGCGCCTGAGCCAGCTTGCCGTGTCGTACGACTTCTTCAGGACATTCGCCACGGCTCCCGTTCTTGGGCGTGATTTTCTTCCCGCCGATGATCAACCAGGCGCGCCGCCCGTCGTGATTGTGTCGCACGGATTCTGGCAGCGTGAGTTCGCAGGCGACGAGAGTGTCGTCGGTCAGACGCTTCAGCTCAGCGGCCAGTTGACAACGATTGTTGGTGTCGCCCCAGTCGGTTTTGAGGTCCCGGTCAGGCCAGGCGTGGATCTCTGGACCCCGGCGCGCCTCGACCCCATGAGAGCCACGCGCGGGAATTTTTCGTGGCTGGGTCTGGCGAGGCTCCAGCCGGGCGTCTCGGCCGCGCGGGCCGAGGCTCGGCTGAACACCATGATGGAGCAGATCGGAACCCAGTTTCCCGAGAACCGCGGCGTCACCGTGTCGATCGTGCCGCTGCTCGACCAACTCGTTACGCCCGTGCGCACCGCCCTGTATGTGTTGCAGGGCGTTGTCGTGCTGGTCTTGCTCATCGCGTGCGCCAACATTGCGAATCTGATGCTCAGCCGCAGTGCCACCCGTGCGCGCGAGATGGCGGTTCGTACGGCGCTTGGCGCCGGACGCGGGCGGCTCGCGCGCCAGTTGTTGACCGAAAGCCTCGTCCTGTCGGTCTGCGGCGCAGCGCTGGGATTGCTGCTCGCCTGGTGGGGGACAGCCGCGATCACGGCCAGGGTTCCCCCCTCAGCCGCACCGCGACTGGAGAACGTCACGATCGACGGATATGTGCTGATGTTCACGCTCGGCCTGTCGGTCGTCGCCGGGCTGCTCTTCGGCCTGGCACCGGTGGCCCAATCCTACCGGCGCGACATTATCCGCGCGCTCAAACACGGTGGCCGGGAGTCGCAGGATGCAGGCGCCAGTGGACGGTGGCGTGGTGTCTTGGCTGCGGGCCAGATCGCCCTGGCGCTCTGTCTGCTGATAGCGGCCGGGCTGACCACCCGAAGTTTCGTTGCGCTGATGGACGTTGATCCCGGGTTCGAGCCGGAAGGGGTGACGACCGCGTTTGTGTCGATGCCGCCGGATGGATTCGCGGGGGGGCCGGAGCTGATTGACTTCCTCGATCGCCTGGTCGCGCGCATCGAAGTGCGCCCCGGTGTTGAGTCAGTGGCGGCGGTCTCTGTGCTGCCCTTGTCAGGCAGCGACTCGGACACGAGCTTTGAGATTGAAGGCCGCCCCGAGTTGAACGTGCCGGGTCGCGAACCGGTCGTCTGGTACCGCCGCGTCACTCCGGCGTACTTCCAGACGATGGGGGTGCCGGTGTTGCGAGGACGGGAATTCGGCGACGAGGATCGGAGTAACTCGCCGCCGGTGGTATTGGTGAGCGACGTGACGGCCGATCGGTTCTGGCCAGGCGGCGACGCACTCGGCCAGCGCGTCCGGTTTGGTGACGGCGACTGGCACACCATTGTGGGCATTACCCGCGGTGTGCGATCCGTCGGATTGAGTGTGCCGCCCCGGCCGGAGCTGTACTTCCCGTTCGCACAACGGCCTGGCCGAGCGATGACTCTTGTGGTCAAGTCGGTGGTCACAGAGGCGACGATGGCGGGAATGCTCCGGTCCGACCTGCAGGAGCTTGCGCCAGACTTGCCACTGTCGAGTGTGACGTCCATGTCCGCGCTCATGGCTTACTCAGCCGAGCAGTCGAGGTTCCTCATGAGCCTGACGGCGGCGTTCGGCCTGCTGGCGCTGGCGCTGGCCGGCGTCGGCATTTACGGCGTGATGGCCTATAGCGTCAGTCTGAGGACGGCCGAGATAGGGCTCCGGATGGCGCTTGGTGCGGGACGTCGCCGGGTGCTCGCCATGGTCGTGTCGCACGGGCTGCGGTTGACCGCTGTCGGCATTGCGACGGGCCTGCTGTTCGCGTGGTGGGCGGCCAGGACGCTGTCGTCGCTGCTCTTCAACGTTGAAGTCCGCGACGTCGCCACGTTTGCCGGTGCCCCCATCCTGCTTGGGGTGGTGGCGCTTGGCGCGTGCCTCTGGCCCGCGTTCAAAGCCACGCGGATCGATCCAATCCGGGCGTTGCGCGACGACTAGTGGACATGCGCGCGCAGGGGGACTACCTTGTGGTCACCCGCACGACATCCAACCGCAGCATCTGTCCGTCCAGCGGTGTGTTGGTGACACCCTCGATGATCTGCATTCGGTCGGCTTTGTCGGGCTCGGCATTGTCGATCTGCCGATCGTTACCGTCGACCACGCGCACCGTGACCGTGGCCCCGGCGGCCATCGGGATCGTGGCCTCGAAGTCTTCACGGTAGATGATGTGCCCGACCCTAGGATAGTGATTCAGCCAGTACGTCTGCTTCGGGTTCGACACCTCAATGTGCCAGGACGACCAGTCGCGCGCCCGCACGGTGCCGCCCACCTGATAGTAAGGATGTGCTTCGTCGGGCGTCTCCCCGTCTCTGATCGTCGTCGGCTCGAAGAGGCCGCGAATCCGCAGCCGCACGTCGTGGACGACACCGGCCTTGCCGCCAATCGTGACCACCTTTTCGAGTAGCTGCTTGTGGATGCAGGTGTCCGGCTGCGGCGGATACTCTCCGGTACAGGCATCGTGCAGGAAGAGCTGATTGAGGCCTGCCGCGACGCCGTTCGGGTCGCCGGCCTGGGCGCTGCGGCCGGACACTGTGACCAGCCCTGCGACGATGGCGACCAGGGCCATGGCGACTGCGGCACGATGAGTGAGCGAAGTCAGACGTCCTTTGGATGCGTGAGTCATGGCGGCAACGGTAACAGATGCTAGGCTGACAGGCGCATGTCTGTGGATCTCCTGGTGTGCATCGCCACCGAGCTTGAGGGGGCGCTGCTGCGTGAACATCTCAGTGGACACGAAGGCGTCCGCATCGTCCGGATGGGCGTTGGGGCAGTCAACGCAGCCCACGCAGTCACGCTGGCTCTCACACAGGAGCAGCCCGAGGCCATCGTCGTGTGCGGTGTCGGTGGTGCCTATCCGGGTTCGGGCCTGGCCGTCGGAGACGTCGCGTGTGCTGAGAGGGAAGTCTACGGCGATTTGGGCGCCGCCGGCCCGGAAGGGTTTCTCGATATGAAGGCCCTTGGCTTCCCGACGGTCGAGTCGTCCACAGTGCTCTACAACGAGCTTCCGATGCAGATCTTCCCGACGAGCCGACGCGTGACGTTCGTCACGATGAACACGTGCACGGGCACCGACGCAGTCGCGCGGGCAGTGGAAGCCAGAACCGGCGGTGCCGTCGAGAGTATGGAAGGCGCTGCGGTGGCTCATGTCGCGCATCTACAGGGCGTGCCGGTTGGAGAAGTTCGCGGCATCAGTAATATGGTTGGCGACCGTGACAGGAACTCCTGGCGGCTGCAGGAAGCCTCTATCGCCGCGCAAGAGGCTCTGCTCGCATGGATCGACCAACGCTGAACTTCGGGTTCTCTCCCTGTCCGAACGACACATTCGCCTTTCACGCCTTGGTGCATGGATTGGTGCCCGGGCTCCGCGTGATCCCGTGGATGGACGACATCGAGGCCCTCAATGCGCGCGCCGAACACGGTGAGGCTGAGATGACCAAGCTCTCAATGCCTGCCTTTGGTCGTGTGCGCGATCGATTCGTCCTGCTGCACGCTGGTGGCGCTGCCGGCTTCGGCGTCGGCCCCATCGTCGTTGCGCGAGCCACGCGTGACGTCGGCGGTCGTATCGCGATTCCTGGCGAGCGGACGACGGCGGCGTTGTTGTTGCGGTTGCTGGGACGTTTTGAGACCGTGCCCATGCGGTTCGATCAGATTGAAGACGCCGTGGTGCGCGGTGACGTCGATTGCGGCCTGCTCATTCACGAGGGGCGCTTCACCTATCAGGCCAAGGGACTCACGCTGCTCGCCGACTTGGGGAGCGTCTGGGAAGAGCGCATGCAGTGTCCGTTGCCGCTGGCCGGCATCGCGATTCGCCGTGACTTGGCTGAGAATCTCGGAGAGGCCGCCAATCAGGCACTACGCGACAGCGTCGACTACGCCTTCGCACATCCTGATGCGAGCAAGGCCTACGTCGCTGAGCACGCGCAGGAGATGGACCCCCATGTGACGCGCCGGCACATCCAGCTCTACGTCAATGACTACACGCGGGCGCTGGATGAAGTCGCGGTCGAGCGGATGCTGGCCTTCGGCGAGCAGGAAGGACTGTTTCCAGTCGCGCCAGGCGGCTTGTCGTTGTTCGCCTGACTTCGGCAATAGGATCACGTGATGAGCATCGAACGGGCGCTCAAGGACCTAGGCGCTGACTTGTCGCACGTCGTTCGGACGCGGTGTCTAGTCGAGGGTAGGGTCGGCGTCGGTGCCCAGCTCGATGCCGTCGAGAATGATCCGATCCAGGCCCGCGATCTTCTCGAAGTCGTGATCGAACGTAAGAAGACAGGCACCTTGGTCGATGGCGCACGCGGCGATCCACATGTCGTTGGCCGGAATCGGTGTGCCTGCGCGCCGAAGACCAGCGAACACTCTTCCGTAGTGCCGCGCCACGGTTTCGGTAACGGGAAGGGTGCCGACGAACGGTTCGGCTAGAAAATCGCTCAGGGCCACGCGATTCTCGCGCGTCCGCGAACCAAGTTCGAATGCGCCGTGCAGTTCGCCCAGGACTGGGGCGGGCAGCATGACCGACTCGGCGTCGGCAATCAGATCGCGAACGCGCGTGTCTCCTGAACGGAGCTTCGAATAGGCCGACGTGTCCAGCACGAGGCGCGCAATGCGCTCGCCGCTACGACCACTGGTGTTCATCGATGACCCGCTGCGCGTTGAGATGTTCGGCGAATTCCTCCGACTCCTCAGTGGACCACGTCATGTATCGGGCCAGACGTTGCCGCCGTGCCTCGATGCCCACGGCCTCCTCCAGAATCTGGAGGGCGGTCGTGTTCACGCTCTGGTTGCGGTCCTTCCCAAGTGTGGTCAGCCGTCGGCTCAATTCATCCGACACGCCCCTGATCGTCAGTTGCGAAGCCATGCCTGCATCGTAGCACTAAAGCGCAGGCATGACATTTGGGGTTTGTTGTCCGTTTCTATAGTGTTCGGTGCCGAACAGGTGTATGGTGCCCCAATCAACCGATTTCGGACACCAACGTTCTCAGGAGCTGACCATGGACTTCCAACCGGGTTCCCTGCTCGAACCGGCGTTTCTCGTTGACCTCGCGAAGATAGCGACGACGATGTTTGCCGGCGCTGCGGTAATGGTCGCTGGCGTTGTGGTCCTGTGCGTGGGCAGGGAATGTGGAAAACTCCGGCGGGTGAACTGAACCACCACACACGTCCAGGACTTTTCGATACAATCCGGCAGTACTGCAAACTCGGGAGCCCTGCCCCAGGGCTCCGTTTGCGGAGGAGATCTACTAATGCCTTCCACTCCACTGTTACTGCGCCGATGTCTGCTTTGGGCAGCGGGAATCGCGCTCGTGGCCTCACTTCCACTTTCAGGCTCGTTGTCGGCACGGGGGGCCCAAGGGCAGGGCGCTGGAGCGCCGGCAATGGCCAACACCCCTGACCATCCGCTGCTGCAGGGATTCCGCTGGCGTCCGATCGGTCCGATTTCCCAGGGGGCTCGTATCGATGACCTGGCGGTGGATGAGTCAAACCCGTCCACGTACTACATTGGTTACGCCGTGAGCGGTCTGTGGAAAACGACCAATAACGGCACGACGTACGAGCCAGTTTTCGATGAGGTGGCGCATTCGATCGGGGACGTCGCTCTGGCGCCTTCGAATCCGGACATCGTGTATGTCGGCACGGGCGAGCCGAACAACCGTCAAAGTTCGTCGGTTGGCGTGGGGATGTTCAAGTCGACCGACGCCGGTGCGACCTGGAAGGCCATCGGTCTTGAGAACACCCAGTCCATTGCGCGCGTGGTCGTGCATCCGACTGATCCGAACACGGTGTGGGTCGCCGCGATTGGCCACTTGTTTGGCCCCAGCGAAGACCGTGGCGTCTACAAGACGACCGATGGTGGCGCGACCTGGCAAAAGGTGCTCTACATCAATCAGGACACGGGCGCGATTGACATCGTGCTCGACCCCTCCAACCCGGACAATCTCATTGCATCGACCTATGAACGGCGTCGGGCCGCGTGGGGCTTCGTGGGCGGCGGCCCGGGCAGTGGCCTGCACCGTTCGACCAATGGCGGCCGCACATGGACACGACTCGCTGGCAACGGCCTGCCGCGCGGCACGATGGGCCGTGTAGGCGTTGACTGGTCTCGCTCAGACCCCAACGTGATTTTTGCCCAGATCGAAGTGGGCGCGGACAACGAACCCGTTTCTCAGGATGCCCCGGAACCGCAGGCCGCTCGCGGCGGTGGTGGTGGTGGTGGTGGTCGCGGTGGAGCCCCTGCGCCGCCCAACCCGACGGTGAGTGGCATCTGGCGCTCAAGCGACAAGGGCCTCACGTGGACGTTTGTGAGCAACGAGAACCAGCGACCGATGTACTACAGCCAGATTCGGATCGATCCGAACAACGTGGATGTTGTCTACGTCGCCGGAACGAATCCAGCCAAGTCTGTGGATGGAGGGAAGACGTTCACGCGCCTGAGCGGCATGGGACATGTCGACAATCACGCCATCTGGATCGATCCGATGGACTCGGATCACGTGATGTATGGCAACGACGGCGGGCTCGACGTCAGTTATGACGCCGGCGAAAGCTGGGAATCTGTACGGACCATTCCGGTGGCCTTGCCGTACCACGTCTCGGTGGGCATGGACCGTCCCTATACCGTGTGCACTGGCCTGCAGGACAATGGCTCGTGGTGTGGGCCGAGCTCGGTGCGCAATCAGGCCATCCGTGCCTGGGATTGGGTGAGCGTGGGTGGCGGTGATGGCTTCCAGACGCAGATTGATCCCACCAATCCCAACGTGTTCTATACCGAGTCGCAGAACGGCAACATCGGTCGCTATGATGCACTCGCTGGCACCCGCGACTCGATTCGTCCCAACGCAGGTCGGGGTGGCCGCGGCGGCAACATCGTCCAGGCCGAAGACGGGACTGCGCTCAACTACAACTGGAACTCCCCGATTCGCCTGTCACCGCACAATCCGTCAACCGTGCTCTTCGGTGGGAACCGCCTCTTTGTGTCCACCAACCGCGGTGACACGTGGCGGATGACCGAGGAACTCGGCAAGGGAATCGATGTGTCCGACCGTTCGCTGCTCGAGTATTCGTACGACATGCCCGGCTGCGGCCGTGGGGCAGCACCGGGCGTCAAGTGCATCCCTTCGAAGGGCGACGGAATCCAGCCAATCGAATTCAAGACGATCATCGAGATCGCCGAATCACCGATTGTGCCAGGCGTCTATTGGACCGGCACGGCCGACGGCAACATCCAGGTGAGCAAGGATGGCGGCCGGACGTGGGCGGAAACCAGCAAGAACCTGCCGGGAGGCACGCGCGAATACTGGGTGTCGGGCGTTGAGGCGTCGTGGTTCGATGCGGCGACGGCCTACGTCACGCTTGACGGCCACTTCTCGGACGACTTCACGCCGTACGTGTTCAAGACGACGAACTATGGCGAGTCTTGGACCTCGATCGCGGGCAATTTGCCACGGGGGAACGTTCGATCAATTCGGCAGGATCCCGTCAATGTCAATCTGCTGTACGCGACGACCGAATTCGGCTTCTACATCAGTCTGGACGAAGGCCAGGCGTGGCATGCGTTCATGCCAAACCTGCCGGTCGGCCGTGTCGACGAAGTGGTGGTGCACCCGCGTGATGGTGATCTGATTCTTGCGTCGCATGGCCGTGGCATCTTCATCATGGATGACATCACGGCGCTCCAACAGATGACGCCGGCGTCTGGACCCACGCTGTTCAAGCCGCGCGATGCGGTGGATTGGAAGACAGACTACCGGCTTGGTGCGCGGCTGCCTGGCATGAAGGGGTTTGCGGGGGAAAATGCACCGCGCGGCACGGCGATTGCCTACACCTTGCCGACGGCGGCATCTGGTCAGGTGCTGGTAACGATTACCAACACGGCCAACGGCGAGGCTGTTCGCACCTGCACGAGCACCGGCAACGCGGGGATGAATCGGTTCCAGTGGACCTTGAGCGGTGACCCCGGTGCGGGCGGCGGTGGCGGTGGACGCGGCGGTGCTGCTCCGGATGCCCCGGCTGCCCTGACAGGCCCCACGCCGTGTGTGGCGCCGGCTGGCGGCGGACGCGGTGGCGGCGGTGGTGGCGGCGTTGCCCCAGGCACCTACCAGGTGAAGGTCACGGTTGCCGGTCTCGAGATCGGCACACAGACGTTCCAGGTGATTGACGACATCTGGATGAAGTAGCGCGGGCGATGAAGCCCAGCGGCACTCTCGGCCCTGCGAGCACAAGTTTCGCTAGGGTGAGGCTACTGTCCGCCCCCGCGACCACCGGAGGCCGGAGGTGGCGGCATCGTGGTTGGCGTCGCGACCGGAGTCCCTGGAAAGGCACCGGGATTCATCAGCGGATCCACGCCAGGAGTGACGGGAGCCGCTAACGGCGCGTCTGGGCCACCAATGCCGCCGACGACTGAGCTACCAAATCCACCCGAAGAACCCATGACTGCCAGCGCCAGCGAACCCAGCATGAAGAGCACGCCGAGCACGGACGTCGCGCGTGTCAACATCGTCGCGCCGGCGCGGGCGCCAAACGCCGCCTGGCTGCTTGAACCGCCGAAGGCCGCGGAAATGTCGCCGCCTTTGCCCTGCTGCAGTAGAACGACCACGAGCAGAAGCAGGCAGATAGCCACATACAGGCTGATAAACACGTAATACATAAGCGTTAGAGTGTAGCAGAAACCGAGACGATGGCCGCGAAGGTCGAGGATTCCAGGGAGGCGCCGCCCACCAGGGCACCGTCCACGTCCTCCAGCCCGATGAGTTCCTTGATGTTCTCGGGTTTGACCGACCCGCCGTAGAGAATGCGGCAGCGATCGGCATGGGTCCCCCCGAACCATTCCCGCAGCCGACGACGCAGGTGGGTGTGGGCCTCGCCGGCCTCCGTGGCTGTGGCATTCTTGCCGGTCCCAATTGCCCACACCGGCTCGTAGGCCAGGATCAGGGCCGCGATCTGGTCACCCGAGCAGCCATCCAGGCCGGCCTTGAGCTGCCGATCGAGCACGGCCAGTGTTTCGCCACGTTCCCGCTCTTCAAGCGTCTCTCCAACACAAACGATCGGGACCAGTCCAGCCGTGTGTGCGGCGGTCACCTTGCGCTGTACGGATTCGTCCGTCTCGCCAAAAATCCGACGCCGCTCGGAGTGTCCGATGATGACAAGGTCAGCCCCAGCAGCCTTGAGCAGCGCCGCGCTGACTTCGCCAGTGAAGGCGCCCTGACGCTCGAAGTGGAGATTCTGTCCGGCAACCGCGAGTGTGGCGCCACGCGTGGCCTCGACGGCCGCAGCAATCGCCGTGAAGGGCGGCGCGATGATGACTTCGGCATCGGCGGCCGACAGGTTCTTGGTGGCGACCGCGAATTCGCGGATCCAGGCCACGGCTTCAAGGCCGGTCTTGTGCATCTTCCAGTTCGCGGCAAAGACGGGAATTCTCATGACAGGGCCACCACGCCCGGCAGTGCGCGGCCGCCGAGAAATTCAAGCGAAGCGCCACCACCTGTTGAAATGTGCGTCATCTTGTCAGCCACGCCCGCACGAGCGACCGCGGCGACTGAGTCGCCACCACCAATAATCGTCGTGCCCTCAACCGCCGCCACCGCCTGCGCCACGCCAATCGTTCCGGCGGCAAATGACTCGAGTTCGAAGACGCCCATCGGGCCATTCCACACCACTGTGCGTGCGGTGCTGACAATGGCGCGATAGGCCGTGATGGTGGCGGGACCAATGTCCAGGCCTTTGCGGTCACCGATCGCGGCATCGTCGACGGCAAGAATCTCTGTGGGCGCATCGGCACTCAACGCTGGGGCGACGACGTGATCGGTGGGCAGTTCGAGCCGCACACCCATCGACCGGGCACGCGCTTCGAGGCTACCTGCCGTCTCGACGAGCTCTTCTTCGACCAGCGATGTGCCAATGTCGTAGCCGCGTGCTTTGAAAAACGTGTAGGCCATGGCGCCGCCAACCAGCAGGGCGTCGACCTTCCCGAGTAGGTTCTCGATGACCTCAAGCTTGTCTGAGACCTTGGCGCCACCCAGAATGGCGACAAAGGGGCGATCGGGACTGGTCAGCGCCTTGCCGAGGTACTCGACCTCTGCGGCCATGAGCAGGCCCCCGGCATGTTCGGCCATGTGGTGAACGATGCCTTCGGTGGAGGCGTGGGCGCGGTGGGCGGCGCCAAACGCGTCGTTGATGTACACATCAGCGAGCGAGGCCAGTGCGGCCGCGAATGCCGCGTCGTTGGCTTCCTCCTCCTTGTGGAACCGCAGGTTTTCCAGGAGGATGACGCCGCCCGCATTCACTGAAATAACTTCAGCGACCGCCGGACCGATGCAGTCAGAGGCGAACGCGACGGGGCGCCCGAGCAGCTCAGCCAGATGGTCAGCCACAGGCCTGAGCGTGAACTCAGGGTTCACCTTCCCCTTGGGACGTCCCAGGTGCGACGCCAGAATGACGGTCGCTCCGGCATCCAGGGCGAACCTGATAGTGGGCAGTGCCGCTTGAATGCGCGTGTCGTCCGTAATGTGGCCCGCCTTCATGGGCACATTGAAGTCGACGCGAATAAAGACGCGTCGCCCCTGCAGGACCACGTCGCGGATCGTCTTCATGTGAGCTCAGAGTCCTTTTGACGCCATATAACGCACGAGGTCTATGCACCGGTTCGAGTAGCCCCACTCGTTGTCGTACCACGCCAACACTTTGGCAAAATTGCCGTCCAGAACCTTGGTGTAGGCCACGTCGAGCATCGCCGAGTGCGGGTTGCCGCGAAAATCGATCGAGACCAGCGGCGCAGTGACGTATTCAAGGATGCCCTTGAGCGGCCCGTCCGATGCCGCCTTGAACGCGGCGTTGATTTCCTCGGCCGTCGTGTTCTTCTCAAGAATGGCGCAGAGGTCGACCACAGACACATTGGGAGTCGGCACGCGGATCGCGATGCCGTCGAGTCGACCCTTGAGTTCCGGCAGCACTTCGCCCACCGCACTGGCCGCGCCAGTGGTGGTCGGGATCATCGACAAAGCCGCCGCGCGCGCCCGGCGAAGGTCCTTGTGGGGCAGATCGAGCAAGTTCTGGTCGTTAGTGTAGGCATGGACCGTCGTCATCCAGCCGCTCTTGAGGCCAAACGACTCGTTGAGCACTTTGACCACCGGAGCCAGGCAGTTGGTGGTGCAGGAGGCGTTCGAGACGATGTGGTGCACGGCCGGGTCGTAGGAGGTGTGATTGACGCCCATGACGACGGTGACGTCGGGCTTTTTGGCTGGAGCCGTGATGATGACCCGTTTGGCGCCCGCCGCCAGATGTTTTGCAGCATCGTCCCGGTTGGTGAACCGGCCCGTGCCTTCCAGCACCACATCCACGCCCAGTTCCTTCCAGGGCAGGGCGGTCGGATCCCGTTGCGCCAGCACCTTGAAGGCGTCACCGTCGACCGTGATGCCGTCACTCGTCGCGCTGATGTCGGCCTTGAGATTGCCGAGAATCGAGTCGTACTTGAGGAGGTGGGCCAGAGTGTCGGCGTCTGTGAGGTCATTGACCGCCACGATGTCGATGTCGTCGAACGCCATCGCTGCTCGAAGTATGTTGCGCCCGATTCTTCCGAAACCATTAATCCCGACTTTGATCGCCATAGCCGGATTTTAGCAGCAACTGCGGGGACCTCCGACGGTATATTGTCCTCTGCTGTGCACGCCGCCTACACACTCGTCATCGTTCTCCTGGCACTTGTCCTGTCACCCTGGTTCATTTACCAGGCCGTCCGCTATCGCAAGTACGTCGGAAGTCTGGGACAGCGCATGGGCGTGCTGCCGGTCAGTTTCAACCTGGACGCCGATGAGTCGATCTGGATTCACGCCGTTTCGGTGGGAGAGGCGCTGACGGCCCGGGCCCTGATTCCTGACCTGCGCGAGCGGTATCCGGACCTGAAGATTTTTCTCTCCACGACCACGATGACTGGGCAGCAGATTGCCCGGGAGCGACTGTCGGATGTGGATGCTGTCTTTTTCTTTCCGTTTGACCTGCCGCCGTTTGTTTCGCGCACCCTCCGACTGGTGCGGCCGAAGCTCTTCATTATGATGGAGACCGAAATCTGGCCCAACCTGTTGCGCGCGTGCCGGAAGGCCGGGGTCAAGACCATGATGGTGAACGGGCGAATTTCATCGCGGTCGTATCCGCGGTATCGCTTGGCGCGCCCGTTCTTCCGGCGCGTGCTGACCGATGTCGACCGGTTCTGCATGCAGAGCGAGGGGTCGGCCGCACGGATCATTGACATCGGGGCGAACCCGGCTCTGGTGTCGGTCACGGGGAGCCTGAAGTTTGACTCGCTCGAGTCGCCAGCGGCGGCCTCAGGCCGAGGCGCCGGTCGCGTCTTGCGATTTTTTCGGGTCCCCGACTCTCGACCGGTGCTTCTGGCCGCCAGCACGACGAAGGGGGAAGAAGCCGCGGTCCTCGCCGCGTTCTCCGCCGTCCGACGAACCCATCCGACGACGTTGCTGATCATTGCGCCACGCAAACCCGAGCGATTCGGTGAGGTGGAGGGGTTGGCGCGGGCGGAAGGGTTGCGCGTGACGCGGCGATCAGATCTCGTGGTCGACAGCGAACCGCAGGCCGACGTCGTGATCCTGGACACGATTGGCGAGTTGGCGCATCTGTTCCACGTGGCGACGGCCGTGTTTGTCGGCGGCAGTCTGGTCGACCACGGCGGCCACAATATTCTTGAGCCGGCCGTACATGGCAAAGCCATCGTCTTTGGCCCCCACATGCAGAATTTTGCCGAGATCGCGGCAACGTTTCTCAGACAGGACGCCGCCGTGCAGGTGGCGACTGCCGGCGGTTTGTCTGAAAGCTGGGTGCGCCTGATCGGGAACCCGGCCGAGTGTGCGCGCCTGGGCGCAGCCGCGCGGGCCATCCTGGAGTCGAATCGTGGTGCCAAACCCAAAACGCTGGCCGCCATTGCCGAACTCCTGCCACAGGCTGGACCGCGGCTGGTGAAGCACCGTGAGTGAGGCCCCGTTCATTGTCAGCGTTGGCAATATTTCGTTCGGCGGTCGAGGCAAGACGCCCACCGCCGCCGCAATCGCTCGGGTCTTGCTGGAAATGGGCGAGCGCCCAGCGATTCTGTCGCGCGGGTATGGACGCCGGTATGTGGAAGACGGCGTGGTTGTCGTGTCGGACGGGCAGCACCTGTTGGCCGATGTGGACCGCGCTGGCGACGAGCCGCTGATGCTGGCGCGCGAGCTGGCTGGTGTGGCCGTTCTCGTGTGTGAGCAGCGCGCGATTGCGGGAGCGATGGCGCGTCATGCCCTGGGTTGCACCGCCCTGATCCTGGACGATGGCTTTCAACATCGGCAGATGGCGCGCGACGTGGATATTGTCCTGGTGACGCCCGACGACCTGACTGGTCGTCGGGCGCCGTTCGGGCGCCTGCGCGAGGGCGTGTCGGCCCTCACGCGGGCGGACGTGGTTGTGGGTGCCGGGTGGGGGAAGGGGGTCGGCGCAGAGACCGGTCCGGAGTTTTGCGCCGTTCGACACCTGTCCGCTCCCGTCCCGGTTGTCCCCGGCGCTCCGCCGCTTGCTGACCGTGCGCGCGTGTTCGCGCTGGCGGGCATCGCCGAGCCGGCGCGTTTTGCGCGCGCGGCCCAAGACGCTGGCTACGTGGTGGCCGGGGCCTGGAGCCCCGGCGACCACCATCGCTACACGCGTGCGGACGCCGCGCGTCTGGCGCGCGACGTCCGCGCGGCGGACGCGGTCGGCATCCTCACGACCAGCAAGGAC
>JABMNV010000127.1 GCA_013203475.1 Acidobacteriota bacterium
ATAGGACACCGGGCGGGTACCGACGGCGGCGGTAATGGCGTCGGTCAGCGATCGGAGTTGCGCGTCGAACTGATCGAGTGGCAGCGACAGCGCATACGGGTGCCGCCGGACATCGTCCGGCGTACAGGGAGGTGTTTCCCAGGCGTGATGATGGGCCCCTATCTCACAATCTCCGCGCGCGAACAGCGACCGGAGCACCTCGGCAGAGCGGGGGTCGGTCGCCACCGGATGCGTAATCACGTAGGTCGGTCGCACGCCGTGCCGCGCGAAAAAGTCGTGCAAGCGGTCAAGCGCGTAGATGTTTTCGAAGCGCTGATGCCGCCGCGCGTTCAGGTCCCACTGATTGTCGCCTTCGGTATCGATGGCGACGAGCAGGGCGGGACGGGCCGCCCCGGTCATCGGTCCTGATCCGAATCACCCAGAGTGACGTGCCAGGTGTCCGTGGATGCGTAAAAGGCAGACGGCACATCTCGCGCGTTGATTTTCGACACGAACTCCATCGTTGACTTGACGGAGAAATAGCCGGACTGCTTCAGGAGTTTGCGGAAGGCCGTGTGCATCGCGAACGCACGAATCTTGTCGGAGTTCGCCGCGCGGGCTTCCCGATCCACCCACCGGAGCAGCGTCAGCATTCCGTCATGATCATCGGGAGCTGTCAGCCAATCCACGACCAGGGTCACCCGTCCGCGTGCTTCCTGGGCATGGCGGTACACCACATAGCCCGCCACCTCTTCCCCGCGTTCGAGCACCCCAATGCTGTAGCGCACATGGGGGGCCTGGACAAACTTCCAGTTCAGGTACGCCGCATCCCGACGGACTGCGAACGCGAACTGAGGCGCGACCCGCTCCCACAGGCGCGTGAAGCGATCGTCAAACTGACGAATGGTGCTGATTTCACCGCGCAACGGGCGTGTGCGAGCGACCAGTCTGATCCAGGGCAACGTGAGCGCTGAGACCAGGCGGTTGGCGGTGACGGACCACCCCGGGCGTCGCAGCGCACGCCGCGAGAGCGGCTTGACCAGACACGGAACCGGACCGACGTCTGGCCACTTCATCTTCTTGAAGAGCCGGTACGACGAGTCTGACAAGCCCAGGCCGAGTGACGCACCCACGTTGCGGTCCCATGTGCGGAACAACACCTCACCCAGGCCCTTGCGCTGACGTTCGGGCGCCACCATGACGTCCATGCCCCATGCTGCGTCCAGGTCTTCGCCCTGTACGGACAGCTTGACGGGCATGGCGGCATATTGGCCGATCACCGTCTGCGCTTCTTTCGCGAGCCAAATCAGCGGACCATCAGCCGGCCGGTGTGGGTTATGGCGGTACTGCCAGTCCCACCGGAGCCGGTTCGCCTCTGCCGAACCGACGCCAAAGACACGACGATAGAGGGTCTCAACCTGGCGTTGGTCTTCAGGGCGATAACGAGCGATATCAGCCATGATCAGATTCCAGCACGTATTCCATGTTACTGATCAGCGCGTCGCGCGTCAGCGTGCTGGTGCGCAGCCACTGGCCGATGGCCGCAGGCATGCGCCGCACGGTGGACGTGGCGTGGAGTTCTTCGCGCACGATGCGGAGTCCGGCGTCGGCGATTTGCTGCCGGAGCCGACTGACGGTGACCAACTCCAGTAAGTCGTCGTGTTTCCAGATGCCCTGACGAGCATCGCGGATGAACGAATTCTCGTGCGCTGGCTCTTTCAGGGTCCAGGGGGCGTAGCGCGCCAGCAACCGGAAGGTGCGGAACGCAATCCAGCGACCCGTGATCAGGTGCAAGGGGATTTGCACCTTCAGCCGGGGGAGGTGTGCGCCGGCAAAGGATAGATACGGGGCGGTTGACAGGAAGAAACGCCCGCCCGGCGCCAGCACTCGTCGGCACTCACGCAGGTAGAGCGGGGCGTCCTCGACGTGTTCGATCACGGCGTGTGAGAGCACCAGGTCGAACGAGCCGTCCGCAAAGGGGAGTCGCATGCCGTCGGCCTGCAGGAAATGCAAGTGGGACAGTTTCCGCTCGCGCGCCAGTGCGACGCCGGCATCGCCGAACCGATTGACGGGGTCGATGCCGATGACCGTGTCGGCATGTTCGGCCAGAGACAAGGGCATGCCCCCCCCGCCACAGCCGGCGTCGAGCACACGTCCGTGCACCTCCACGCCCGCGCGATCGAGAAAGGCGAGCACTTTGGCCGACCGGTAGTACTCGAACAGTGCGTAGTCGTACTCCGATCGAAACCGGCGGTCGGCGTGCGATTGAATGAGGTGTTCACTGATGTCGCGCACGTGACTCCGGTTCGCCAGGAAACTTATCGATCAGGGCCGCCCGGTCCAGGCCTGGAGTTTCATCCACATCGAACTCCGCGATGACGCGCTGTTGAGGGTAGTGCTGCAGCACATCGAGAATGACCGAGCCCTCGTACCCGAGTCGCGGCTGCGTATACGTGAGTATATAGCGCGCATCGTCGCGCTCGAACCGGTCGGCGTAGTTGCCAAATCCCCGGCCGATGAAGACGGGCGCCATTTGGTTTTCGAGCGCCAACCCGTTCGCCAGCTTGCCGTGTACCCGCGTGCCTGGAGGCAACAGCGTGCCGAGCATGCGCGAGGCGTCGTAGTTCATCGTCGTGCGCGTTGATGCCCACTGACGATAGAGCATCAGGTCGGTGCCCGAGGTCATGACGAGCACCACGCCCGCCGCCAGCAGCGAGGGGCGATGTTGTCCAAACCAGGTGGCCACGACGGACCACCGAAACCAGACGACTGCCATCACGAGCGAGCTCAGCGCGGCCGAGACACGGACCGTCAGCTGGTAGTCACCGGCGAGGATGTCGTCGAGCCATACCAGACGGAGGCCGCTTCCGATGATGATGTAGCTCAGGATGCCAGTCACAAGCGCCGCGGCCGTTTTGACGCCCCAGCTGTTCCCGCTCGGCCGCCCCTGCGCCACATCCGTTCGACCCAACCACATCGACGCCAGCACGATGAATCCAGGGATGAACATCACATAACGCCGCTCATTGCCGGAGTCGTGCAGCGCGACTTCAGCGAATCCGACAATGAGCCAGAGAACCGCGAGGCGTTCGGCAGGGTGGCACGTGCGCCAGCGACTCGCCGAGCTGACGGCCGCCAGGCCCGCCGCCAGTAGGACGAGCCACATCCGCATGAACGCCGGATGGGTGAGCGGCAGCCAGGTCGCCCGATCGACCAATGCGCGGAAGGCGTAGTCGGGCTTGCGCATGACCGCCATGTCCCAGTTGTAGGCCTGGAACTCGGTCCAGTACGGCCCGACAAATACCGCGAGGGCCACCGCTCCCGCCAGCACCAAGCCGAGCAGTGTGAACCCGGCAGACCGGAGACCACTCTTGGTTGTCGCGCGATCGGAGACCCACCATGCGACGACCATTTCCAGGAGGAGGGCTCCCACAAAGAAGGCGGAGGCGGCCTTTGTGAAGAACGCCAGGACAGCCGCTGCACCCGCAACCAGTCCCCACACCGGCCGTTTCACCGAGTGCGCATACGCCGCCCACCCCATGACGATGAACATCGTCATCGTCGACTCCATGAGGGCGGCACGGTTCCACATGACAAACGTGTAGTTGGTGGTCAGGAGCACGCCGCCCAGTGCGGCTGCGCGCCAGCCTACCACGGCGAAGAGCCCCAACATCACGGCCATGATCGCCACGAGGCCGGACACGACTGGCACCGTTCTGGCTTGCCAGGTGCCGACCCCCATCGCCTCGAAGGCAGCGGTCTCGAGCGCCGTGAAGACCGGCGCGATGAACATCGGGTTCCAGGCGTCCGTGCGCCACACGCCAAAGAGGGCCTGGTTGCGCGCGTTGTGAACCCACGCGCCTTCGTCATGCCACACGACGCCGACGCTCGGCTGGACCGGTGGGTCGGCGGTCAACCACAGTCCGCGCAGCACTGTGGCGAGAACAAGAAGACCGGCACACACGATCAGGTGTCGACGAAACGGAGCAAGGGACATGTGAGGCAGACGATTGAATTATAGTGCTGAGGTGTCGACCTCAGCGCCCCAGCTCGCCATGCCTCAGCTCACCATGGTCGTCCCGACCTACAACGAGTGCGACCGCCTGGAGGAGTTGGTGACGGCTGTCTTTGCCGCGGCTGATGGTCGGGGGTTGGCGATCGAGATGGTGATTGTCGACGACAATTCTCCAGATGGCACCGGTGCGTTGGCCGACAGGCTCGCTGAGCGATTTCGGCTGCGAGTGGTCCATCGGGCTGGCAAGCTGGGCCTCGGGACGGCCGTCGTCGAAGGGTTCGCCGCAGCCTCGGCGCCCGTGGTCGGCGTGATGGATGCGGATTTTAGCCACCCGCCTGGATTGGTGCCCGATCTGTATCAAGCGTTTCAGGACGAAGGGGCCGATGTCGTGGTGGCAAGCCGGTACGTGCCTGGTGGATCGACGCCGAATTGGCCTCTGAAACGGCGCATGCTGTCGCGCACAGCCTGCCTGCTGGCCCGCGGTCTGTCACCGATCCGGGATGCGGCATCGGGGTTCTTCCTGATCCGGCGTGAAATCGCCCAGGGCACGGAGATTAAGGCCGGCGGGTTCAAGATTTGTCTGGAACTCATCGTTCGGAGTGGTGCCGCGCGATTGGTCGAGGTCCCGTACCGCTTCGACGATCGGGAACTCGGCGATAGCAAAATGAGCTTGCGTGAGGCGGCTGGCTACCTGGTTCAACTGCGCGATTTGTATCGGTTGCGGCTGACCTCCGGTCGGCGGCCTCCGGTGTCCTATCGCACCGTTCGTCCGGCGGACCTGCCGGGGCGCCGATAGGGCTGGCCCAGGCCGTAGAAAAGATAAAAAACATGATGCGACACCTCTCTGGCGTGTGCACGGTCTTGGTCATGGGGATGATCGGGGTGGTGGCGTTTTCCGTGGACGTGGCGGCACAGGATCCGGACCCAACTGTTGGTGAGGCTGCCATTCCAGTCGCCGAAGCCGCAGCCATTGCGCAGTACTGGGTGCTGATGGCGGAGGGTCGCTACGATGAGGCGGCTCTGACGGTTGGGCAGTTGCTGAGCCGATATCCACGAAATATTGCCGTGCTCTCCCTGTTGATCGAAGTTGACATTGCTCACGGTGGAGCGACGGCTGCGCTGACCAGTTATGAGGCGTGGCTGGGGACGCGCACGATGGAGGAGCCGGGTGTTGTCAGACGGGTGGCTCGGGCCATGTTGTACGAGTGGTCACGCCAGGCGACAAACGGAGGGGTCCAATCAGAAGCGCTGCAGGCGCTGGTCCAGGACGGGGAGGCTGACGCCGTGGCGGTGGCCTCCGCAATCGTTCAGCGAGGGGACGAAGCGGGAGTCCGAATGGGTGTGCGCCTGGCCGACTCGCAGTCGGTTGCTGTGGTGGCCGACCGCATTCGTACGACGCGCGGTCTAAAACTTCGCGACATTCAACTACTCTCGGAAAGTCACAGTCAAGATGCCGTATCAGTCCTCATTGAGGTCCTGGCCGATCCGCAGCCTGAGAATCGCACGGCGGCGGCTGACGCACTAGGGAAGATCGGCGGTGCTCAGGCTGAAGGCGCGTTGCGCCCCGTGTTGAGTGATCCACATGGAGGCGTGCGCACGTCGGCAGCGGCGGCGTTGTTTCGACTTGGAAATTTTTCTGGCGCCAATATTCTGAATGAACTGGCGGCCAGCGACTCGCCTGCGATTCGTCGGACCGCTGCGATGTTTATGGCCAGCCAGCCCGACGAGGCCTGGAAGACACTGGTTCGGAACCTGCTGCAGGAGCCTGACCCCGTGATCAGACTTGACGCCGCGCGGTTGATCGCCCCACACGACCCTGAGTTGGCTCGCGCCGTACTGGAGCAACTCAGTGCCGACCCCAATCTGGCCATCCGTGAGGAGACGGAGTTGGTGGTGGCCGAGATCGGCGGCGCGACACTGGCAGACCTGCGGGCACTCCTTCGATTGGGGCAACCGCTGGCTCGGGTCAGAGCCGCGCGACGAATCCTGGAGATCACGCGGTAGCCGAGTTCAACGTAACCACTGGACCCACTCGCGTGCGCCAATCGCGAGCGCGGCGAGTCCCAGTGCGGCGGCAGGCCACCGCCCTGCGGCACCGGCACGCCAGAGGGTCACAAGGCCGAGCGCGGCAGCGATGACCATGGCTGGATAGGTCGCCAAGGTCACGCGACTGAAAAACTCGGCCGAATAACGCTGAAACGACTGTTCGACCGGAGCGAACACCACGCCAATCGCGAAGACGCTGAACGTTACACCCAACGCGAGGATGGCAAGTGTCAGTCGGTCGCGCCGCCGTTGCCGAAATAGGGTGATGCCGCCGGCGCTAGCCAGAAAAAACAGCGGCCATCCAATCCCCGCGACGGTCAGCGTGATCGCGTCGCTGATTTTCTGGCCCAGCGGTGCCGCCGCCAGCGGCGTAGCGCCCAAGGGGGCCGCCGCCTGAATGCGGGCCGCGCTGCGGTAGGCCTCTCCGAAGTGGCCGTAGTACACGGCCACTGCGAGCACCCCCGCCAAGGCCAGCGCCGTGACGATGGAGAGCGCGGGGCCGCGCAGCGTCCGGTCTCCGAAGAACCAGTACGCCGCCGCCAGACTCATGAGGATTGCACTGAGGAGCGTGAAGGTGCTGATGTGGCACAGCAGCGCGCCGGTGATGAGCAGCGTAAAGCCGAGCCAGGGGCGCCACCGCTTCCATTCCAGGGCCCAGAGCGTCGCCGCCGTGAGCACGATGAGTGCCGCCGACTGTCCGAAGGCGTTCGTCATGTTGGCGTTCCCGACAATTTCAAACGTTCGGGGGACCAGGGCCATCAGGACCGCGGCGACTGCCGCCAGAGGTCGGTCGTTCCAGTAGCGCGTGATCAGGGCGTAGACGAGCACGCCTCCAAGCGCCTCAGCCATCACGACCACCAACCGCAGCAACCACACGAAGTCGTTCGTCAGGAGCGTCCACGGTGCGGCGAACACGTAGAGGCCAATGGCGTATGGAAAGCTCACACCGCTCGGCATCGTCTGCGTGAAGTACCAGCGCCCCTCAAGGATCCACTGAAGGCGATGGACGTGAAAGACCGCATCGACGATGGGTTTTGATGGATGCATCAGTGCCAGCATCTTCAGATAGCAGACTCCGATGGTGATACAGGCAACCCAGCGTGCGGTCGTTGACAGCGGGCGGCCCAGCAGGCGCGCTGTGACTGTGGTTCCTGCCACCAGCAGGGCAGCCAAGCCCAACGCGAGCCCGGCAGCCTGTGTGGGAAGGGGGGCAAACGCACCAAAATCCCACGACAGGGCCACGGCTTGCAGTGTCAGGATGGTCAGCAGGACGACGCCCCAGGCAAGCGCCGGTGCGCCGGCGAGGGCCACGGCGGCCCCGAAGATCCCGCCGATGGCGGCCGCGGCTGTCAGCGCGCGGGCGGGAGGCCGCACCCACGAGGCCCCGATTGGTGCGCAGGTCCAGTGGTCCACCATGACCCCGAGTGGTCGGTTGTCGGCGTCGGGGACAAACGTGTTGGACACGGTCAGCCCGATGATGGCGCCTGGCCGTGGTTGTGTCGGAAGGACGACGGACACGTCCGCGTACTCGTTGGAGGGCTCCACTCGACGGGTGACGATACCGTCGACCGACACCGTGACTTCCGGCAGTGTTGACAGGTCTGCACGTCCGCCCCTCAGCCGAATCACGCAGGTCCATTCGGAGCTCCGGTCAAGGTCTGCCAACGTCATCGTGACGTTGGCCTGGGTCCAGGCGAAGGTCTCGCGGTTGGAACGCTCCTCTCCGTAGAACCCTGAGACCACGGACGGTACCGGCCGGTCCATGTCCACTGTGAGGGAGGGGGTCCACGGGTAGACGGCCATCAGACAGGCGGCTCCCAACAGAGCGCCTGCCACAAAGGCTGAAACCGTGCTGACAATTCTGGGGGGCATCAGTGACGCGGGCGGTAACAGCCTACCGCACTCGGGGGCCACTGCCGCGTCGCGGCCTTGCCTGAAGTGCGAACCTCGCCTGCGGTACAATTTATGCGAGGACGACTAAAGGGCGTACGGCCAGCGGTCGATACTCCAAATCAAAGGCAGACTCAGCCGTAAGGTCGAGGTTCGTCAGTCGTTCGGCTAAAACAGAATTCGAGGGGTCATGAGAGAGTTGCGGACGTTATTTTCGCCTGCGAGCGGAATACGAATGGGTCGATGGGTTGCGGCGGGCGTATTTGTTGCGCTGGCCATCGGCGGCCAATCGCTCTCTGCCCAAATCAGTCGCGTTGGGGCGATCTCCCAACTGATCACGAGCGGGAATCTCAGCGTGAGCCCGATGAAGGGTAACGACACGGCCTACGACCCCGTGAACCATGTCTTTCTTGTGGTTGGTACCTGTTACAACTCCGGGTCATGCCCTGTCGGCCTTGGACAGATGTTTGGTGTGTTCACCAACACGTCAGGAGCCCCAGTTGGCGCCGCGTTTTCTATCAAGGGAGCGGGCGACGGCCACTTCCCGCGTGCTCGCTACAGCCCACATGTGAACGGTGGACAGGGCGGTTTCCTGGTTGTCTGGTCCCAGGAGGGCGGGGGTGGAGGCAACCTCATCCGCACACGGGTTGTCGCGTACAGCGCCGGCACGGGTGTCCTCGTTGGAGCGGAGAACACCATCAACGGCGGTGGCAGCTATTCCTGGGTCGAGAGCGCCCCTTCACTGGCGTACTCCCCGACCAGTCAGCTTTTTTTCGTCGCATGGCGCACCTATCCTCACGCTCCTGGCGCATATGTGGCGTCTCGCCGGGTAGACATCACAGGCGCTCCGGTCGGTGACGTGGTTCGACTGTCGGCCGGATTTGGCCGCGATCCCAGTGTGGCCTGGAACTCCGACACCAATCAGTTCGGCGTCACGTTTGGCAACGAGAACGGCGCCGGCTCGGCGGGCTTTATGGCGTTCGCCGTCGTGTCACCCACTGACGGCACGTTTACGCGCCAGAGCTATGGCCCCATCGCGGGATTCACTTACATCACCGATCTCGATTACAGCCCGGATACCCAGCGGTACCTCATGGTGTGGCACCAGCAACCTGGCGGCACGGCGGAAGTGATGGCGGCCGAGGTTGATGCGGCGAGCAGTATCGTCGCGCAAGGCCTGCTTACGCGCAGCTTCCCAGGCTATGACGCACTGTCGGTGGTGAGAAATCCCATCACCGGAACGTTTCAGCTCGTGAGTCTCGGGACGGCACCACTTGGCGACGATTCCATCGCCGGCACGGAGCTGAATCGGAACGGCGCCCGAACCGGCAACCTCGTTGAGCTGGGGCCTGGTGTTTCAGGCAAGTACCCACGCATCAGCACGAGTGCTGACTCTGCGATCTGGAGTGTCTCCTTCAGCGACGGATTCCGGTCGATCAAGTCGTTTACGTCAACGACCACAAGTACTGGTGGGGGCGAGGCCGGAACTCTGGGGGCGGTGGCGACCCCCACCCCCACCCCCCCCCCCCCCCCCCCCCCCCCCCCCCCCCCCCCCCCC
>JABMNV010000128.1 GCA_013203475.1 Acidobacteriota bacterium
GCGTTGGGAGGGGGGATCGGAACGGCATCGCCACCACCTCCACCTCCACCACCCGGACCAGGTGAAATCATGAACACGAATCGAGTGGGCGTCTGAACCTTGAGTGCCGTTTCTGTATCGTTCGCCCGCAGCAAGCCCAGCGATGACGCCAGCAGGAAGAGCGCGACCGCAGCGGCGTGTAGCGTGCCCGAGGCCGCGAGAGGCAGCCCACTCTTGCGTTGAGTACTTCGGAGCAGGGTGAGTGGTGCGCGGTCCTTGTCGTCGACCTTGGCGAGACGGCGCACCAGGCGGACCGCGGCGGGCTGCAAGAAGAATCCGTCGAGCAGGGCAATCTGTTCGAATTCGGCCGCTGTCCGCACCTGATCCACCGCCACGTCTGCCGCCCGGGCCACTTCGCGGAGCGAATAGACCTCCATTTAGATACTTTCGGCTCGAGCGGGCGGAGCGATAGGGGGCAGGAGGTAGACTCACTGCCATGATTCGTGTAGCCATTGTGACTGGGGCGTCGTCGGGAATCGGTCGAGCGACCATCCTGCGTTTGGCGAAAGACGGGATGGCGGTATTTGCCGTCGGTCGAGACGACAAGGCCCTCGATCAAGTCTGCCAGGAGGTTGTCGCGGCTGGCGGCGAGGCCGAGAGGTTGGTCGCGGATGTGACGGCCAGAGATTCACCACAGCGGATTGTGTCGGGCGCCACGGCGCGGTGGGGCGGTGTGGATGCGCTGGTGAATGCGGCCGGGATCATTGCGTCCGCAAGTGTGGCCGATACCACCGACGACGCTTTTGACGTGATGATGGATATCAACGTGCGAGCGTCGTTCCGACTCATTCGCGAGGCTGTGCCCGCGTTATCTGAGCGGCAGGGCGCCGTGGTCAATCTCTCAAGTGTGGCCGGGACACGGTCGTTTCCCGGGCTGCTCGCCTACTGTGTCAGCAAGGCCGCTGTCGATCAGCTGACACGGTGTGCGGCACTTGACCTGGCGCCGCAGCGAGTGCGGGTGAACGCGGTGAATCCGGGAGTGGTCATCACCAATCTTCACAAACGAGGGGGGATGGATGACGCACGGTACGCCGCGTTTCTTGAGCACTCCAAGGCGACCCACCCCCTCGGTCGGGCCGGCACTCCAGAAGAAGTCGCTGATTTGATCGCCTTCCTTGTGTCGCCTGTTGCCGGGTGGATCACGGGTGAGACGATCTCGATCGATGGCGGTCGGCATTTGACCTGCCTGCGCTGAGGCTAGCTAGCGCGGTTTTACGGCTTCAAAGTAGCGGACGCCGTCCGCGTGAGCCAGCAGTCGTGCGCCGCGCAACCCGACGGTGCCCAATCTGTGTCTGACTGACTCTTCGGGCACTGGGGGGGCAACCGAGCGGCGTCGGCCAAAGAGCCCGACCTGTTCGACAGGGTCGAACAGAATCAGGCGTCCGCCTGGTCTGATGACACGCACTGCCTCTGCCAATGTGGCGTCGGCGAGCTCCCCGAGGGCCGACAGGCCTCCAACGAGCACGGCCGCGTCCCACTGGCCATCGTCAAACGGCAGCCTCGTCAGGAGCGCGTCCTCAAAATCGACCAGGGCGCCAGCCGTGGCCGCGGCCGCAGCGACCCGTGTGGCGGCGTCGTCCTTTCTGTCCGTCACCGTTGTCTGCCCATTCAGGCCCGTGATGGCTCCAACCTCGCCGGCGATGTCGGGCCGGTCGGCGCCGCAAAAGAGCACGGAGTCTCCTGGCCGGGCGCCGACCATGGAGACAGCAGTCTGGTTGGGGGATTCTTTGGCGCCCCGAAACAACTTCAGCATCAATCTTGCTCCCGATTCTTTGCGCGTACAGATGATATAATTTGCGCCGTGAACATAGGGCTATCTCTTGCTCCCGCCGACGGCAAACTCGGCATACTTATGGTCGGGTTGGGTGCGGTCAGCACCACAACCATTGCAGGTGTCATGGCCGTCCGCAAGGGCCTGGCCAAACCGATCGGATCGCTCGCCGAAATGGGAACCGTCCGTCTTGGCAAGCGGACTGATGGGCGCTCACCTTCCATCCGCGAATTTGTGCCCTTGACGCCACTCGACGATATCGTTTTTGGCGGCTGGGATATTTTCGAGGACAACTGCTACGAAGCCGCCAAGCACGCGGGCGTCTTGGAAGCGCCGCTCCTCGAGCAGGTCAAAGACGAACTGGCGGGTGTGACACCGATGTCTGCCGTCTTCGACCGGCACTACGTCAAGCGCCTTGATGGTCCCAATGTAAAAAAGGGCAAGAACAAGCGCGACCTGGCCGAGCAGTTGATTCAAGACATCCGGTCATTCAAGGCAAAACACGGACTCGCGCGGCTCGTGATGGTGTGGTGTGGCAGCACGGAGATCTTTCTGACCGAGACCGCCGCTCATCAGACAATCGAAGCGTTTGAAAAGGGACTCGAGGAGAACGACATTTCCATCCCCTCGAGCATGATCTATGCGTATGCCGCGATCAAAGAGGGCATCCCCTATGCCAACGCCGCACCGAATCTGTCCGCGGACGTGCCGGCGTTGATGATGCTGGCCCAACAGACGGGTGCTCCGTTGGCTGGCAAGGATTTGAAGACGGGCCAGACCTGGCTCAAGACCGTGATTGCGCCGGGCATCAAGGCGCGCCTTCTCGGCGTGCACGGGTGGTACTCGACCAATATTCTCGGGAACCGCGACGGCGAGGTGCTCGACGATCCCGAGTCGTTCAAGACGAAGGAAGAGAGCAAGAAGTCGGTACTCGACTACATCCTGCAGCCCAAGCTCTACCCCGAGCTGTACAACGAGATGCACCACGTCGTGCGGATCAACTATTACAAGCCGCGGGGTGACAACAAAGAAGGCTGGGACAATATCGACATTTTTGGTTGGCTCGGGTACCCGATGCAGCTGAAGGTGAATTTCCTGTGTCGCGACAGCATCCTGGCGGCGCCCATTGTGCTCGACATCGCTTTGTTCATGGATTTATCCAAGCGCGCCGGATTTTCCGGCGTCCAGGAGTGGCTGTCGTTTTATTTCAAGAGCCCGATACACGCCGCTGGTTTGTATCCGGAGCACGATTTGTTCATTCAGTTGATGAAGCTCAAGAACACGCTTCGATACATGCGCGGAGAGGAACTGATTACACACCTCGGCCGCGAATACTACGACTAACTGCGACGCGTCCTCCACAAGTGAGGAGGGGAGGCTCATGGCCCGTTACCAACCGGCTCTACTCGGCGGTCTGTTTATCGGAGTGTTGTCCGTGCTGCCCGTCATCGGCTGGGCGAACTGCTGTTGCCTGTGGGTGATTCTCGGTGGCATGTTGGCGACGTATCTTGAGCAGCAGAACACACCGACCCCTATCGAAACATCCAAGGCGGCTGTTGGGGGCTTGATCGCCGGCGCGATTGGTGGAGTGATCGAGGCGCTTGGCAGCGCGGTGATGTTTAACGCACTGGCCCCGCAGGACGCGATGGAGCAGGTGCTCTCGACGATTCCTGACATGCCGCCAGAGACTCTCGACATGATTCAATCAATCATGACTGGGCCCAATCTGCTCTTGATATCACTCGTGCTCAAAGTGCCGCTCTTCGCCGTGTTCGGCATGCTGGGAGCGCTGCTGGGCACCGTGTTCTTCCGCAAGAAGGCCATGCCCGGCGGTGGGGCAGGACCGCTGCCTCAATAACAAACAGTGAAAGAGGTTGCGTGAGCGATTCGAAGTTTCAGCCGGAGATCAACGCGCTCCTGAACGAAGTTCGGGTCTTTGAACCCTCTGCCGACTGGCGTGCCAACGCCAACGTGACCGACCCTGGTGTCTACGAACGCGCGAGCGCAGACCCGGAGAGCTTCTGGGCCGGGTTCGCGTCTGAGCTCGAGTGGAGCACGCCATGGACCCAGGTGCTCGACTGGCAGACCCCGCACGCACGCTGGTTCGTCGGCGGGAAAATCAACGCCAGCGTCAATTGTCTCGATCGACACGTGCGCACCTCGCGCCGAAATACCGCAGCGCTGATCTGGGAAGGCGAGCCGGGTGATCGCCGCACATTGACGTATTGGGATTTGTATCGGCAGGTCTGCCAGTGCGCGAACGTCTTGAAGTCGCTCGGTGTGGGCAAGGGGGATCGTGTGGCGATCTACCTGCCCCTGATCCCAGAGCTTGCCATCGCCATGCTCGCGTGCGCGCGGATCGGCGCCGTCCATTCAGTGGTCTTTGGCGGTTTTAGCGCTGAGGCGCTGCGCGATCGGATCAACGATGCGCAGGCGTCACTGTTGGTGACCGCTGATGGGGGGTTCAGGCGTGGCCAGATCGTCCCGCTGAAGCAGACCGCCGACGAGGCGCTGACTGAGACTCCCTCCATTCGCAACGTGCTCCTGGTGCGCCGACAACCAGGTGAGACCATTCCCGTCCATGTGCAAGAGGGACGAGACCATTGGTATCACCGGTTGATGCAGGACGCGTCGGTCGAGTGTCCGCCTGAACCGATGGATTCAGAGGACATGCTGTATATCCTCTACACGTCGGGTACGACGGGAAAACCCAAGGGCATTGTGCACACCACTGGCGGGTATCTGGTCGGGACGTACGCCACCACCAAGTGGGTGTTTGATCTCAAGGACACGGACGTCTACTGGTGTACCGCCGACATTGGTTGGGTCACCGGACACAGCTACGTGGTGTACGGACCACTCCAGAATGGGGCAACCGTTCTCATGTATGAAGGCGCGCCGGATTGGCCAACCAAAGAACGATTCTGGGAATTGGTCGAGCGCTACGGCGTGACGGTGTTCTATACCGCTCCGACGGCGATTCGCGCCTTCATGAAGTGGGGGACGGAATGGCCAGGCCGTCGGAACCTCTCATCGCTGCGGTTGTTGGGGTCGGTCGGCGAGCCCATCAATCCCGAGGCCTGGATGTGGTACTACGGTAAAGTCGGCCGCAATCAGTGCCCCATCGTGGAC
>JABMNV010000129.1 GCA_013203475.1 Acidobacteriota bacterium
GAGGATATCAGCGTGACAGGCCGAAGGCGAAGCCGACGGCGATGGGATGGGATGGGTGCGGGGTGCTGGGTGCCGTGATGTTAGAGTTAGGGGTTGGGTCGATCGAACTGATGAATCTTATGGCTGACATCAAAGCGCTGTTCGGGAAGTTGGGGATTGAGGACGTCAACGCGGGTGCGAGTACGGGCGCGGATCACTGGATACGCGACGAGAACGGCGGACGGGTCGTCTCCATCAACTCGTCCACGGGCGAGCCGCTGGCGAGCGTGTTGCTTTCGACTCCAGACACGTGTGATCGCGTGGTGGCCGCATCGACCGAGGCGTTTCGAGCGTGGCGTGATGTGCCGGCTCCCAAGCGCGGTGACCTCGTGCGTGATCTCGGCAACGCCCTTCGCGAAATGAAAGAGCCGCTCGGAGATTTGGTGAGCCTTGAAATGGGCAAGATTCGGGCAGAGGGGCATGGCGAAGTGCAGGAGATGATCGATATCTGCGACTTCGCCGTGGGCTTGTCTCGCCAGCTTTACGGATTGACGATGGCGTCCGAGCGTCCCGGGCACCGGATGATGGAACAGTGGCATCCGCTCGGGCCTGTGGGCATCATCACCGCCTTCAATTTTCCGGTGGCCGTGTGGGCGTGGAACTCGGCTCTGGCCGCCGTGTGCGGCAATCCCGTGATCTGGAAGCCGGCCGAGCCGACACCGCTGTGTGGTGTGGCCGTTCAGCACATTGCCAATCGCGTGATGGCGGACCATGGCGTCTCTGGCATCTTCTCCCTGATGATCGGCAAGGGCCGTGAGGTGGGGGAGCAATTGATTCGTGATTCACGTGTGCCCCTTATTTCGTTTACGGGGTCGACTGAGGTGGGGCGCCACGTCTCAGAGGCCGTGGCTGGACGATTCGGTCGGGCGATTCTTGAACTGGGCGGCAACAACGCCATTGTTGTGGCCGAGGATGCCCGCCTCGATCTCGCCACTCGCGCCATCGTGTTTGGTGCGGTCGGCACCGCGGGACAGCGGTGCACGTCCACGCGACGCATCCTGGTGCAGAAGAACATCGCGGACGACTTGATCGCCCGCCTGGTCGCCGCCTATCGGCAGGTGCCGGTCGGTGATGCGCTCGCGTCTGGCACATTAATGGGGCCGCTGGTGAACATGCCTGCCGTGGATGGGATGTTCGAGGCCATTGAGCAGGCCAAGGCCGAGGGCGGCACAGTCGTCTGCGGAGGCGAGCGCCGGCCCGACATTGGGCCGTTCTTCGTGGAGGCGACGATCATTCGCATGCCATCGCAGACGTCGATTGTGAAGAAGGAGACCTTCGCACCCATTCTGTACGTCATGGAGTACGACCAGTTCGCCGAGGCTCTCGCGATGCACAACGATGTGCCCCAGGGGCTGTCGAGCGCGATCTTCACCGAGAGCATGCGTCGCGCCGAGGAATTTTTATCGGCGCGCGGCTCGGACTGTGGGATCGCCAACGTCAACATCGGCACCTCAGGCGCCGAAATAGGTGGCGCGTTTGGTGGCGAAAAAGAAACCGGCGGCGGACGAGAGTCCGGCTCCGACGCCTGGAAGGCCTACATGCGCCGCCAGACCAACACGGTCAACTGGTCGGATGAACTCCCGCTGGCGCAAGGAATAACGTTCGGCTGACTTCCGCCAGTGCGGCTGCAACCGCGGCCTCAGTGGCGACCGTCGGTCGAACGTCTGCCCGTTGCAGATCGGCCAGCAGGCCGGGCAGCGGGCGATACGCCGCTGCGATGGCGGCCGCCCGCTCTGCCGTCGCGCCCTCTCGGGCCGCCGCCAGCTGCCGCAGAGCGACATCAATCGCCATCGACAGCTTGAACTGCAACGAGAGGTCAGCAATTGGCGTCTGGACCCGCGGGTCGAGCTTGACCTGGATCGGCTGCCGATAGGTGCGTCCGCCCGCAGTGAGCCGCACCTGGTATTGGCCCGGCATCGTCCACACGCCCTGTGGCGACTTCGGCGTATTCCAGGGAACGGCCGAGATCGGGTAGCTGAAACTCGTCACCGCAGGCGGAGCGTATCGCACGTCCCAGACGAACCGATGCAGGCCTGGTGTCGCCAGGAGTTTCTGCGTCGGGCGGATCCAGTAGTCGGGGTGGTTTGGGGCCGACACCGGCACCTCGTCCGGCTCGTCACTGGAGTACCGGCGAATCACGGTACCGTCGGTGTTCGTGATCTCCAACGTGACCGGCCCTGAGGAGGCTGGAGACAGGTAATAACTGATCGTGATGCCGTCAACGGGATTCGGCTGTGACGGTTCGTCTGGCGGCGGCGGCGTGTCGGAGTACTTATTCCATTTGAACCGCCAGGCCACAGGGGGGCGGAACAGGTACGCGGCCGACTGCACCACGGCCGGCGTCACCTGTCGCAGCGGCGTGATGTCATCGAGAATCCAGAAGCCCCGGCCGTGCGTGCCCACCACCAGGTCGTCGTCCTTGATCACGAGGTCTCGAATCGACGTCGCCGGCATGTTCAACCGCAGGGGCCGCCACGAGTCGCCGTCATCAAACGACACTGAGACGTTCAGTTCGCTGCCGGCAAACAGCAGGCCGCGGCGCACAGGGTCCTCGCGGACGGCATTGATCGTCGCGCCGTCGGGCAAGCCCGCGACGATAGGTACCCATGTCTTGCCGGCGTCGCGCGTACGGTACATCTGTGGCCGCAGGTCGTCCAGGCGCAGCGTATTAATCGCGGCATAGGCGGTATTGACGTCGAAGTGAGACGCTTCGATCAGCGAGACCTTTTCCCAGGCACTCAGGGCCGGTGGGGTCACGTCGGTCCACGTCTGGCCCGCATCCCGTGTCACATGAATCAGCCCGTCGTCGCTCCCCACCCAGATGGTGTTGATGTCGACATATGAAGGACCGATGGTGTAGATCACGCCTCGTTGCGATGGGCGTGAATTGGGCCGGTCGCGATAGGCGCCGACTGACGCTGGGACGTCCCACGTCGCGCGAGTCAGATCGGGACTGATTTGCGTCCACGTGTGTCCGCCGGTGGTCGTTTTCCACAACGTGTTCGAGGCAAAAAACAATGTGCGTGAATCGAGTGGGGAGAAGAGCAGAGGGGCCGTGCGAACGGTGCGGTATTCGGCGTCGCGGGGAGGGGCGACGCTTTGCACCTGGCCCGTGCGACGATCGTAACGCGTCACCTTGCCGCCGTAGACGATGTCCGGGTTGAGCGGATCCGGAGCGACGTAGCCGTATTCTTCGACGCCGACCGGATGCCAGTCGCGGGACGTGATCTGGCCGTCGTCGCCGCGGCTGGCCACGCACGCCGACCCGCTTTCCTGCTGCCCTCCGCACACGCGATACGGAAACGCGTTGTCCGTGCTCACGTGATAGAACTGCGCGGTTGACTGGTTGTACCAGGAACTCCACGTGTCACCGCCGTTGAGAGTCACGAGTGCGCCCTGGTCGGCGGTCATCAGGATGACATCGGGCATGGTCGGATTGATCCACATGCGCTGGTAGTCATCGCCTCCGGGCGCGCCGCGCCATCCAGTGAACGTCCGGCCACCATCTGTGGACTTCCACGCCACGATGCTCGGCACAAACACAATGTCGGGGTTGGTCGGGTGGACACGAATGTCGGCTGCGTCAGCGGGGCGGCCCACCACGCGCGAATCGTTGTTCGCCAGGGTCCACGTCTCTCCCGCATCGTCGGACCGGAAGATGCCGCCGTTGCGACCAGCATCCACTGCGGCATAGAGCCGTCTGGGGTTGCTGGGGGCGACGGTCACACCGATGCGCCCCAGTCCCTCGGCAAAGGTCGGCAGACCCTGCGTGAGCGGGTGCCACGTCGTGCCCCCATCCGTGGACTTGAAGAGACCACTGTGAGCGCCGTTCCAGACGGCGTTTTCCCACGGCCCCTGGCGTGTCTCCCACATCACGGCGTAGATCGTGTTCGGGTCCACCGGGTCGAGGGCGAGGTCCACGCCTCCCGTGTTTTCGTCCTTGTACAACACGCGGTCAAACGTCAGTCCGCCATCAGTCGATCGAAAAATGCCTCGTTCGGTGCTGGGGCCGTAGGGATGACCGAGCACGGCGACGAACACGCGATCCGGATTCTCTGGGTCGACGACGATGCGTGGAATTTGTTGGGCGTCTCGAAGTCCGAGATGGGTCCACGTGTTGCCGGCATCGGTGGACTTGTACATGCCGTCACCGGTCGACAGGTCGGGACGCGGCATGCCCTCGCCACTGCCGACGTAGATGATGTTCGGATCCGATTCGGCGACGGCGAGCGCACCGACGGACCCGGTGGGCTGGTCGTCAAAGATGGGCTGCCAGGTGCGACCAGCATCGGTTGTCTTCCAGACGCCCCCGTTCGCCACGCCGACATAAAACGTATGCGGTTGCGACGGCACCCCCGAGGCCGCCTTCGTGCGACCTCCCCTCGGTGGCCCGATGTTGCGCCAGGACAGGGACTGAAACAGCGTCGAATCAAACGACACTGGGGTCTGAGGTGTCGTGTCGAAGGCGCGGGCGGTGGTGCTCGCCAGCAGCGCAACGCCAGCGATGACACCCAGGGTGGTGACCAAGGTTCGGGTAGACATGCCCAGATTGTGCACCAAGCGGGACTTGGGGGCTAGAATCGCGCAAGGCAATGAGGCAATGGGGCAATGGGGCAATGACGAAATTGATGTGCGCCGGCTTGGGGATTGGTTTGGCTGTCGCGGCTGGTCTGGCTCAGACGCGGCCGTCGGCGGCAGTGGAGGCGACGTGGACTCCGCAGCAGAGTGGCGTGACCGTCACCTTTCGCGGCGTGAGTGCCGTGAACGCGAACGTGGCGTGGGCCAGTGGATCCCGTGGCACCGTTCTCCGTACCGAGGACGCCGGTGCGACGTGGGCCAACGTCTCTCCGCCAGAATTGGGCGCCCTCGACTTTCGCGACGTTGATGCCATCGATGCTAACACTGCCTACATCCTGAGCATCGGCCCTGGTGAGGCGTCTCGCATCCTCAAGACCACCGACGCGGGAGCTACGTGGGTGACCCAGTTCACGAGCCATGACGCCGACGCATTCTTTGACGCGATGTCGTTTTGGGACGCCGATCATGGCATCGCCTTCAGCGACTCGGCGGATGGACAGTTCCACATCATCACCACCGACAACGGCGGCGCCACCTGGACACGAGTGCTGGTCAGCACGCTACCGCCGGCCTTAGACGGCGAAGGGGCCTTTGCCGCCAGCGGTACCAACATTGCCGTCTGGGGCGAAGGTCACGTCTGGATCGGCACCGGCGCCGCAGCTCGGGCTCGTGTCCTTCGATCGGCTGACCGTGGCAAGACCTGGACGGTTGCAGAGACGCCGATTCCAGGCGGCGGCTCGGCAGGCATCTACTCCGTTGCCTTTCGGGACCCGCTCCACGGCATCATCGTCGGCGGTGACTACGCGCAAGAGGACCTCGCGGCCGACAACGTCGCCGTGACTGACGATGGTGGGATGACGTGGCGGCTGGCACCTGGCGTGGGTGGGTTCCGCTCGGTTGTGACCTACCTGCCAGGGCCTGCGGGGTTGACCCTGCTCGCCGTCGGGCCATCGGGTTCTGATCTGTCAAGCGACGATGGTCGTAACTGGACGTCGTTGGCCACACCCGCGCGTGGCCTGCACACCTACAGTCACGCGCCCGGGACGTCCGTGGGCTGGGCGACCGGCGGCCGGGGACAAATCGCCAGGTTCGCGGGCAGGTAGGCAAAGGGGCCGAGAGTATTGCGTCAATCGAGCGTGGGTGCGAGAATTGCCGCGACCTCGCCGTATCTGAGGCATGTCCCGGAGAAATCACGATGATGAAGCGACTATCAGGAATTGTGGCGACGGCGGTCTTTGTCGCCGTTGTCTGGAGCGGCGCAGGGCCGGTGGCTGGTGCAGGCCAAACCCAGGCCGGGCTGACGTCTGACGCGCTGAGCGCGCTGGTATTTCGCAGCCTGCCCACGAACGTGGTCACGGGACGCGTCCAGGATATTGAGATCGACCCGAAGGACCCCAACGTCTGGTACGTGGCGACGGCCTTCGGCGGCTTGTGGAAGACGGTCAATCGGGGGATCAGTTTCGAGCCGATTTTCGACGATGGCCCGACGCACAATCTGTGTTGCGTGGTCGTCGACCCGAAGGACTCAAACATTGTGTGGTTAGGGACAGGCGAGAACGCGAGCCAGCGATCCGCGCACTTTGGCGCGGGCCTGTTCAAGTCGACTGACGCCGGAGCCACGTGGAAGCTGTCGGGTCTCGAAACTTCCGAACATATCGGCAAGATTCTGGTTGATCCGAACAATTCCAATATCGTGTGGGTGGCGTCCCAGGGACCGCTGTTTTCTGCCGGCGGAGAGCGCGGCGTCTATAAGACGACTGACGGCGGCGCGACGTGGACCCGAAGTCTGTTTGTCAACGACACAACCGGATTCACCGACCTTGCCTTTGATCCTCGGAATCCGAACACGGTGTTTGCCGGGTCCTATCAACGGATGCGCCACGTGGGGCAGATGATTGGTGGTGGCCCGGATGGCGGTGTGTTCAAGACCACCGACGGCGGGAGGAACTGGAACAAGCTGACCAACGGCCTGCCGCCAGGAGAGGTGGGGCGCATCGCTTTGGCAACCGACCCCAAGAAGCCAGGACGGGTGTACGCCTTGATTGACGCCAAGGTGTCGCCCGCGGCGGCCGGTGGTCGAGGCCGCGGCGGCCGCGGTGGCCGAGCTGGTGCGGCGGGGGCCGAGGATGCCGCGCCGACGCCAGAACCGGAACCGCCTCCCCTGAATCCCGCAACGCCTGAAGACGGCCGCGGGTTCTACAAGACAGACGACAACGGTGCGACGTGGGAGCGGACGTCACGCGAGCGCGGTGGCGGTCCGGCCTATTACTCGGAGATCTATGTCGATCCGCGTCAGGACGATACGGTGTGGATGGTCAACACGAGGTTTCAGTGGACCAAGGATGCCGGCAAGACGTTCACCAATATCGGTATCGAAAGCGGGTCAGGGGCCTTCGCCGTCCACGTCGACCATCACGTCGTCGAGTTTGATTCGACCAATGCAGACCACATCCTGATCGGCAATGACGGCGGGGTGTATGAGACGTACGACAACGGCGGCACGTGGCGTATGTTCTCGAATCTGCCGATCACCCAGTTCTACAAGGTCGGCATCGGCAACGAGAAGCCGTTCTACACCGTGTGCGGCGGCACGCAGGACAACTTTTCGATGTGCGGCCCCTCGGGGACGTTCAACGTCCTCGGCGTCCGGACCAGTGACTGGTACCACGTCAACGGCGGTGATGGGTTTCAGGCGTGGCCTGATCCTGAGAATTTCAACTACATCTACGCGCAGTCACAGGGTGGCGGACTGGTCCGGTACGACCGGCGCACGGGGAGGACTCAGAGCATTCGTCCGCCGTCTGGCGGCACATTGGCTTCAGCCGAAGCCGCGGCTGCTGCGGGCGGCGGTCTCGGGGCGGGGCGCGGTGGTGGCGGCAACGAGCGCGTGAACTGGGATGCGCCGTACATGATCAGTCCGCATCTGAGTTCGCGCCTCTATTGGGGCAGCAACTACCTGTATCGGACGGACGATCGCGGTGCGAGTTGGATGCGTGTGAGCCCGGACCTGACACGGAATCTGGACTACCGAGAGATTCCGATCATGGGGAAGGTGTGGCCCGAGGATTCCATCGCGTTCCACGAGTCGACCACGGCCTTGAGTACGATCGTTGCGGTTGACGAGTCGCCGATGATGGCGGGCTTGCTGTATGTCGGGACGGACGATGGTTTGTTTCAGGCGAGCGAGGACGGCGGCAAGAGCTGGCGGAAGGCCGAAGACTTCCCTGGCGTGCCGAAGTGGACGTATGTCAGTGACGTCTTCGCGTCGCGACTGGACGTCAACACCGTGTTTGTGACGCTGAACAACTGGCAGACGGGCGACTACAAGCCCTACCTAGTCAAGAGCACTGACCGCGGCCGCACGTTCACGAACATCAGCGGCGACCTGCCGCCCAAGAATAACTTGTGGGCGGTGATTCAGGATCATGTCAATCCAAACCTTCTGTTCGCCGGAGCGGAGTTTGGCGTGTTTGCCAGCGTCGACGGTGGCGGGCACTGGACGCAACTCAAGGGCGGTCTGCCCACGACGCAGGTGCGCGACATGCAGGTGCAGCGTCGCGAAAACGATCTGGTACTCGGCACATTCGGACGTAGTTTCTTCATTCTGGACGACTACAGCCCGCTGCGAGAGATCACCCCCCAGGCGCTGGCGGCTGAGGCGAATCTGTATCCGGTGAAGAATCCCTATCTGATTACGCTGGGCGGTATCGCGCAGGATGGTTCGGCGGGTCTTGCGACCTTGGGCGGCAACGTCGCCAGTCCGAATCCGCCGATTGGTGCGAACTTCGCCTACTCCGTAGGGCAGGCGATCCCGGACGACACCGACCTCGTTCTGACCGTGAAAGACTCGCGCGGCCGGGAGGTGTGCACGCTGACGCTCGACAAGACGCTGGGGCTCCGACGCATTCTGTGGAACCTCCGTGAGACGTCACCAGCGCCAGAGGCTGGCGGTGCGGGCGGTCGCGGTGGCGGCCAGGGACGAGGTGGACGTGGCGGCGGCTTTGGTCCGGTCGTGGAGGCGGGCACGTATCACGCCCAACTCGGCAAGAAAGTTGGCGATACCGTCACGCCAATCGGGCCGATGCAAACGTTCAGGGTGTTGGAGATTGAGTAGCTAATCAATGAGGCAATTGGGCAATGAGGCAGTGAGGCAATGCTATTGGCGCATTGGCGCATTGGCGCATTGGCTCATTGCCTCATTGCCTCATTGCCTCATTGTTTTGAGGCTCCGAATCAGCGTCAATAACATGTCAATCGCGACGGAGTTATGGCCGCCGAGCGGAATAATGATGTCTGCGTAGCGCTTCGACGGGACCGCAAACTCGAGGTGCATCGGTTTGACGGTGCCCAGGTATTGGTCGATCACCGACTCCACCGTTCGGCCTCGCTCGCTGATGTCGCGTTGCAGACGCCTGATAAACCGCGTGTCATCGTCGGCATCGACAAAGACTTTCACGTCCATGAGCTGGCGCAGTGCTGGATCCGTAAAGATCAGAATCCCTTCCACAATCACGGCTGTGCGGGGGACGACCGTCCCGGTCTCCGTCTTTCGTGAGTGACGTGCGAAGTCATAAATCGGCACTTCGACCGGACGTCCAGCGCGAAGTTCCTCGACATGCCGCACCAGCAGGTCGGTTTCGAGTGAGTCAGGGTGGTCGTAGTTGAGTGCCGCGCGCTCTTCCAAACGCAGTGACGGATGGTCGCGATAATAACGGTCGTGCTCAAGGACGGAGACGTGCCCATCGCCGAGCGCCTCAATAATGTTTCGGACGACCGTGGTCTTGCCCGAGCCGGAACCTCCAGCGACACCGATCACGAAGGGGAGATGAGCACTGGTCATTTGTGCCCTATTCTAACGGACGCTGATCGCATGGTTTAATACCCTTCAGGCGGTTGGGCGGTAAATGGTGGACGACGGGATGATGAAGTCGGTGCTGTAGAGATGGGATTACGACTGCTGGTGGTGGGCGCTGGCGGCGCCATTGGTGCAATCGGTCGTTATCTGATGACGGCGGCCGTGCATCGTGTGCTGCCGGAGACATTCCCGTATGGCACCCTTGCGGTGAACATGTTCGGTAGCCTTGTCGTGGGCCTGGCCGCCGGCATCTTTGCGGAACGCGCTCAGGCCGAAGGCCACCTCGGCGTGCTCTTTCTCATTGTCGGCATCTGTGGTGGCTTCACGACGTTTTCTGCGTTTTCGGCGGATACCTACCGCCTGATCGAGCGTGGAGCGATAGCCTCGGCTGCGATCAATGCCGCCGCGCAGGGGGTTGGTGCCTTGGTGGCTGTGTTTGCAGGATTCTGGCTCGCTCGACAGGTGTGAGGAGGTTCTGCCCGACTTCGGAGGTTGGGCGATGCCGACCACGCGCTGATTGGCGACCGGCTCGCGTACGCTCCGCGCAGCTCACCAGTGAACGTGTGTCCCAAGCTGAGGTATAATCGCCGCTTCCGGCCCGCGTGGCTGGACCTGCCTGCAAGTCTTCGTGTGCGGAAGTGGCGGAATTGGCAGACGCGCTAGCCTCAGGA
>JABMNV010000130.1 GCA_013203475.1 Acidobacteriota bacterium
GCAGCCACCAGAATCGCGCAGGAATTACCAATCCACCGCCACATCAATCCAGCCATTGCGCCTCCACCGTCGTGGGCACACCCCACCCGCCGATGTTATACTCCTCTTCTTCCCCTCCTGCCGGAGTGGCGAAACTGGCAGACGCGCGAGACTCAAAATCTTGTTCGCTTAACGGCGAGTGTGGGTTCGATTCCCTCCTCCGGCACCATGAAACTGACGACGGGTGGCCTCAGCGCATGGGCGCGGTCGCCCGATTAAGCAAATATTGAACAGCCAATCGGCGAGAATCAACCTACACTTTCCCTGTGTTTCATCCATCGCGCCGCGACCTCTTGAAAACCGGCCTCGCTGCAGTTCCAGGAGCGGCGCTGACACACGCGGGGTTCGACAGATTCGGCATCCCCACATTCGACCAGGGCGCACCTCGTTCTGCATCACCCCAGGCGTACGCGGGCTTTCCTGATCCTGCCAGTCAGTGGCGGGGAGACTCGTCGGTCGCGGCAGCACTCAAGTCAGGCCAGGTCCAGAAGGGCTCCACGCTAGACGCTGTGGCCCGTACGCTCGGCCGGCAACTGCCCCCGTTTGATCGCGACCAGCGCGAGCGAACGATTCCTGAAAACCCGATCTTTCTCCCACAGTCAATTTCCGCCCGGCGCCTTCGCGCTCGCTTTCTCAATCTGCGCAGGCACTTCGTCTTCGAGTACTACGCTTGGTATGAAACCAGCCCATATGTCCACTGGTCCGAAAAGGGACATACACCTCCCTACCGCATCGCGTCCACGATGATGCCGGCGCTCGGGCCGTACGACTCCTTGAACGGAGCCGTCGTCGAACAACATGCACGGTGGATGGCAGATGCCGGGGTCGGCGCGATCGCGATTAGCTGGTGGGGACGCGACTCCTACTCCAACCGCGCGACTCCCTTGATCATGGATGTGATGCGTGCCCACGACATTCACGTCACGTTTCACCTCGAACCCTATCGCACCGATCGCGCACTCTTTTATGCGTCCGACGTCAACTATCTGCTGCGCGAATACGGAGAGCGTCGGCAGTGGGACAACTTCCTCTTGCTCGAGCACGCTGACGGCTCGTCCGCGCCAGTCCTCAAGACATTCCGTACGATCGTGCCTCCGACGGTGATTGACTGTGTCGGACAACAGCAGATCGTCCCCGACTACACGCCCGACGACGTGTGGCACAGGCAGACGGACACGATTCGCGAGAATGCCCGACCACTGTTTGACCGCGTCATTCTCCTGGCGGATTCACTGGACGTCGGCCGGACCCGCGCCGGTGGTTTTGACGGCATGTCGGTTTACGACAGCTTTGTCAGACCAGCCTCCTGGCCGCAGGCCGCAACGGACTTCGGTGGCAACGACCTCCTGTACTCGTTTGCGACAAACTGCGGGTTTGACCTCTTCGTGCCTGTGGTGCCGTTAGGCGTCTGTGATCTTCCCCTGCCGTTCGAGCCTCCGATCGGCGTGCCAGTGGATTGGACATCTGTCGAGTCGCGTCGCCTGGCCGAGACGGCTGCGCGCGGGCGCATCCTCGAGAGTCTCGAAACCACCATGGACCTGCAAGCGGATCCGAATCGCGGCAACGCCCAGCGCGGTTTCTTTCTGACCTATCTCACGACGTTCAACGAGTGGCATGAGGGGACCTCGTTTGAGCCTGCCAAGAACCGCACAGACCTGCTCCCCCAGGAACTCCCGTTCAACTACCACAACCCTGAGGATGGGGCGTGGCGGCTGAACTTCCTACGGTCGTTGCTCCAGCCCATCACCCAGGATCGGTAGCGGAACGACGCGCGGTGCCTGACACACGTGTGTTGTCGTTTCATGCTGACTACGGTTGTCGGCACCGCAATCGCTGCTGCACGCCAGGCTGGCCGATTGAAGTCACTGACGCGGAAGGGACGTCGATTGAACGTGCCATTCGAGAGGGCGCACTCACCCCTCCCGCCGGGGCTCATCCACTTATCACCACATCGCCCCCTGATGCTGGAGAAACACGACTCCTGCGAATTCACCACGACCGCTGTGTGTTTTCCGACAACGCCGAGGGCGGGGGCCGTCGAATTCACCGGGCACTCGGACATCAGGCGCTCCCCCTCGCCTGCCGACAGTTTCCGAGGCAGGTCGTCAGCGATCCGCGCGGCGTCTCGGTGACACTCTCGCACTATTGCCCCACGGCCGCTGACCATCTAGCCACGTCGGTTGCCCCCATCTCCATCGTGGCGAACGCGGCAGCGTTCCCTGGTGGTGCTGAATATGTGGGACTGGAAGCCGACCCGGCCCTCCCGCCATTACTTCATCCGGCGATGGCCATGGACTGGGACAACTGGTGGCGGTTCGAGCAACTCAGCGTGGAACTCATGGGCACCGCGTCAGCCCCGCTCGGTCGGCTGGCCCTGGCCGTCGAGCACGTTCGCCAGTGGAACGTGGACGATGGCCCTCTGTCTGTCAGACTGACCAGCGCGTTCGCTGTGGCTCGAAGCGCCGCGACCGTACCGAACGTGCTGGGCACGCCCCCGCAAGTCATGGCGACGTGTCAGACCGCCGTGGGGGCGGTGCCCACCAACTGGAGGGATGCTGCGACAGCAGCGCTCGGCGTCACACCGGCGTTGCCAGTCAGCGATCACGTATGGCGCCGTTTCGTCGCGGCTCACATTTTCGAAAACTGGACCGCGCACCTCGGTGAGGGGCTACGCACGTGGTTTGCGTCAGTCCACGCCGCCGCGTGTCTCCTGGCGCATACAGGAGCCCCAGGACGAGCTGACCTGATACTGAGACATCTCGCGGATTCCAACGCGCTGGTCGCGCGCTGGAATCCTGCTGAGCACCGCCCGTGGTTCTGACGTTATTCTTCGCCCATGAAGGGGTATGTGAAGTCGCTTGCCGGCACGAACGTCTCCTTGATCGTACGCGTGCTGACCCAGCGCGTCAGGTTTGACTTGGACCCGGCCTTGTCATTGGTGCCCGACGCCCGTGCTCCACCGAACGGCTGCTGTCCGACGACGGCCCCCGTGGGTTTGTCGTTGATATAGAAGTTGCCGGCGGCGTTCCGAAGGGCGCTGGTGGCTTCACGCACGGCGGCCCGCTCACCGGCGAACACGGCCCCTGTCAACGCGTACGGCGATGTTTTGTCGAGCACCTCCAGTGTCTCGGCCCACTTGGCGTCGGGATACACGTAGGCGGTGACGACCGGCCCAAACACCTCTTCGCACATCAACCGATGCCCTGCGTCCTCGGTCTGAACGAGAGTGGGTTCGATGTAGTACCCCTCGTCGCCGTTGCAGCCGCCCCCGGCAAGCACGGTCGCCGTCTGTTTGGCATGATCGAGATAGCCCGAAATCTTGTCGAAGGCCTTGCGGTCGATGACCGCGCTCGTGAAGTTCCGGAAGTCGCGCGGATCGCCCATCTTGATTTCCCCCATCATCGCGACCGTGCGGTCCCGCACCTCGTCCCACAACGACTGCGGCACGTACACCCGGCTGGCGGCCGAACACTTCTGCCCCGAGTACTCAAAGCTGCCTCGGACGATGGCAACCGCCACGGCCGTCGGGTCGGCGGACGGGTGAGCGATAATGAAGTCTTTGCCTCCGGTTTCACCAACCAGCCTCGGGTAGGTCTTATAGTTCGCGATGTTCTCTCCAACGGTCTTCCACATGCTCTGGAACACGGCCGTGCTGCCGGTGAAATGGATGCCTGCCAGGTCCGGCGACGCCAGCACCGTGTTGGTAATCGGTCCGGCGCTGCCCGGCACGAAGTTGATCACCCCTGGCGGCATGCCTGCCGCCTCAAAAATTCGCATGACGTAGTAGGAACTGAGCATCGAAGAGGATGCGGGCTTCCAGACCACCGTATTGCCCATGAGCGCAGGCGCGCTTGAAAGGTTGCCGCCAATTGCCGTGAAGTTGAACGGCGACACGGCGTAAATGAACCCTTCCAGGGCCCGGTACTCCAACTGGTTCCACACGCCGGGGCCATTCGCAGGCTGCTCAGCGTAAATCTCCTGCGCGTACTGCGCGTTGAACCGCCAGAAGTCGATCAACTCGCACGCAGCGTCAATCTCCGATTGGTACGCCGTCTTGGCCTGACAAAGCATCGTGGCCGAGTTGATGGTCGCCTTCCAAGTGGTCGCCAGCAGTTCGGCCGCCTTGAGAATGACAGCCGCGCGATCCTCGAACGGCCAACTCGCCCACTCTTGTCTCGCTTTGAGCGCTGCGGCAATCGCCTGCTGCACGTGCTCGGGCCCCGCCATGTGGTAATCCGCCAAAATGTGACTATGTTTGAAGGGCATCACCGTCTGCCCGATCTTGCCGGTGCGGATTTCCCTGCCGCCGATGATCAGGGGAATCTCAATTCGCTCATTCGCCATGGCGGCGAGGCGGGCCTTGAGCTCGACTCGCTCTGGGCTCCCCGGCGCATACGATTTGATGGGTTCATTCACCGCCGCAGGCACGCGACGAACAGCACTAAGTGAAGCAATCGTTGACATGCCGATAATCTTACCCGAGGCGGATACAATATGGCTCAACGTATGGAAATAGAGACGTCCATCGAAGGCCACATCGCTATCGTTCGGCTGGAAGGTCGCCTGACGGTCGGGGACACGCCTGGCCGCCTCAAGCAGGCCACCACGAGCGCCGCAGCCCAGGGGGCCCGCGTGGTCCTGCTTGAGCTGTCCTGCGTGCCCTACATCGACAGCACTCGCCTTGGCGAGTTAATCGCCGCACACATTACCGTCACCCGCCAAGGCGGTCGGTTCGCCTTGGGCGGGGCGACCTCGCGCATTACCGATCTCCTCACACTCGCGGGCCTTGAAGACATTTTCGAGAGATTCGAGTCGCTCAGCGCCGCCCGAAGCGCTCTGGACGCATAACCCGACTCAGGGGGCCTGCGGCGCGGCCGCCCTCGCCCCCAACTCTCGGTCCAGATCCAGTAAAGACGACGGGTCGTCTTTCACCATGCGCATCTTGGCGACGATTTCGCGAATCGATTTCTCTTCTTCGACCTGCTCGGTGACAAACCACTGGAGCTCGGCCATCGCCGCGAAGACCTTCTCTTGAAATGCCAATTCGAAGAGTCCGTCAATCTGTCGACTGACCGCCTGTTCCTGCGTCTGCGCAGCCTCAAACACTTCCAGGAGCGAGGTAAAGTCGCCACCCGGGTTGTCGATGCGGCTCACGCTCGCCTGGTGGTTGCGCGCCAGGACGAAGTTGAACAGCTTCATGGCGTGGCTGTACTCTTCCGCGCTTTGCAGACGCAGCCAGTGCCCGGCCCCCATAAACTGCCGGTGTTCACACCACGACGCCATCGCCAGGTACGAAAACGACGCCGAAAACTCGTTGCTGATTTGTTGATCGAGCGCGTCAAGCATCTTTGAGGTCATGGCTCAATTATCGCACTTCGTGGCCAAGTCGGCCTATCATGTCGGCCATGCTGGCCTCAACATCGACCTGTCCCCCTCGTCTGGCGCGCCGGCCGCGCCTCACGGCCCTCTCGGTGCTGGTCTGCCTCATCGTGGCCGCGGCAGTCGCCACGACGATGACTCAAGCCCAATCGACCGCGTCGACACCGGGGGACCACTGGCAAGAGGCGCTCGACGACTGGGACGCAGGCGATTATCACCTCGCCCTGCCGCACCTGCTCGCCCTGATGCGCTCAGCGGCCGCGCCCGAGTATCTCGAACGCGTCGCGCTCCTGACCGGCGAGTACTACCCGTCGAAGTCCATCGCTGAGGACGGGCGGTTGCCTCGATTATCTGCCGATGGTGGCCTCGTGCTTTACGAGGCCGGCCCCACGACCGCGCCTGTCACCCGAATCGTCCAGACCGCTCCGGGCACCGCCCTGGTGGCGGAACTGGCGGGGGCGGGCGTGATGATCAACGCCGCCGGTACCCACGTTGCCTGGATTCGCGCGCCTCGCACACCCGAATGGGCGGCCACCCAGACAATTATTTCGACGCCGGGCCCCAATTCGCCCGCGCGTCAGGCGGCATCTCAGACAGCCAATTGGCTCCTCGCCACAACTGGCGACCTGGTCGTGCGCGACCTCGCCACTGGCACCGAACGCGTCCTCGCCACGCCCGGCTTGGCCAAGACGTCGCCCCAGTTCGCCGCTGACAGCCAGTCCCTGTTGTTCATCGGGTCTGAGGAAACAGGTCTGGACCGTTCAGACGTCTACATCGCTCGGGACCGCGGCGTGCCCGAGCGCCTGACATCGGCGCCTGGTTTCAAGAGCCTCACTGATGTGGACCCGAGCGGCCAGGCCCTCATCTACGCGACCACGGGCACTCAGACCTTCCGCAAGCCCATCCCACCCGACACCGCCGCCGGCGCGGCAGCTCCCGCCGGTCGTGGGGAACGTGCCTTAGGTGGCGGCGGTCGGGGAGGGCGAGGTGGTCGTGGTAGTGGCGCGGCCTCCGCGTTCGCCGTTCTCAACCTCTCAACCAGAGCGACGCGCATCATCAATGGCACGGGCGCCACGATGTCGGCGGACGGAAGCACACTCGCCTGGATCAACCGCAGCGCTGACGCCTACACCCTCAGCCGGTCGCCGACCCTGGGCGACGCCGTCACGGTTGTCCGTACTGGACGCGAGCGACTCGATGCCCCTGCGTTGTCACCCGACGGCAGCCTGATGGCGTATCAGATGATGCAGTTCACTGACTGGGAGTTGTATGTCGCGCAGGGCGAAGACCACACCCGCGTGACCCGCGACATCCAGCACGACGTGCTGCCACGCTTCCTGACCAACACCACCTTGCTCGGCATGATGGGCGAATCGCGCCATCGGCGCTCCCAGGTGTATGACCTGACCACCGGCGTCCGGCGTCGCCTCTTCCACAACAACACCATCCGCACCGTCGTCCCCGAATACAGCTGGGCAGCTTCCGCTGATGGCTCCCGCGTCTTGATCGTGGCAGACCGGGACGGTGACACCGTGTCTCCCGAGCGCGGCATCTACGTCAGTGACCTCACGCGGACCGTCACAGTCGAGGAGGTGATCGCCCGTCTGACGACCACGCTGGCGCATGAAACTGAGCTGCGGGCCCGCACAGCACGAATGTTTGCCCCGATCGCCGATGCCGTACGGACCGTGGCCAACTCAGCGTCTGTCACTCGAGTCTACGCACATGCGAAAGCTCTGTATGACTTCGACTCAAAGCACATCACCCAACCGGGCAACGCGAAGGCCATTGCCTATCTGTCGGACGCGTACAGCTCGTTTGGGTACACGCCTGAGACGCAGTGGTTCGCTCAAACCATCGCCCTGGGAGGCCAGACCGCCAACGTGGTGGCCACGCTGCGGGGCACCGTGGATCCAGACCTGATCTACGTCGTGAGCAGTCACTTCGACTCGGTGGCCGTGGGCCCGGGAGCCGACGATGACACCTCGGGGACCACGGCGCTGCTCGAGGCAGCCCGAATCCTCGCCCAGACGCCACAACCCGCCACAATCGTGTTTGCCTCCTTCACCGGCGAGGAAGCCGGCCTGCTCGGGAGCCGCGAATTCGTTCGGCGGGCAGCGGTGGCCAAGTGGAACATCGTCGGGGCCCTCAACAACGACATGATTGGATGGGCGGGAGAAGGTCCGCAGCTCAACAACACCATCCGTTACTCCAATGCCGGCATCCGAGACGTCCAGCACGGAGCCGCGCTGTTGTTCACCGACCTCGTGTTGTTTGACACCAAGTACTATCGCGGCACTGATGCCAGCGCCTTCTTCGAGGCATGGGGCGACATCGTTGGCGGCATCGGCTCGTATCCTATTCTTGCCAACCCCAACTACCACCAAGCCACCGACGACCTCGACACCATTAGCCAGCCGCAGGTCACGGAAACCGCGAAGGTGACGGCGGCCACGTTGATGTATCTCGCCTCCAGTCCATCTCGCATCGCAGACCTCGTGCTGGCACCCGCGGCCGACGGTGTCACGCTCACGTGGTCCGCCTCCCCAGAGACGGGTGTCACACAGTACGTCGTGGCGTACGGTCCCGAAGCCGATCCTCTGCGGACTCGCGTCGTGGTCACAGAACCGAGCGCCACCCTGCCAGCGCTGGCGGCAGGCACACACGTCGCGGTGAAAGCGGTCAACGACAAGGGATTGGAGGGCTGGGACTGGGCGCGAGACAGGATCAGGTAGAGTTGAGCTGCGAGGTCAGATGCCAGACTAGGACAGCGTCCGTGTCTGCCCAAGGTGTGGATTCTCCCACCTTCGGCCATCTCGTGCCCACACGTGGGTTGAACAGATGCAGGGACGATGGACCGACACCCGATGGTTTCGATGTGAGACGTGCGCGTGGCGCGGCCGTATTCGTGATGTGTGGAGTCCGGATGCCGCGTTTCCCGACCTGCCGCCGCTTCGGTTAGGCCGTGAGCTCGACATCGAAATTCTACAGCAGCGTGACGAAGAGTCCGTGGTCGACCTCGTCCTGTCGCACAAGGACAGAATCAAGCGCACACTCAAACTCTGGTTGGACGATAGCCGACCGGCGCCGCCTGACTGGCTTCGGGTCACGACAGTGCGAAGCGCTCAGCGCCTTCTGGAGGCCCAAATCGTCAGCGAGACCTCGCTTGACTATGACCTTGGTTGGTGTCCCGACTGTATTCACCGGGGAGAACATCTCAAGAACACGGGCCACCGCCATTGCCCCCACACTCCAACAGGATATGACCTCGTCGCCTGGATGGCAGAGACGGGCCACTGGCCCGCATTGCCGCCGAACGTCCACAGTGGCAATCTGGACGGAGGCGCCCGGATGCTGGGAGTCATCGCACGACACTGGCACGGGGACACGCTCATCAATCCTGATGAGCCAGCACCACCCGTGACTTCTGTATCAACCCCCGTGCCACAGGGCGACAGTGCCCAGGGGCAGCACACGCCGCAGTAGCCACGCTCACGGTCTGTCACAAATGTCAGGGCCCCTACCTGCAACGCTCGCATCGTCACTCGAATCTTGAGCGACTTCGGTCACGAATTACGCGTCGGTATCCAATACGCTGCGCCTCCTGTGGATGGACGCGCTGGGTTTCTGCGCCTATTTTGGTCCGCTTTAGTTCAGGCACGGAGATACCGGCCGAAGCCCTCGACTCGACACAAATCGAGCGAATCGAATCAGACGAAACGGACAGATAGTGTCGCGCTCCAGAAGGCGTAGAATTGAGATATGGATTTTGACGATCAGCCGCTGACCCGTAATTCTCCAGTTCCATCTCCGCCGAGTCCCTCCGAGGGGCGACCGGGCGTACGCAACATCGTCGCCATCGTGGTGGCAGTGGCGGCCATCGGCGCCCTTGGTTTCTGGTGGATGAACCGGGCACGCCCGGATCAGGTGGTGCCTGCATCAACGGTCGCAACCGACGGCGGTGTGACGTCCGCACGACCTCAGCAGGAGCCCATGGAACTGCCGACACTGGACGGGTCTGATGGCTTGCTCAGAGACGCCGTGGCAGCCCTGTCGGCTCACCCACTCCTGGCGCGCCTCCTCGCCACAGACGCGCTCGTCCGGAGCGCGGTGCTGGCCGTCGAACAGGTCGCCGAGGGCCGAACGCCGGCCGTGCCTTTGCGCGTCTTGCGGCCGTCTACCCGGCTCGCCATCACCGGAACTGACAGCGGCCCTATCGACACGCGGACGTACGCGCGCTGGGACGGACCGACAAGTGCTCTGGTCTCAATCAACCCCGTGGATGCCGCGCAGCTCTACGTCAACGTCAAACCACTCTTTGATGCCGCGTACGAAGAGTTGGGCCATCCTGGCGGAAGTTTCGACGAGGCGATCGGCCGAGCGATTGCGGTGCTCATGGCCACACCGGAACCCAAGACCAGCCCAACTCTGCTCCGACGGCCCAGCTACTTCGAGCACGCTGACCCCACGCTGCGGTCCCTGCGTCCCGTGCAGAAGCAACTACTGCTGACTGGACCAGACAACCACCATCGTCTGCTGACGTGGCTCGAACAATTGGCCACGGCACTCGATATCAAGATCAACTAGCGCGACCGTAGTACCATGCACTGGAATACGACTAAAACGAACTGTGACGCACTTTAAACGTGCTTCTATGGCAGTGTTTAGCGGTTTATGCGCACGTGCCCGCTCTGCGGATCGGCGAGAATATACCCATCCAGGCTCCGATCGCTGGCCGAGCGGGCCAGACGAGTCTTCAGCGAGAAGCAGCCCTACAGGTGCCATGCGTGCAATCATCGCGGCTGGTATCTGGTGTATGTGCCTCTGACAGAGGGGCCCGACGCCAGTCCCGACGACCTCAGGACTGGCCTTTCCTCAAAACCGATCACGTCTGAAGAACTCGAGGGCCTGGACAAAGAATAGGCTCGCTCCCCTATTCAGCCAGCGGGGGGCCATCGTCAATCGGCCGAGGGTTCTGCGTGTTATCCCGCATCGCGACCAACACGCGTAGGACCCGGGCGTAGCTCCGGACGCCGTCGGGGACTCGATTTGTTCTGAGATAGCCGTCGTACACGGCAAACGCCCTCTCGCGCACCGCCGGCTGCTGTAGCGCCAGCCGGCCCGCCAGCGCCTGAATGTCCGAAACCATTCCCGGGGAGAGACTCGTCCGAAGCGATTGCCAGACCGATGGCGGCAGCGCCGCCGCGCTTTCAAGGACGACGAACAGATGGGCACTGTAGGCCAGGTCGGCGCCCCCCAACACGCAGGCCAGCCACGCCACCGCGGACGCGTCGGCCTCATCGGCAAACCCGGCCAAGTGGGCCCATTCATGGGCCAGGACCATCGGCCGTTCAAACGGAAGCAGATCGGGATGCACAATTGATTCAAGCGCGAACGGATTCACCATCCCGGTGATACCTGCTGCGGTAAAGAATGGGGTCAGGATGTGCGAAATCTTCGGCCGACCCGTGATCGAGATCCGCGGCATGTTCAATTGTTCAAGCGCTCGCTGAAATGGCTCGGCCAGTCGCTCAGCGACCTGCTGAAAATCGTCGACTCCGTTGCCCCTCTCGCTCGGCCGAGTCTGGGCAGACTCGTGGATAGCCGCTGCGGCCAACATTCGCACGTCATCAGCGGTCACCACACTGACAGTCCCGTTGTTCGAACTCCGCAAGCTCTCCTCCAAAGGCGTGCGCCGATAGTTCAACCCCCACAGTGCCACGAACACCAGCACGAGACACGCCGTCGTCCGCACCAACCGACGCCCCAGTTCCCAGAGCGCTGACGTCATCCCGCGCTCCCGGATGCGGGCCACGAATCGCACCAGGCGCCACAACAAGTACCCCGCGCTGCCGAGCAGCATCGCGTCCATCACGGCCCACGGCGTTGCGTTGCTGAGCGTCGTCACGGCGCGCTGCACGTGAGGGTACACCCCTCGCGAGTAGACGTACGCGACGAACCAATCAGGCCAAGGCACAGCCATGACCAGCGCAGCCAGCCCCGTCAGCAACCACCATCCTCTGACTCGAATGCGTTTCATTGTTGCGCTCGCCATCGTACACTCATCCCATGGCCCCGACCGACCAGACTGACGTTCGCCCTCCCGCCACCTGGGGCTCTTCCACCGTCCACACGGCTTGTCCCCTGGACTGTCCGGACGCCTGCAGCCTCGCGGTCAAAGTGGAGGGCGGCCGAATCCTGGAGATTGACGGCAGCCACTCGGCGCCCACGACCAATGGCTTCATCTGTGGCAAGGTGCGCAAGTTCGACCAACGTGTCTATTCATCAGAGCGAGTCTTGTATCCATCGATACGAAGAGGCCCAAAAGGACGAGGTGAATTCACCGTCGTGCCGTGGTCCGAAGCGCTCGATGTGATCGCTGAACGCATGCAGCTGGCGCGGGAAACGTTCGGGGCCGAATCCGTGCTGCCGTTTTATTACGGGGGCTCGAACGGGCTTCTGACCAACGAAATGGAAGACGCCCGGCTCTTTCGCCGGTTTGGCGCATCTCGACTGGCCCGCACGGTCTGCGCCGCACCCACCACGGCAGCGGCCACGGCTATGTACGGCAAGATGGCCGGCGTCGCCTACCAGGACTACGCCCATGCCAAGTTGATCGTCGTCTGGGGCGCGAACCCGCCTGCCTCAGGCATCCACCTCATGGCCCACATCAAGCAAGCGCAGAAGAGCGGTGCACGCCTGGTCGTCATCGACCCCAGACGCACGCCACTCGCGCGCACGGCCGACTTGCACTTGCCCGTCGCGCCGGGAACGGACGTGGCGGTCGCCCTGGCGGTCATCCGCGCCCTCTTCGACACAGGTCGAGCCGACGACGCGTTCCTCAACGCGCATGCCACTGGCGTCGACGCCCTACGCGCTGCGGCTGCTCCGTGGTCGTTTGCCGAGGCGGCGGAAACGGCCCGCATTGACGAAGCGCATCTCCGCCTGTTCGCCGAGTGGTACGGCACGACATCCCCGGCCGTCATTCGCTGCGGATGGGGCCAAGAGCGAAACCGCAATGGCGGTGCCGCGTCGATGGCAATCCTTGCTCTGCCTGCCGTGGCTGGCAAATTCGGGGTGCGCGGTGGGGGTTACACGATGAGTAATTCCTCAGCGTACGGACTGCAGGCTGAGCGCTGGATCAACACACCGGAGTCTGACGCGCGCATCGTCAATATGAACCAGCTCGGTCGGGCCTTGACAGAGTTCGACTCGCCGCCCATCTCGGTGCTGTTTGCGTACAACTGCAACCCGCTCAGCACCATGCCGGATCAGAATCGCGTCAAACTTGGCCTCGAGCGCGAAGACTTGTTTACGGTGGTCTTTGAACAATCGATGACGGACACGGCCAAGTATGCCGACGTCGTGTTGCCGGCCACAACGTTTCTGGAACACTATGACGTCGCCCGAGGCTACGGGGCCTACCACTTGCATCTGGTCCAGCCGGTGATTGAGCCGCTCGGAGAAGCACGTCCCAATCACGAGGTCTTCCGCGACCTTGCGCGTCGCCTCGGCCTGGTCGACGCTGATCGCGATGACGCGCTCGGTCAGGCCGAAGGCCTTCTGGACGTCACGGCGAATCTGCCGGACGCCGTCGCCCAAGCCCTCAGTGCCGGCGCGGTCGCAACAGGACCAGCCGAGGGCCTGCCCATTCAGTTTGTCGACGTGCATCCCGTGACAGACGACGGCAAGGTCCACCTGGCGCCCGACGGGGTGGCGACGACCTCAGGGCTGTATGCCTTTCAGCCGGACCCGGCCACGACGGACTACCCGCTCGCGCTGATCTCTCCGGCGAGCGCGCACACGATCTCGTCCACCCTTGGCGAACTGCGTCCCGGCATTGCCAAGCTCAAGATGCATCCCGATGATGCGCGAGCCAGAGCGATCGAAGACGCCGAAGCCGTGCGCATCTTCAATGCGCTCGGCGAAGTCTGGTGCGAGGTCGCGGTGACGCCCGAAGTGCCTCCCGGTGTGGTGTCGCTACCTAAAGGCCTCTGGGCGCGCAGCACCGAGAATGGCGCGACGTCCAACGCACTGGTGCCCGACACCTTGACCGATATGGGCGCCGGTGCCTGTTTCAACGACGCCCGAGTGCAGGTGGCGCTGCGGGCCAAGCACTGACCCGTCTTCCCTGCCGAACGCGTCGGAGACGTGTCACCAGGACGTCTCCCATCTCGACGCCGCGAGGCGTATAGGTGAGGGCAAAGGCGTGACGCAGTTGATCGAGCCGCTGGC
>JABMNV010000001.1 GCA_013203475.1 Acidobacteriota bacterium
CTGCACACAGAACGCCTTCAGGCGATCGCGGCCTTCCACGCAGAGTGTGGCCTTGAGCGACCCAGGCGGATAGTACAGTCCGGCATGCATGACACCGCTGTTGTGCGTGGAGGTGTCGAGGCCGGCCCTGCGATGGCGTTCCAGCACCACCACCTCGCGACCGCGTTGGGAGAGGGATAGAGCGCAGGCAAGGCCAGTCACGCCGGCTCCGATGATGACGATCATGAGTATTGAATTATTGACTGATTGGTTCTTGCCAGTCTTTCGGATGCCTCGTTGACAGGCACGACACATTTGTGCCAATGTGTCTTTGTGTCAACAGTCCAGCGCCGAGTTCGCCTCAGCATCGACGTCGAGCCACAGGAGCGGCGGCGGTTGAACGTTGCCGCAGCCCGGCGCGACCAGTCGATCCGCGACTATGCCTGGGAGGCGATCGAAGCCCGCCTCCTCCTGGACGGCATCGATGACCGCGCGGCCGGCGATCTAGTGGCACTGGCCGAAGACACGGACCCGGTATTGGCCCGCCTCTGGGACAACCCGGCCGACGCCGCGTATGACGACCTGTGAACGCGGCAGCCTGGTCCTAGTCAAATTCGTCTTTGCCGATGAGAAAGGCGCGAAGCAGCGACCCGTTCTTGTGGTGAGCGGCACATCCTACAATCGCGGCCGGCGCGAAGCCGTAGTCGCTGCGGTGACGAGCCACGTCAGTCGGACATTACCCGGCGACTACCTGGTTCAGGAATGGGCGGCCTCGGGCCTCGTCGCGCCATCGACGATTACCGGCATCCTCCGGACGATCAAGCAAGAGATGATCGTCAAGAAGATCGGCACGCTGCCCGTCACCGAACTCCGTGCGGTTGAAACGCTCCTTCGAGAGACGTTGGAGTTGGCGTAGCCAACCGTGCCGCCAGCAGAATGGCCTCCACCATACTGCCCTCGTCGGCCTTGCCCTGCCGCGCGATGTCGAAGGCGGTGCCGTGATCGACGGACGTGCGGATGATTGGCAGGCCCAAGGTGACATTGACAGCCGTTCCGAACGCGAGCAGCTTCACTGGGATCAACCCCTGATCGTGATAACACGCGATGACCGCATCGAACTCACCCCGGGAAGCCCGGACAAAGATTGTGTCAGCAGGAAAAGGCCCGGCAACGTCGATTCCCGTCGCGCGCGCGGCCTGAATCGCCGGTCCAATCTGTTCCAGTTCCTCTCGCCCCAGCAAGCCGTCTTCTCCGGCATGGGGATTAAGTCCGGCCACGGCAATCCTCGGGTTCGTAATCCCGAATTTGGGTAAAGACGCCGCTGTGACTCCGATCGTCCGCTGCATCCGATCAGACGTCAGCGCCCGGGGGACCTCCGCCAACGGAATGTGCACCGTCGCCAGGACCACACGGAGCGTGTCCGACCAGAACATCATCACGGCATCGCCAACACCGCAGAGATGTGCGAGCAGGTCCGTATGGCCTCGCCACGGCAATCCTGCTGCAGCAAACGCCGCCTTGTTGATGGGGGCTGTGGCAACAGCGTCAACGCGCCCCGCCCGACAATCAGCCACGGCGCGGACCACTTCGTCGTACGCCCGTTGCCCGGCATCGGCATTAACGACGCCCACCGGATAAGCCGCAAGCTCTTCGACCGTCGTCGGCCCGTAGAGGACCGGACGACAGACGGCCTTCACGCGCCGGTCTGCGCTGGCGTTCGCAGCGATCTCGGGCCCAATCCCGGAAGGGTCACCCACGGTCACGGCAATGACCGGAAGGGAGGTCACGGCTTGGTAACCGGTGCTCCGAGTTTGACCACGTTGGCGTGCGGTGCCTTGATGGCGTTCCGGGTATCCACGATCACTTTCGACTGACTGATGATGGTCGGATAATCGAACTGGCTATGGTCGGTGAGGATGACGACGCAGTCGGCGGCCGACAGCGCCTCGGGCGTGAGGGCCGTTGACGACATGTCCCTGCCGCCTGGCCAATGCCCACCGTCAATCGAAGGAGCGAAGGGGTCGTGGTATGTGACCTTGCCTCCCTTCTTCAGCAACAGAGCCATCACATCGAGCGCGGGTGATTCGCGTACGTCATCAATATCGCGCTTGTACGCCACACCCAGAACGAAGATATTGGCCCCGTTCACCGCCTTGCCATGCAGATTAAGCGCGTCGGTAATCTTGTCGACGACGTGGAAC
>JABMNV010000131.1 GCA_013203475.1 Acidobacteriota bacterium
ATCCACGCCCAGGAATCACCAGACCGCGTCGCCGAACTCGAAGAGTGGGGCGCACTGTTCGACCGCACTCCCGATGGCCGCATCTCCCAGCGCGACTTCGGCGGACACCGCTACGCCCGCCTCGCCCACGTCGGCGACCGCACCGGTCTCGAATTGATTCGAACGCTCCAGGACCACACGGTGTATCTGGGTGTGACGGTGCACATGGAACACACCGTCATCGACCTTTTGATGGACGATGGTCATGTGGCCGGCGCGCTGGCCTACGACCGCGAACGCGGACGTTTCCATGTGTTTTCTGCCAAGTCGGTCATCCTGGCCACCGGCGGCGTTGGTCGGGCGTTTCGGGTCACCAGCAACAGTTGGGAAGGCACCGGCGACGGCCATGCGCTGGCCTATCGCGCCGGGGCACAACTCATCGATATGGAGTTCGTGCAGTTTCACCCGACCGGCATGGTCTGGCCACCAAGCGTCAAGGGCATCCTCGTGACTGAAGGGGTGCGCGGCGAAGGCGGCGTCTTGAAGAACAACAAGGGCGACCGCTTCATGTTCGGAGACATCCCGGACAACTACAAAGCGCAAACGGCGTCCGACCCCGAAGAAGGGTGGCGCTACACCCAGGGCGACAAGACGGCCCGCCGCCCGCCTGAATTGCTGACGCGCGATCACGTGGCGCGCTGCATCATGCGCGAAGTCAAAGCCGGACGCGGTTCTCCGCACGGTGGCGTCTTTCTCGACATCGCCTGGATCAAGGACAAGATGCCCGGCGCGGTCGACCATATCCGCCGCAAGTTGCCGAGCATGTACCACCAGTTCAAGGAACTGGCGGACCTCGACATCACACAGGAGCCGATGGAGGGGGGGCCGACCACCCACTACATCATGGGCGGTATCAGGGTGGACGCCGATTCCCAGGAATCGACCGTGCCCGGGTTGTTTGCCGCCGGTGAGTGCGCAGCCGGTATCAATGGCGCGAATCGGCTCGGCGGGAATTCCCTGTCGGATCTCGTGGTGTTCGGTAAACGAGCGGGCGAGTACGCAGCGGCCCACGCCAAGACGCGTCGTGCGCCGGTACTTGACGAGAGCCGCGTGCAGGCCGCCATGCTGCAGTCGTTGACCCCGTTCGACCGCGGAAGCGCCGGCGAGAATCCTTACAGGGTCCAGTCGGACCTCCAGGACACGATGCAGGACCTCGTTGGCATCGTCCGACAGGAAGGCGAGATGCAGGAGGCTGTGTCTCGGCTTGAGGCCTTACGCGCCCGCGCCGAGGCGTCCGGCGTCGACGGCCATCGCGAGTTTCACGCGGGCTGGCATACGTGCCTCGACCTTCGAAACCTCCTGGCCGTGTCTGAAGCCATTGCCCGCTCGGCCATCGAACGCAAAGAAAGCCGCGGCGGCCATTTCCGTGAGGACTTTCCCGACAAAGATCCCGCCTGCGGCACGTTCAACGTCGCCGTCGCGCGCGGCGACGATGACGCGATGCACGTGTCGCGTATTCCCATTCCTGAGATGCCGCCTGAACTGAAGCAGGTGATTGAGGATCAGAAACAATAATGGCGCAGGCGACTTTTCGTATCTGGCGTAGTGGAACCGATGGATCAGGCCAGTTCGTTGACTATTCAACGGAGGTATCAGAGGGCATGGTCGTGTTGGATGCCGTGCACCGGGTGCAGGCCGATCAGGCACCTGACCTGGCGTGCCGCTGGAACTGCAAAGCCGGCAAGTGTGGATCCTGTTCCGCCGAAATCAACGGCCATCCGAAGTTGATGTGCATGACGCGGTTGAACACGCTGGACCTGACCGAACCCGTGACCGTGGAGCCGATGCGTGCGTTCCCTCTGATCAGAGACCTGGTCACAGATGTGTCGTGGAACTTTCGCGTCAAGCCGGGAATCAAGAAATTCAAGCCACGTGCGCCTGATGCTCCCGACGGCACCTGGCGAATGTCGCAGCGTGATGTCGATCGGGTGCAGGAATTCAGGAAGTGCATCGAGTGTTTCCTGTGCCAGGACGTGTGTCACGTCGTGCGGGAACACAAGAAGCACGACGAGGGATTTATTGGCCCCCGCTATTTCGTGTATGCCGCTTCCCTGGAGATGCATCCGCTCGATACGGAAGATCGGCTCAAGGACCTCAAGGACGCCAACGGGCTTGGTTACTGCAACATCACCAAGTGCTGCACAAACGTGTGTCCCGAGAACATCCAAATCACCGATAATGCGATCATCCCGCTCAAGGAGCGGGTGGTTGACCGGTTCTACGATCCCGTCACACGACTGCTGAGAGTGCTGCGGTCCTGATCTGCTGGAGGCTGCCATGTTCGAGCTCAAACCCCTGTCACCCGCGGCGATCACGGCGGCCTTGGCCAAAGCCGAGCGGTACCGACTGCTTAACGAGCCCGAACAGTGCGAGAGCATCTGCGAAGACATTCTGCGGACCGATCCTGACAACCATGGCGCGCGGATCGCGCTGATTCTCGCGATTACCGACAGTTTTCCGCGCACGACCCGGGCGGCGGTCCGGGCGACTGATCTGGTCGCCGCGTTGCCATCCGAATACGACCGCTGTTACTACGGGGGCCTCGTCGCCGAGCGGCGCGGCCGTGCCGTGCTGTCCGGTGGTGGCTTGGGAAGACGAGCGGCCACGCCCTGGCTCCAGCAGGCGATGGCCGACTACGAACGTGCCGACGCCCTCCGTCCGCCTGAACATGACGACGCGCGGTTGCGGTGGAACGCCTGCGCACGGGTGTTCAACGCCCATCCCGATTTGCTGGAGGAAGACGACCAGCCGGGCACGCCGATCATGCTCGAATAAGAAATCAGTTGCTCGACTTGGAGGGCAACTTGGGGATGAGCCAGCTCACGAATCCACTGTCTGAGCGCGTTTGCATCAGCACTCGGCCGGGGCCTGTCAGTTCGCAGACCAGGCCTTCGCCTCCCAGGATTGTTGATTTCCATCCACCGGACTTCTTCACGCTGAACTGAACCGTCGAACTGAAGCCGACCACATGGCCCGTGTCGACGATATATTTCTGACCCGGGTCAAGTGTGCGCTCTTCAATCGCACCAAAACTGGAGGCAATGACTTTGCCTTGACCGCTCACTTTGAGGAGCACCAAGCCGCCGCCCCCGAAGAAGCCTTTGGACCCACCCCATGACGCATCCATCGAGATGCCCATCTCGCTGGCCACATACGAACCGCTCGCCAACAGGAATTCGTTCCCGCCAATCTCGAGCGTGATCATGTCGCCCAGCAGGTTGGTGGTGAGGAGAATCTCGCCTCCGTTGGCCGGGGCTCGCCACGTATTTTGGAAGAAGCTCTCACCGGCGACCATTCGCTTGAGGCCGCCAAACAAGCCCCCCTGCGCCTTTGTCTCAGTCGTCAGGCCGTCGCTGTGACTCATCATGGCCCCTGGTTCCACCTTGATCTGTTCGTGTGGTGCCAGGGTGACCACGGCGAGAGAAAAGGCAGGCTGGTGTTTTAGGGTAACGTTCATAGCTGGTCAGTTTAGCAACAGATGCGGAGGTATTTCATGAAGCTCGGTGTACTCGTTTTGTCCTTGTTGTTTGTCACGGCCGGTCAGGCCTCCCAGAAGCCCGCGGTGCCCACGTCGGACCCAGCCCCCACGGCCGCCCAGGCGAAAGACATCGCCACCCTGCAGGGCGATTGGATGATTACCTGGATGAACGACCAGGAAATACCGGCCGAAGCCGAGGCTTACCTGGTCTTCAAAGGCGACAAGTACGAACAGTGGACAGGGAACCAGGTGGATGAGCGGGGGAGCATCACGATCGACGTGACCTCAACGCTGAAGAAGATCGACCTCATCATCACCGAGGGACAATCCGCGGGACAGACGCAACTGGGTGTCTATGAGCTGACCGCCGATACGATGACGGTCGCATTGGCTAACCCAGGGAGCACGGTTCGTCCCGCGTCATTGACGATGGGCGACATCTACGCCGTACTGAAAAAAGCGAAATAGTCGCCTACTTCGCGCCCGGCACCCCGTCTCGCTGGCCCGTCAACTGCCAGCGGATCAGCGAGACAGGGATGACCCCGGCCGCGTTGAATTCGTCGAAAAAGCCCCGCAATGTGAAACGGTCGCCGAGTTGGTGCGCGCGATCCTTGATCAGTTCATCGATCAACGCCTTGCCGGTCACGTAACTGGTGCCATACCCAGGCTGGCGTAGATACAGCTGCTGCTCGAAGCCAAGGAGATCCAGGTCAGGACTCATCCACCCTCGCGGCGTCCATTCCACCTGGAAAGCTTTGGCCTGCTTGATGTCGAACTCGTTGGCCTGCAGGTAGAGCGAGGCAAGCCCTCTCGCGCAGCGCTGCGCCAACATGATCCAGACAATCTCTCTGGCCCGCGGGTTGTCGTCGTAGTACCCGGTGTGCAGGATCAACTCTTCCATCGCTGTCGCCATGCCCTCTGACCGGCTGTCCCAGACGTTGTAGAGCAATGCGCCACGCCGAATCGGGCTGGCATTGGGAGCTTCCCTCATCCACGCGTGATCGAACCAGTGATAGAAGTGTGCGAACAGGGTCATCGGTTCGTAGTGACTCGCGATCGCAAAAAAGCTGCGCGTCGCTTCAGGAACAAATCCACCCACGTGTTCGCGCAGCGCGGGCTCCAGATAATCGGTGACCGTCAGCACGTGCCGATTTCGCAGAAACGCCATGTACTTGGTGATGGCGTCATTGGCGCGCTGCAGGTACTCTGCCTCGTCGGCCACTGCCGTCAGCTGGGGCTTTCCGAGGTTGCGCTGTTCTTCGAGCCGAAGCGACGAATGCGCACGCGCGAGCTCCCGCTTAAGCAGCGTCACCTCCTCTTCCCAGGTCATGGGGATCAGATGCACGTTTTGCAGACTCCAGGAGTACTGCTCTTTTCCCAGACCCGACGGCCCCGTTTTTGATGAGGCCTGAGCCTCAAGCCACGCGACAAAGTCCCCGGTGGCCGTGGTCGCGGCCTCGATGGCCTGCTTCAACTCGGATCCCGCTGAGGCGGTCCGTTCTGCCAGGCTTCTGAGTTCCGCGACTTGCTCCTGCATGGTCCCGACACCCGTGACCCAGAGATCACGGGCGTTGCCGACCAGATTCAGGCGCGCCTGTGTGAGTAGCGGGGCAATGGAGGCCAGTTCACGTGCCAGCCGCGCCTCATCGGTTGTCGAGAGGGGGAAGTCGTAGGCCCATTCCTCTACGACGGCATGGTGAGTGGGCCCTTCGTGTGCTGGCGTGTCGCTTTTCTCGGTCCACAGTGACTTGTAGAACGCCGGATCCCTGGCCCAGGGCTGCAGTACCCGAAGATTGAAGTCCAGCCCGTTCATCTGGGCGCGCACCAGTGCGTGGTCGACCTGCTGCTCGACGGGCCAATCTGTCGGGTCAAGTGCTGCCAGGCGTGCTTGATATGTCTTGAGTTCCGCCTGTTGTGTCGCCATTGCGGCCGCGGTATAGTCGGGCGCTCCGTTGACGAGCTCCGGACGTTCGAAGGTGGTGAACTCCTGGAACAGGGTCGTCAGGTCCTGGTAGCGGCCGGCCTGCGTGCCCTGGACGAGGATTGCGGCCCCCATGATGGTGGCCACAATGGCGAGCCCGGCCACGCCTGCAACGGCGACGAATCTTCCTCGTGTCATCTGCGCCCTCCAGCCCACGCATTACATCACTAACCGGGACTCTGGCGTATAGTGGCGGCACTCTTGCCATGACTGAACTGTTTCATCAGGTCTACGACCCGGTCGGAGGCAGTGTGCTGCTCTCGGCCCTGGTTGCTTCTCTGCCTCCCGTGCTGTTGGCGGTGCTGCTTGCCGTGCTGCGCATTGCCCCGTGGCGCGCGGCCATGGCTGGCGCGGCAGCCGCCTTCGCCCTCGCATGGCTCGTCTGGGGAATGCCGCTGTCACTCACGCTGGCGTCGGCGACGCATGGCATGGCGTATGGACTGTGGCCAATCAGCTGGATCGTCGTCAGCGCCGTGTTCTTCTACAACCTCTCGGTCCAAAGCGGAGATTTCGACGTGATCCGGCGCTCGCTGTCACGAGTGACCGCCGATCAACGCATTCAGGTGTTGCTGGTCGCGTTCTGTTTTGGTGCCTTGATTGAGGGCATAGCCGGGTTCGGCGCGCCGGTGGCCATCACGGCTGCGATGATGGCCGGCCTCGGTGTGGCGCCGATCATGGCGGCGGTGCTGGCGCTCCTGGCCAACACGGCGCCCGTGGCGTTTGGTTCGCTGGGTATTCCCATCACGACGCTGGGCGGACTTCTGGCGCCGATGCTCGGACACGATGTGCAGACGACCACCCAGGCGCTCTCTTCGATGGTCGGCCGCCAATTACCCTTCTTTTCAATTCTGATTCCGGCCTATCTCATCGTCATCTTCGCCGGCTGGCGGCGCATGCTTGAGGTGTGGCCCGCCGTGGCTGTCGCGGGTATTACTTTTGCGATTGGGCAGTTCGCGGTCTCGAACTTTGTCGGCCCCGAACTGACCGACACCCTCGCGGCGCTCCTCTCGCTGGCATCGGTGTCGCTGCTCCTGAAGTTCTGGCGACCGGCCACCGTATTCGTCAGCGGAGGAGCTGCCGTCAGGGCCCATGACGGCCCGCCCGATATGTCGCGTCGTGTCTTCCGGGCCTATGCGACCTACGGCATTCTGGTGGTCACCGTACTGATCGGGCAGTCGGGAAACTTTGGCTGGATGAAAGAGGTGCCGCCTCCCGGCAACATCACTTCGCTGCTGCGGTGTGGCCAGGCCGGTAATCGGCTGTGTCCCGACCCGTGGGTGGGGACATCCGCATCGGTCAGCCCGCAGGCGATGCGCTTCCCCGTCTGGGAATTTAACTGGCCCGGGGCCTATCGAATGGAGGAGGGCAGCCCTGCAGCACTCGTCCAGCGTGAGGCGCCAGTCGTGGCCCAGTCGAGTTCGTATCCCTTGAGGTATCGCCTCGACTTTCTGGCCACTGCCGGCACTCTGGTTCTGCTGGCGTCGTTACTCGCGTTTGTGCCCATGTTCCTGTGTGGTGTCCGTCCGGCGGCTCTCACGGGCGCGTTCCAGCAGACCGTGCGCCAACTGCGCCTGCCAGTGTTGACGATCGCGCTGATTCTGTCGATCGCCACCGTTATGAACTACTCCGGCATGACCTCATCAATGGCGCTGGCGCTGGCCAAGACGGGGTGGTGGTTCCCGTTCTTCTCTGCCTGGCTCGGGATGATCGGCGTCTTCCTGACGGGCAGCGACACGGCATCAAACACCCTCTTCGGCCCGCTGCAGGCGACTACGGCAGCTGTGACCGGCCTCGACCCGATTCTCATGGGTGCGACCAACAGTTCCGCTGGCGTGATGGGCAAGATGATCAGCCCGCAGAATCTCTCCGTCGGCGCAGCGGGCGTGGGCGCGGTCGGCCGTGAAGGCGAAATTCTGTCTCGCGTCGTCGTCCACAGCCTGATCCTGACCACGCTCGTCGGGATTCTCGCCATGTTGCAGGCGTATGTCGTGCCGTGGATGGTCCCCACCCTCACACCGTAGAGCTGCCCTGATGACCGAGCCAGACGTTGCACTGACTGACTACGCGTTGACGCTCGAATGCGCGGTCCTTGCGCTGTGGGTGTTCCGCGCGCAGTGGACCGATGAGCCATTGCAGCGTTCGTGGGGCGCCCTGTTCGTCGCCATCGGGGTCAGTGCGGTGGCTGGCGGAACGGTCCACGGGTTCTTCTTGGCGCCAGGAACCGTCCACGACGTCCTGTGGACACTCACCCTGTTGGCGCTCGGTGTTGTGAGCTTGCTGATGTGGTGGATTGGCGCTCGCCTGGGGCTGGCACCAGTTGTCGGGCAGTGGGTCCGTCTGGCAGCGCTTGCGCAACTTGTTGTCTATGCCGCGGTTGTCCTCTTCATCAGTTCCGAATTCGAGGTCGCGATCGTGGCCTATGCGCCGGCGACACTGTTTCTCCTGGCGACCATGATCCTTGCGTACCGCCGCGTGCCGGACCGCCGCCTGGCGTGGGGCATCACAGGTCTTCTGCTGACCTTTGTCGCTGCGGGCGTTCAGCAGTCAGGGTTTGCTCTCCATCCCGTCTACTTCAACCACAACGCGTTCTATCACCTGATCCAGGGCGTGGCGCTCTATCTGTTGTATCTCGGAGCAGTTGCTACTGCTGGCCAGCCAGCAGCTTCTTGATCTGTTCGACGGCGTAGTTCACCTTCATCTCGTAGGCGATCTTGCCCAGAGCTTCGCTTGACTGACGTGCGTCGCCGCTGATGCCGTTTGACACAACGCGCACACTCGGGTCTACGGGTGGCGTCGCACCGCGACCGGCGTTGGCAACCGCCGTCGGCAGCAGGTCTCGGCGCACCCAGTTCCGTCCCTTCTCGAGGTACATCATTTCCGACGTGTCGGCGATCACGGCGTGGCCCGAGTTTGGCAGTCCTCGTTCCCCGAGCATCTTGTTGAAGTCGTTCTGCGCGGGGCCGTAGACCCGGTCGATGTAGTAGACGTGGATCTTTTTGTCGGCGAATTCCGGCGCTCGGTACTTGTCATCGAGCTTCTTTGCCACCTCTCCGTAGCCACGCACACCGCCTCCGTGGTCGTTGAGGAACATCACGTTCGTGAAGCCATTGACGATGGCCTGTTCAGCGAGGCGTTCCATGATCAGCGCCTGAATCTCTTCGGTCAGGCCCAGCGTGCCTGTCTGCTGGCGACTGGCGTTGTTCGAGCTGTACGGCAGAATCGGCATCACGAGGGCATTTCCCAGCTTGCGGGCGATGTCGATCACCGTCTCGATGGCCATCAGGTTGTGTCCGCCGTCCACGTTCTGTGGACCACGATGCTCTGTTCCGCCCGTGTAAAAGAGCGCCGTCGTCTTCCCCTCTGAGTGGATCGCGCGGTAGACCTCGGGCCAAGTCATCATCCCGAATTCGACGAGGTCTTTCGGTGCGTTCTTCGAGTAGAAGGCGTCGGGCGGATCCATTGGCGGCGGCGCCTGAGTGTACGTGGGGAACGAACAGACGAAAATCAGCGTTACACCGATGGCCAAGCGCTTCATTGGGGACTCCTTGCCGCGAAGTCTACGACAAACCGTCTCAATTTTGGAATCTCGGGTATAGTCGCGGTCCACAACATGCCGCGACTGACACTATCCCGCAACGTGATTGTCGCCATTGTCGGGGTGCTGGCCGTCACTGCGGCCATCGAAGCGTGGATGGGTCGCCTGCCGTTGGGGCCTGACGGTCGTTTCGGTTGGCTTGAAGCTGACATCTGGAGCAGCAGCCAGTCACAGCGGGTGCTGGATCCGTACTCGTTCACCCACGTGCTTCACGGGTTCCTTTTCTATGGGCTGTTGTGGCTGGTTGCCCGCAAGGCCCCCGTTAGCACGCGGCTGTTCGCGGCCGTCGCGCTCGAGGCGGCGTGGGAAATTCTGGAGAATTCTCCCATCGTGATCGACCGCTATCGTGCGGTCACGATTGCCCAGGGATACATCGGCGACAGCATTCTGAACTCGGTCAGCGACATTTTCATGGCGGCGTTCGGATTCCTCCTCGCCTGGCGCCTCAGGGTCGGTGTGATTGTCACGCTGTTCATCGTCAGCGAACTGCTGATGCTCGCGTTAATCCGAGACAACCTCACGCTGAACATCCTGATGCTCATCGCGCCGCAGGAAAGCGTCCGTGCCTGGCAGATGGCCGGTCGCTAGCCGGTCAGGGTTTGTCGTTCTTGTGGAGGATCCCGTCCCAGGCCTGCTGGATGGCTTTGGCTGATCCGATGCCGACCGACAGCGCAAACGCCACACCGACGGCGCTAAAACCGATCAAGAACGCGGCGAGCACAATCTCTCTCGCGAAGTTCAGTTGCCAGAGCCCGAGGGCGCAGACCACTGTCATCAAGGCGGCCTGCAGGCCCTTGGCGATCAGGCGAGCGCGTGGAATCTCCTCTTCGTCGAGCGTCGCCTCAACCCGTGTGGCCACCGTGCCTGAGAGCAGGAATCCCGTGATAATGACCACGCTGGCCACGATCAGATTTGGCACGAAAACGATGATGCCGTCGATCATTCGGGAGAGGACGTCGAGGCCCCAGATGAGCAGCGCGTTTTCCAGGAACACCAGCGTCACCAGCATCCATATGCCGGTGCCGATCAGGTCGTAGAGCGGGGCGCGAACATCGCCTTTCTTGAGCGCGGCCTGAAACCCGAGCTTCTGGCCCATTCGGTCAAGCCGCAGCCAGACCAGGATGCGAACCACGGCGCGCTTGACGACCCATCCGATCACCACACCCAACACGACCAGGATCGCACCGGCCGTGAGTGTGGGCAAGTAATCAACGATCTGCTGCGTGAATTGACCAAGGGGCTCTGAGGGACTCTGGGGCATGAATCAACTCCTGGCAAAAAACAGACGCTCGAATCGACGGACGCGGCGCACCTCCACGTCACGGACAACGATGACCGGGTTGCGGCCCCGATGCGCGATCTCGGCCGGCACCGTCTCGCCGATCAGGGGAAACACAGAGCCGGCCGATGGCGCTCCGATGACGACAAGCGTGCCTTTTCGCATCGCGCGCAGAAGAGCCCGGCTGACCTCGGTCCGCCGCAGCACTTCCAGTTCGCCATTGAACTCGGCAGCCTCCATGGTCTCTCGAGCGGTCGCGACGTGGCGTTCGGCCTCCGCCTCAGTCGCATCAGCGGACACGACCGTGACGACGCGGATGGGGACGTCGAAGCGCGCGGCGAAGGCTGGCGCTAATCGCATGGCGAGTTCCGAGTTCTTGCCAGACGTGACGGGGACCAAAATCTGTTTCACCTGTGCGGGGTCGAGGTGTCCGTACACGACACCCACCTGGCAGGGCGCATCCTGAAGCACGCGTTCCACGGATGATGAGACCAGGCGTTCGAGCATGCTCTGCCGGTGCGGCTCACCCATGACGAGGAAGTTGCACCCCTCTTCGCGCGCCGTTTGCATCAGCGAATGGCTAATGCGGCGTCCGATCTTCACCACCGACGTCGCGCTGATGTGGCGCGCCGCCGCGCACGCGACCGATGCGTCGAGGATGGGCTGGAGCTCACGGGCCTGACGGCGTCCCATCAGCAGGCTGTCGCCTTCCGGCACCTCGACAACCGAGACGGCGACGATGTCTCCCTGGTACTTCTCGGCGAGCGCGGTTGATGCCGCCATCAGCGACTCCACCGAAGCCGGCTGATAGACCGCAGCGAGCACGCGGTACTCGTTGCGCTCGATCCGCTCCATCCACGCCGTACGCTCGCTGAATGCCGTCTCGCGCTTTCGGCTGTAGCCGTAGTAAAACGCCACACCCAGTACGATCCATCCACCGGCGGCAGCCCAGGCCAGCGGGTAGTCGACGAACATGATCGCCGCGATGAAGACCATTGCCACAATCGCCAGGATCGGTGTGAACGGCACGAAGGGCACTCGGTAACCGCGGTCGAGTTCAGGATGAAGTGTGCGGAGTCGAATGAGGGCGACGTTCACGGCGCCAAACAGCAACAGAAACATGACGCTGGCGGCGGCAGCAATTTGTTCGATGGGCAGCGCGATCGCCATGCCGATGATCAGCACGGTTGAGAGCAGGATGGCGTAATGCGGCGTCAGGTTGTCCTGATGCACGCGCGCAACGGCGGCTGGCAGGCTGGCGTCCCGCGCCATGGCGAACGCGACCCTTGATGAAGAGTAGATGGTGGCGTTCAGCGCCGAGATCGTCGAGAGCAGGCCGCCGACCAGGATAATCACGCCGCCGCCCACCATGAACTGATCGGCGGCTTTGACAAGCGCGACCTCTTTCTCTGCCGCCAGGTACGCCGTGACTGACATGCCCTCGGGGGGCACGACCGCGCCTACGGCGACGAAGGCGACCAGCATGTAGATGGGGACGACGATCAGGAGCGACAAGAAGACGGCGCGCGGGATGTTGCGTTTTGGGTCTTCCACCTCTTCGCTTGTCTGCGCGATGATTTCGTAGCCCTCGAAGGCAATGAAGGTCAGACCCATGGCCGCAAACACGCCACCCAGACCTTCGCTGAGAAACGGAGAGAACGCGCCTTGCCAGCCGGTGCGATTCGCCATCGCCCAGAGGCCCGCCGCAATGAAGCCGCCGATGATGACGACCTTGCCGATGGTCACGACGCTGCCGGCCTTGCCCGTTTCGGACGCACCTCGATAGTTGATGTAGGCGAACAGCGAACACGCGCCAACGGCAAACCAAATCTCGGCGGGCAGGAACGGCGGATGCCATTCAGGCAGGCCCACCACGATCAGCACTTCCTTCATGTACGCGCCAAAGCCGAGCGCATAAAGGGAGCACGCCACCGCGTGGGCGAACCAGTCCACCCAGCCCGAGAGGAAACCACTGGGGTCGGGCAGCGACCGCTTGATCCACAGGTAGCCCCCGCCGGCACCATGGATGGCGCTGCCCAGTTCTGCATAAGCGCCTGCCGTCAGCAGGGCGACGAATCCATTCAGAAGGAAGACCACGACCAGGGCCGGGCCTGCCACGCCAGCCGCGATACCGGTCAAGACAAAGATGCCGGCGCCGATCATGGCGCCCACACCGATCATGGTGACGTCGATCAACCGCATCTCGCGGCTCAGTCTGACTTCAACAGCCAGGGTATTTTCTCCCCGGCCTGCTAGTACTACTTTGTCAGATTGACGCATTCCTCGGGGAATCGGCGAGTGATCACTTTTGAGGGCATTGTACAAATCGGTCGCGTTCGATAGGCTGCGATGCGGTGGTGGATCGGACCGCG
>JABMNV010000132.1 GCA_013203475.1 Acidobacteriota bacterium
GGTCGATGGTTGTCTCTGGGTGCTCGGTGCTGGGTGCTCGAGCGCTTGTTGCATCGACCTGGTGCGTCGTCTCCGACACCCAGGGGCTTGCGGTGTCCTGTCGCATGGCTTCAACACTGACTCAACTCGTCGAAGATCTTCAGGCTGGCCGCGTGCGCGTAGTGGACCTGAGTCAACCGCTCGGCCCGACAACCCCGGTCATCGACCTGCCGCCCATGTTTGCCGCATCGCCGGGCGTGTCCATCGAAGTGATCTCGCAGTACGACGACAAGGGACCAGCCTGGTATTGGAATCGCCTCTCGTTTGGTGAACACACGGGGACTCATTTTGATGCGCCCGTGCACTGGGTGACGGGCAAGGACCTGCCGGACAACACGTGCGACACCATTCCTGCGGGCCGTTTTGTTGGTTCGGCCGCGGTCATCGATGTGACCAGCGAGGTCGAGCGTGATCCCGACTTCCTGCTGATGCCGACGCATGTCGAAGCGTGGGAGGCGACGCACGGTCGCATTCCCAAGGGTGCCTGGGTGTTGCTCCGCACCGGATGGAGCCGCCGGACCGACGCCGCCGCCTTCATGAACACCGACGCGACAGGCCCCCACACGCCGGGCTTTCACGCGTCCACGTCAACCCTGCTCGCCCACGGTCGCGACATTCTTGGAGTGGGCGTCGAGACCATCGGCACCGACGCGGGACAAGCCGGAGGATTTGATCCGCCGTTTCCCAAGCACACGATCCTGCACGGCGCCGGCAAGTTCGGCCTGGCCAGCCTCTGCAATCTCGACCAACTCCCGGCCACCGGCGCCATCGTGATTGCGGCGCCGCTCAAGATCGTCAACGGCAGCGGCAGCCCCGTGCGTGTGATCGCGATCACGCCCTAGGGAATTGGTGGCCCTGCGCATGCACACCACTGGCCTGGCGGTGGCCGTGATCGCGGCGCTCTCAGGTGCGTGTGCGAGTCGACTCGAGACACCGCCTGATTCATTCACCATCGGCGTCGTGTCGGCAACAGAGTACGGGATCGTGCTCCAACCGATTGCGAGACTCACCAAATCAGAGTGGCTCAACACATGGCCGACCCTGGAAGAGACGGACTTGATTCCAACACTCGACCAGATTCCAGACACCTGGCTTGATGGGGCCGTCCCGGTGACGTGGCGGTTCTCACCACCACGCGGACCGAGCAGGGACGTCAAGGTCGTTAACGCCCGGCGCGGTGACAGCGTCTGCTATGCGCCCGTCGAGTTGGTCCTTGAAGGTGAGGGTGCGGGAGCCCCTCCGGAGAATTCAGCGCCTGCATTCTTCGGCATCGCAACGTCTTCTGATGTGCCGGTCGCGTATTGGGTCGAAGTCCCGCGGCAAGGCGAGGAGGTCGGTCGGCTGTTTGCCGCCATTGACGCCGCGCTGCGCAAGATTGAACGCCAAACCGTGGATGCGTTCCTGTTTCCCGAGGGTCTCCCCTCCCCAGGCATGCTGTCGAGTGAGAAGCTGCAGGCCACGGCAATCACGAAACTGATGCGGTCAAACGACGATGCCGAGGGTCGGACCTACTGGTTCGATGCAGTCCGTCGGGCTCACGGAGATCAGTGGCACCAGATGCACGGCGTCGCGCTGGAGGGATGGGTTCGCGTGGAGCGAGGCGCCGAGCCGGTCGTCTTCGGCCAGACCGGCCGTGTCAGGTGGGAAATGGAATCAGGCGCGAGGCACACACCACTGGCGATTATCCGGCACCACGACCGCGACTTCTGGGTGCTCCGAAGAAACTACTACGAGTCGACTGGCTACGACACGACCGAAGTGTCCTTCCCGGACGCGTTTGAACGAGCAAAGGCCAATGGCGGCGGGTGTTAACTCGGGGTGGCAGCGATGTTGCAAGACACAGGAACATACTGTCGTCCGGGTGTTAGCCGTCGGCGGCCACAGCCCTGTTCGGCGTCCCGGCCGACGACGCCGCCCGGGTGCTCGCACGGCCGATGTGGCCAACGTCGACGCCAAGATCGGTGCGCTCTTGGGCACCGATGCTGACGGCATCACCATCACTGACCTGGCCGTCCACCCCACGACGAAGAATTCTTTCGTCTCAGTCATGCGCGGCTCCGGCCCGACGGCTCAGCCAGCGTTGATTCGCATCGACGGTGCGGGTGACATCAGCGTGGTCGCCATGGAGACGGTGACGTTTACGAGCGTTTCGCTCCCCAACCCCGCCGCCGTGAGCACTGGCAGGCGTAATGGCCGTGCGCAGTCGGTGACGGACCTCGCCTTTGTCGACGGCCGTCTGTACGTGGCCGGACTGTCGAACGAGGAGTTTGCATCGAAGCTGTGGTCGGCACCATACCCGTTCGCCAACGTGGACAACGGCGCCAGCATTGAGATTTACCACGGCAATCACGGCGCCCTTGAGACGCGTTCGCCGGTCATGGCCTTTGTGCCCTACACGATTGGCTCGGAACTCAACATCCTGGCGGGGTACACGTGCACGCCGCTGGTGAAGATTCCCGTGAGTGAACTCAAGACCGGTGAGAAGGTTGTCGGTACGACCATCGCGGAATTCGGCGCGGGCAACCAGCCGTTGGACCTGTTTGTCTACCAGAAGGATGGGAAAGATTTCCTCCTGATGTCGCACTCACGCCATGGCGTGTTGAAGATTGGCACCGGCGGCTTCGCATCGGCGGCCGCGATCACGGCTCCGGTCGAGGGCACCGCAGGCGTTCCCTTTGAAACCGTGGCGTCGATGGTCAACGTTGAGCAGATGGACCTGTTGAACGGGACGCATTCGGTCGTCATTGCCCGCGGCGAGTCCGGTCGGAATCTGTCGACCGTCATTCTTCCGTAGCACGATCACGGTGGTCAGGGCATTGCGTCGCACTGGCCTGCTGTGTTGGCTTTTCGTCACAGTGGCGTGCCAGGGATCTCCTTCACCGGAGGTCCCTGGCGGGTCGCTGCGTGCGGTGCTTGCCACTGACAAGGAAACCGGAAGTCCGCTCATTCGAGTGATGGGCTGGTCATCAGCTGAACTGCACGTCCTGCGAGGCACTTCGCTCACGCCCGCCGCCTGGGATGTCATCGTCCGAGTCAGTGTGGCCACCAGCCCGGACATTGCCATCGCCGCACGACACACGGCGACAACCGAGACTGTTGACGTCATTCCCCAATTTGGCCTCGACCCTGGCCGCGAGTACGTCGTCCGGATAGACGCCTCGCAGATTCCGACCACGACAGCGGCAACGTCGCGATCGTCGGTTCCAACCGTTTCGCGCCTGACCGTGCCCGACAGACCTGTTTCGGCGGCGACGCAGGTGACTGCGATCTACCCTTCCGCTGCCGTCTGGCCCGAAAACATCCTCCGCTTCTATCTCCACTTTTCCCAACCCATGTCTGGCACCAGTGCCGTCGGCCACGTACGCCTGGTTGATGACCAGGGTGCGGACATTGCTGACGCCCTGCTGGAGGTCGACGTCGATTTGTGGAGCGGCGACTACATACGTCGTACCGTGTTTTTTGATCCGGGCCGCGTCAAGCGCGACATCAGACCCAATCGGGAGATGGGCCGCGCGCTCGTTGCCGGGCGCCAATATGCCATCGTGGTGAGCCGTGAGTGGCGCGACAGCACGGGTCAGTCGCTCGGCGAGGAATTTCGACACGCCTTTACCGCTGGGCCTGCCGTCGAAGAGGGGCTACAACTGTCGGAGTGGACGCTCAGTCAGCCGTCAGCGGGCAGTCGCCAGGATCTCCGTTCAGTTTCCGTGGCCCCTCGACGAAGGTCTGCTCCACCGTGCAGTCGGCGTCACGCTCGACGATGGCACGCCCGTGGAGGGCGAGGTCGGTGTGGGGCCCGGCGAAAGATCCTGGACATTTACTCCCTCGGCCGCCTGGGCGGATCGCCCGCATGTGGTCGTTGTGTTGACCCTGCTCGAAGACCCGTCGGGCAACACGGTTGGTGAGGCCTTCGAGTTCGAGATGACCGAACGACCCGCGACGGCCACGACCGATCGGGTCACGCTGCCCTTCCGTCCGCGTTAACATCAGTGAAGTATGCCTTCTCCCGATCCGACGTACGTTCCGACACCAGCCGACAAGTTCACGTTTGGTCTGTGGACGGTCGGCAATCCCGGCCGAGACCCCTTCGGAGAACCCACACGCCCACGGCTCGACCCGGTCGACATTGTGCGCAGACTCGCCGGGCTCGGTGCCTGGGGCGTCAATCTTCACGACAACGACCTGGTCCCGATTGACGCAACTGCCTCAGAGCGCGATGCCATCGTCTCGACGTTTCGAGCCGCGCTGGCCGAGACCGGGCTGTGTGTCCCGATGGCGACGACCAATCTGTTCTCCGACCCCGTGTTCCGTGATGGGGCTTTTACGGCGCCCGACGCTGCCGTCCGCGCGTATGCGCTGCAGAAGACGTTGCACGCCATCGACCTCGGCGTGGAACTGGGCGCATCCACGTATGTGTTCTGGGGCGGACGTGAGGGCGCGGAAGTCGACGCGGCCAAGGACCCCATTGAGGCGATCAAGCGTTTCCGTGAAGCCATGAATTTTCTTTGCGCGTATGTGAAGGACCAGCGGTATGGACTCCGCTTCGCGCTTGAGGCCAAACCCAACGAACCGCGCGGAGACATCTATTTTCCGACCACGGGCGCCTACCTCGGATTCATTGAGACACTCGACCATCCTGAGATGGTGGGAGTGAATCCAGAAGTCGCACACGAACACATGGCCGGCTTGAACATCTGCCACGCCGTCGCGCAGGCACTGGACGCCGGCAAGTTGTTTCACATCGATCTCAACGATCAAAAGGCCGGGCGTTTTGACCAGGACCTGCGGTTCGGTTCCGAGTCGATCAAGGCGTTGTTCTTTCTCGTGAAATTGCTCGAAGACTCGGGCTACGACGGCCCGCGCCATTTCGACGCACATGCCTACCGGAGCGAGTCGCCGGAGGGAGTGTGGGATTTTGCCCGTGGCAACATGCGCACGTACCTCATCCTCAAAGACAAAGTTCGGCGCTTTGGCGAAGACGCTGAGATCCAGTCGTTGCTCGAAGAAATTCACACGTCCAGCGGCGAGGGGCCGCCAACGTCCTACTCGCGGGCTTCGATGGAATCACTCAAGTCGCGGACCTTCGATCGGCAGGTGTTGGCCGCCAAGACGCTGCCCTACGAGCGCCTCGATCAGTTGGTCGTCGACCTCCTGCTCGGCGTCAGGTAGCTGTGGATGGGCACAGTGCTACGCCGACGTGCCCAGAAGCGCGGACAGACGCCACGCGGTGCATCTCGCCCGGATGCGTCGGAGTGGTCATCTTCACAGCGCACCTCCCCGGCCTGTCCGGCCTCAAAGCGAAACGTGATCCGGCACTGGTCGTTGACGCGAATGCTGAATCGGCCCGTCAGCGACCCTTTCAGCGATTCGAGCCAATTGCCTGGCGGCATCCGAAGGTCGGCTACCGTGGCTACCGCGTGCACATAGGACAACTTGCGCCGCACGAGGCCAGCGCCCGCGCCTGGCAAGCCGTGACGCGTACGACCGGAAGGAACTGAACGCGGCGGACGAACGCGTCCGGAGCGGATTTGCGCCATTCGCTGATCGTCTGCTATAGTTGCGTTCTCATGTTTTACGCCTCCCGGCACCATCACCACCTTCACCATCACGGCCATCCTGTGCCGCGCCGGGCCGCTCTCTTATAGAAGCACCTCACTCGATATCTTCTGCCCGCCCGGCGACTCTCGCCCGGCGGGCTTTTTGTTTTGTACGCGACTTTTTTCGGATTGTGATTCTTATGACTCTGGATTTTTCGAAACTCGACGGCCTCCTCCCCGCGGTGATTCAGGATCACGCAACCGGCCGCGTCCTCATGGTCGGCTTCATGAACGACGAATCGTTCCGCCTCAGCGTCAACACGGGCTTTGCAACGTTCTACTCCCGCTCGCGCAACACGATCTGGATGAAGGGCGAGACATCGGGGCACCGCCTGGCGATCAAGGACATCGCGACCGACTGCGACAGTGACACCCTGCTCATTCAGGTCGACGCGGTAGGCCCCGGCGTCTGCCACGAAGGCTATGCGAGCTGCTTCTACCGCCGGTGGACCGATGGCGACTGGCAGCAGAGCGAGCCGCGTGTGTTTGAACCCACGGCCGTGTATGGAGGTCAATAACATGACTACGCTGAAACTCGGCATACCCAAAGGCAGCCTTGAAGCGGCGACGGTGGCCCTGTTCCGTCGCGCAGGATTCAACATCACGGTGAGCAGCCGCTCCTACTTTCCGGTCATCGACGACCCGGAGATCGAGTGCATGCTCATCCGCGCGCAGGAGATGGCTCGGTACGTCGAGGATGGCGTGCTGGACGCCGGCCTCACCGGACTCGACTGGATCATGGAATCCGGAGCGGACGTCCACCCGATCGCCGATCTGGTCTACTCCAAACAGAGTTTCGGCAAGGTCCGCTGGGTGCTCGCCGTACCAGAGGCGTCATCGATCAGATCAATTGCGGATCTCGAAGGCAAGATCATCGCGACCGAGCTCGTCGGCTTCACCCGTCGCCTGCTGGAACAACACAACGTCACGGCCAAAGTCGAGTTCTCGTGGGGTGCCACCGAGGTCAAGCCGCCCGTGCTCGCAGACGCGATCGTCGAGGTCACCGAGACTGGCTCGTCGCTACGCGCAAACAACCTGCGAATCGTCGAGACGTTGCTCGAATCCAATACGCAGCTCATCGCCAACCACGCCGCCTGGAAAGACGACGCCAAGCGACGCAAACTTGAGGACTTGAGACTGCTGCTCGAAGGTGCCATCAATGCCCTGGGGAAGGTAGGGCTGATGCTGAACGTCGAGGCGGCACACCTCAACGCCGTTCTGCAGGCCCTGCCCGCCTTGAAACGGCCGACGGTCTCTCAATTGTCAGAAGATGGCTGGCTCGCGGTCAACACGATTCTGGATGAGTCGACCGTGCGAACGATCATTCCGGCACTTAAAAAGGCCGGAGCGCAAGGCATCGTCGAATACCCCCTCAACAAGATCGTGATGTAGCCATGATCCGAATCATCCCGTATCGAGATTCACTGCGCCTGCTGGAACGCAAGGCTGTTCGGTTGACTGAAGCCGAGCGCGTCGTCGCCCCCATCGTGAAGGACGTTCGCCTCAGAGGCGATGCGGCCCTGCTCGATTACGCACGCACATTCGATAACTTCACCGGCCAGGACTTTCGTGTCAGCGTAGCAGAGTGCGCAAGCGCCGCCGATGGACTCTCGCCAGCGCTCTGGCAGGCGATCGACACGGCAAGCGCCAACATCGCTGAGTACGCGCGGACCCAGCTGCCACGCGATTCCATGGTGGACCATGCCGACGGGCGCCGACTGGGCCAGATCGTTCGACCGATTGACTCGATGGGCGCCTACATTCCGTCCGGCCGCTACCCATTGCCGTCCACGATGCTGATGACGATGATTCCGGCCATCGTCGCGGGTGTCCGGAAGATGTGCGTCGCGTCGCCGAACCCGAGCCCCGAAACACTGGCGATCGCCCACCGGTACGGCGTGGCGGATGTCTTCAGGCTTGGTGGCGCCCAGGCCATCGCCGCGTTCGCGTACGGCACGGCGTCCGTTCCACGGGTCCAGCGAATCGTCGGGCCGGGGAACATCTACGTCGCGGCGGCGAAGAAGCTCGTGGCTGGTGATGTGGGCATCGACTTCGTCGCGGGGCCGACCGAGATCGTGGTGATCGCGCGCGATGGCAACCCACGCTGGATCGCCGCTGACATGCTGGCGCAGGCCGAACACGACACGGACGCCTCGGCCATCCTGCTGACGACCTCCGCAGCCCTGGCCACCGCGGTGGCGTCGGCGATCGAACAGCAGATCGTTTCCCTTCCGACTGCGGTCGTCGCGCGCGAAGCCATCGATCGCTTCGGCGCGATTGTGGTGTGCGACGACATCGAGCAGGCGCTCGAGTTCTCAAACCGGATGGCGCCTGAGCACCTCGCCCTGCACGACCAGGAACTGCTGGCCCGGATCGAGAGCGCCGGCAGCGTCTTCCTGGGCCCTTCCAGTCCCGAGGCGGCGGGCGACTACATTTCAGGGCCGAACCATGTGTTGCCGACATCAGGGGCCGCTCGTCTCAGAGGCGGACTGTCCGCCGCAGACTTCGTCAAGGTCATCTCGGTCCAGGAACTGTCACCCGATGCGCTGGCGCGCCTGACGCCTCCGGCCACACTGCTGGCAAGGGTGGAAGGTCTTGAGGCACACGCGCGCTCGATGGAAATTCGTTCGGAAGGTGCGTGATGTCTGACCTGAGACCGCGCGAGGCCGTCCTTCGCATGGCCGCCTACCATCCGCCGACCGATGGCCGGGAGGGAAAGCTCCGGCTCGATTTCAACGAGAACACGGTGGGCTGCTCGCCGGCCGTGATCGCCGCGTTGCGCGAATACACCCGCACGACCGCGCTGCCGGTGTACCCAGAGTACGGAGATGCGCGAAGGGAGTTGGCGACCCACTTTGGTGTCGCCGAGGACGAGCTGCTCCTGACCAACGGTACGGACGAGGCGATCCAGATACTGATGAATACCTTTGTCGATGCCGGCGACGACGTGCTGCTGTTGAAGCCCTCGTACGCGATGTATCGCTTCTACGCGGAACTGGCTGGCGCGGCCGTGCGGGAGGTGGAGTACCTTGAGCCACATCTCGACTTCCCAGCCGAGGCACTCACGGCGGCCATTCGCTCCGACACCAAAGCCCTCTTCCTTGCCAATCCGAACAACCCGACTGGGTCGAGCACGTCTCTTGATGTCCTCCGCAGAATCCTCGACCGAGCTCCGCAGGCAGCGGTGCTCATCGACGAGGCGTATTTCGAATTCTGCGGCCTCACGGCCCTTCCCCTCATCGGCGTCTATCCGAATCTGTTTGTGTGCCGGACATTTTCTAAGGCCTACGGCCTGGCGGCGATGCGGGTAGGCTGCGTATTCTCACAGGCCGGAAACATCGCCTGGCTGCGGAAGGCGCAATCGCCCTATTCGGTCAACGCGCTCGCCGCAGTGGCCGCTCAAGCGGCCATTCGGGATCCTGACTACGTCTCGAGCTATGTCGCGCAGGTCGTCGCCGCCCGAGATCAAATCATCGCTGGTCTCGCTGGCCTGGGCCTCCCGACCTACCCGAGCCAGGCGAACTTCGTGCTCTTCAGGGCCGGCGACCGGGCCGTCCCGCTTCGCGACGAACTACGCCGACGCGGGATCCTGGTCCGCGACCGCGGTGCCGACATCGACGGGTGCGTCCGAGTGACCTGTGGCACACCGGAACACGCCAGCCGTTTTCTGGATGAGATAAAGGAGTTGTGGTGAAAGACCTGCTGATCTTCGACATGGACGGCGTGCTGACCGACGTGTCGAACAGTTATCGCGAAGCCGTCGTGCTGTGCGTGCAGCACTTCACGGGACAGCGCGTCAGCCGCGAACTGATCCAGGAATACAAAAATCAAGGAGGCTGGAACAACGACTGGGACCTGTCGCAACAGATCGCCGCCGACCTCGGAGTGCCGGTGCCCCACTCCACAATTGTCGCGAAGTTCAACGAGTTCTTTCTGGGCGACAACGGGAACGGCTTGATCACCCGCGAAACGTGGTTTCCGGAACCCGGCTTGCTCGAGCGATTGGCCGACCGCTACCAGATCGGTCTCTTCACCGGGCGGCTCAAGTACGAAGCAGACATCTCGCTGAACCGCTTCGCCCCATCAATGACATTCGACCCCATGATCTGCGCCGAGCATGTGGCGCGGGCCAAGCCCTCACCCGAAGGGCTGCACACCATTTCCGCGCGGTTCCCCGGCCGTCGGCTGCTCTACGTCGGAGACACGATAGACGATGCCCGAAGTGCGGCGGGCGCAGGTGTGCCGTTCATCGGGATTGCGGCGGCCAGTCACTCTCGGCGGGCTGACATTCTGGCGCTATTCGCGGCCGAGGGCGCGGTGGCCGTGATCGAGAACATCAACGAAATCGAGAGTGTGTTGTGAGGCAGGCCAAGGTCGATCGGATCACGAAAGAGACACAGATTCGCGGTGCCCTGCGCATCGAAGGCCGTGGCCGGTACGACGTGTCCACCGGCATTCGGTTCTTCGACCACATGTTGGAACTCTTCACCAAACATGGCGGGTTCGATCTGACCCTGCACGCCGACGGCGACCTTGACGTCGATCAGCACCACACCGTCGAAGACGTCGGCATCGTCCTCGGCCAGCTCTTCGCGAAAGCCCTTGGAGACAAGCGAGGCATCAACCGCGCGGGCTATTTCGTCATGCCGATGGACGAAACGCTGGCCGTCGTGGCGGTCGATTTGAGCGGCCGGCCGGCGCTCGTGTATCGCGACTTGGTGAGAGTCCGCATGATTGGCGACCTGCAAGCGGAGTTGGTGGAAGACTTCTTCGACGGCTTTGTGAACAACGTCGGCGCGAATCTGCACGTGAAAGTGCTCTATGGCAGGTCGAGCCATCACAAGGTGGAGGCCGTGTTCAAGTGCTTTGCCCGCGCGATGCGCGTGGCCTGCGCGAAGGACAGGCGCATGAAGGACGAATTGCCTTCCACCAAGGGGCTGCTGTGATCACGGTCATCGACTACGGGGCCGGCAACCTGCAGTCCGTGCACAATGCGCTCGCCAGGGTCGGGACGGCAGTGCGCGTGTCACGTGATCCTGCGCTTCTGGCGGACGCCACGAAACTCATTCTCCCGGGTGTCGGACACTTTGGGGCGATGATGCGAGCGCTCGACGACCTTCGGCTGCGGGAGGCGATCGTCTCGAGAATTGCGGACGGCGTCCCGTTCCTGGGTATTTGTCTGGGGATGCAGGCCCTCTACGAAGGCAGCGACGAGGCGCCGGGGGAAACCGGGCTCGGACTGCTGCCCGGCCGCATCGCCCGCTTCGACACCTCACTGCGCGTGCCGCACATGGGATGGAACAGCGTCGAGCCCGTACGGCCTTCGCCGATGCTGCGTGAGGCCGGAGACCTGCCGTATTTCTACTTCGCGAACAGCTTCTACGCGCCCATTGGTCCAGAGACATCGGGTGTGTGCACCTATGGCGGGCAGTTCGCCGCCGTCGTCGAGCACGACAACATGTTCGGCGTGCAGTTTCACCCGGAGAAGAGCGGCTCATCCGGCCTCCGGCTTCTGAGGAATTTTGTTGAGCTCCCATCGTGCTGACCAGACGCATCATTGCGTGCCTGGACGTTTCCGCCGGACGGGTCGTCAA
>JABMNV010000133.1 GCA_013203475.1 Acidobacteriota bacterium
AGCAAGGCCAGCAAGGCCAGAAAGGCCAGCAGGGCCAGGGGCAGCAGGGTCAGCAAGGCCAGGGCCAGGGCGGCCGACAGGGTGGTCAACAGCAGATGGGCGATGGGCGCGGCGCCCCTAATGGCGGCCTCCAGCGCGGGCCTTCACAGACGGGTGGCTCCGGCGGCGACGCTCGAAATACCGGACAGCAGTTCTCGCAGGAGGCGATCCGCCAGTTCCGGAGTGAGATCGCACAGCGGGCCAACGATGCACAGGCGCTCCGTCAAGCCCTGCAGGCGGCAGGCGTTCCGGCCAAGGACCTCGACGAAGTCGTCCGGCAGCTTCGTCAACTCGACAACGAGACGGCCTTCGGTGATCCGCTGGGCGTTCAGGAACTGACCAACGCGGCGCTCGAGACGTTGAAGAAGTTCGAGTTCGACCTGCGCAAGAAGCTCGACCAAACCAGCAACGCACTCTTCCTCAACGGCAACGAAGAGATCCCGGCCAACTTCCGTGAGCTCGTCGCGGAGTACTACAAAGCGCTCGCCAAGAAGGGCGGAGGGGGGTAGGGGAACGGTGCTGGGTGCTCGGTGCTCGGTGCTGAGATGACATCTGGTCTTACGTTTTCTAAGACCGTGCCGACGAGCGGCATCCCGCTGCAGGCCTGACCAAGCTCGTGGCCATCCAGTCATGGGTACGGCAGCCTCTCGGTGTGGTCGGAGGCTGACATGAGAATTGCAAAAGCCGAGCAACTGATCTTGTCGTTCCTGGTAAACAACGGTGCCAGTTATGGCCTGCAACTGGTTGAGGCTTCCCGGGGGCAGCTCAAGCGCGGCGGAATCTATGTGCAGTTGGGCAGGATGGAAGAGAAGGGGTTCGTCTCTTCAATGCGTCAGGCCGATGGACGCAGAATCTATGAACTGAAAGGGCTTGGATATCGGGCGTTGGCCGCCCTCGAGCTCATGGGCCATGTGAGCGGAGTCAAGCTGTGAAGGTCATTGACGCCGTCACAAGTTCTCTCACCTTGGACGCACGGGCAAGCCGCGCCCTTGACGCGCCGAGTCCAGCGTCGCCCGGCTCGCCGTGGGTATGAAGTCGGCGCTCGCGATCATACGGACCCTGATTGGCGTGGGGTTCGCCGAACTGCCCGCCGCCGTCCGAGCACCCTTCTTGAGAACCCTCGTCATTCTTACTTTGCGAACGCCTCCGTGCCACCTCCGGATCTGATCGCGACATTCTTCCGTTTCTCTGGTGCAGCATCGATTTCTCTGGGCCCAGCGCTGATCGGCATGCTGGCGCTCTTCGTCCTGGCTGGACACGTTCGGCGCGTCGGTGGCCTTAGGCGTCCCGGGCAAGATTCGATAGTCCGACCATAGATCATCGAGCCCCCGAGTCATTGTTCGGGTGGGGCGCGGGTCGTCGGTGCGGCCGACTGTGAGCGACGCGACGGCGACAGTCGGCAAACGCAGCGGAAGGGGGCGACCGTGCGTGGGGATAGGGGCCCCCGCGCACCACGTGGGACTTGGCCCTGGAGTTGCGTTTGCCCGCGTCGTCGAACCGGAGGACGCAGCGACGACCCGCGCCCCACCTGAACACCCCCGCAGGCGAGCAGGCAGGCTGAACACTTCTCTCAGCGAGCGGGCATTTCGGTAGCGAGCCAGGCCAGCGCCTTCTCCACAACCGCGTCCACCTGCCTGCTTGTCGCCGTGAAGTGATTGGCGATCATCGAGAAGACGAGACGCTCGCCGGACTGAGTCACTAAGAAGCCGGAGAGCGAACGCACATTGGAGATGGTGCCGGTCTTCGCCTGTACGTGCCCTGCGAGCACCGTGTCGCGCATGCGTGAGCCGAGCGTGCCGTCCTGGCCGCCGACCGGCAGCGCCGCGAGGAACGGGCCGCGCAGCTTCTCGTCCGCCCAGACGTGCTTGAGCAGCATGACGATGGCGTCGGCCGAAACGTAGTTGTATCGCGAAAGACCCGATCCGTCGTACATGACGTAGGCATCCGGCGGAATGCCCCAGGCGGTGAGTTGCTCGGCCGCCACCGTGCGACCCGCTTCGGTGCTGCCGTCGTCACCGACGCGCCGACCCAGCGTTTTGAGCAGTGTCTCGCCGTAGAAATTCTGACTCTCCTTCAGAAAATACGCGCCCAGCGACGACAAGGGTAGTGACTGATGTTCGGCAATGACCTCTGACCGCGTCGCGTTGGTTGGGCTCAGGTCGCTGAACGCGACCTCGTCAATGTCGTCGATGTCGAACGCGCCGCCCCTGACGAAGATGCCTCGTTCTTCGAGTGCGCTCCTGAAAGCCTCCACAAAGAACTTCGTCGGGTTCGCCACGGCCGCTGTTCGCACCACGAGCGGACGGTCTGCGGCGATCGTTCCGCGAAGCATGAGCGCGTCACTGCCGGGTCGGCGTGATTGAGATATCGATGTTGTTCCGCCGGTCGCCACAGTGGTGACTTCCGACATCAGCACGAGGCCATGGCCGGCCGGGCTCAGTTCCACTCGGGCGGGCGCGCCGACGGTGGCCCCGGGCCAGATTCGAATGATGGCGACGTTCTCGTTGTAGCTCAGGCCGGACGAACCCGCGGCGTACCCGTCACCGAGGTAGTCCCACGCCCATCCGGGTCCGAAGATCGTGTCGTCAAAGACGTTGTCGTTCCCGATCAACCGACCGTCCACGCGGCGAATGCCAGCGGCCACCAGCGCGTCGGCCCACTCGGCAAACAACGGCGACGGATCGAAGTTGTTGGACCCAATCGACGGGTCTCCACCGCCGACCACGACGAGGTCGCCTGTCAAGGTGCCATCGTTTCTGGCGCCGCTCGCCACGAGGCGTGTCTTGAATGTGAAGTCCCAGCCCAATTTCTCTGCAGCCACCGACATCGTCAACAACTTCATGTTGGAGGCCGGCACCACCAGTTTCTCGCTGTTACGGGTGTACAAGACCTGGTTGCTCGTGAGGGATTCCACACGCACACCAAACATCGCGCGGGCAAATTGTGGATCATCGAAAATCGCGTCAAGCGCCTGCGTCCGAGCGGCGGCTATTGAAATGGGAGATGGCTCGACCGGCGAGGGCCCAGGCGCGATGACCGGAGCCGAACCCTGAACGCCGAGCGCGCACCCGGACACGATGGAGCCCAGCAGAACCAAGGATGCAAGCAGGCCCCCTGTACCTCTGGACCCCACGGACCTCACTTCGCCCCGGTCAGCTCTTTGATGAGTCCCACCGCGCGGTCAAAATCGGTCGTGGAGACGACGGCCGCGCCTGGTTCGCCGTTTCGAATGGCTTGCACCACGTCATCTGACTTGCGAAGCGTGACGGTTTCGGTCTGAGGCATGGCCGCATCGCCGAAGCGGGCCGTGACAATGATCGTCTCGCCTCCTCTGGCCGGGGTCGCGGCGAAACTCTCCGCACGAAGATTCGACATCGTCGTCAGGAAGTCGTCGAACTTGGGTTCCTCCAGCGACTGCTCCGTGGCCGGGGCGGTTTGGCTCCAGTGCTCCAGCGAGTTCTCACCCTCCGGTTTCGTCTTGGCAAATGTGTAGGTGATCCCACCGAGGGTCACATCCATGCCTGTCGCTGAGAACGACCGATAGGCAAAGACGTCCTTCACGCGAAAGTCGTCTGACTTCTTCAACAATTCGTCAACGAAGGTCTTGTCCACGCTAAAGACCAGGGGCCTGGAAAGATCGCGCGCGTAAAAGTGCGTGTCGTCTTCCGTGCCGCCGATGGCCAGTTCCGCCTTTGACGATCCCGTGCCGATGGTGACCACCACCTGCGGTCGATCAAGGCCGTACTCGCGTAGGTTCGATTCCGCATCCGAGGTTGACAGGTTGGTCATGCGGGCCTGGAAAATCTGGCCGATGAGACCATCCACCGCCGCGCCATCGGCTCGCGCGTGGGCCGGGGCCGACAGGCGCCACTCACCGGCAGGTTTGTCCAAGGTGACGCGCGTGTTTCCCTGGGTCAGCGTGATTGCGTTCACCTCCGTGCGGGCAAACTTCAGCACGGTCTTGTCGCGGAGGTCGAACGGCTTCTTGTTGAACGTGTCTTCCAGGTACCCACCGATCAGAAACACGGCTGGTTCGCCGTCGATCCGGGCGTACAAGTCGCCGCCGGTCGGCGTCTTTGAACCAATCAACAGGACCTTCGGTGTCGTCTCGCCCGTTGTTGTGAACGCCACACGGACCCGGGCAGGATCGAGACCAAACGGTGTTGCGGACGTGGGGTTCTCGTCGATCACTTTGGTTCGCTCAAGCGATTCGAGCGAAGACGTCAACGTGCTGACCTGAACGGTGTCAGCCTCGGCAGGACTGGGCCCCTCGATCATCCATGACGCGCCGGTGCGCGTCACTCGAGTGACTTCTGCGTCCGCATTGGTGATTTCGACCTCGTCGATTGTCCCGGTCTCGAGTGTGAAGACCTTCTCGCGGGTGACGGCGTCGGCGGCGAATGGATCACGGCCAGCCTCAACGAAGTAGATGTAGGCACCCAAGCCAGCCGCGACGAGGACAAGAATCAGCAGAGATCGACCTGACCGCATCAGTTAGCGCCTCACCCACCAGACACGGACGCCCGTGCCGATCAAACCGAGCGGAATAATGACGAGCGCCAGCCAGAAAATTCGTTGACTTTGATCTTCTGTCAGTTGCAGTCGTCGATCCTCGGGGTCACGCGGTCGGATGGCAATCAGGTTTTCCTGCCGTGCCAGCCAGTTGGCCATGTTCAGAAAAAGGTCGCTGTTGCCCTGAATACCGAGACCTCCGTTGGAGCCAAAGTCTGAGTCGCCTACGACGACGAGTCTGGCTTCTGGCGTGGGGCCATCCGGTTCGTCTGGAGCCGGGGCCTCGGGCGCGGCTCCAGTGACCGCCGCGGCAACCGACACGGGACCGGCTTGGTCTGTCTCGGGGTCAAGCGCCGGCGTGCCGGAGGCGAACAGGCCCTGCACATCTGTCTCGGCCCAACTGCGTGGACTCGTTTCCACTAGGCTTTGGGCAAGATGGCCGTCTGTGCCGCCCTCGATCGGAGTGACAGATCGGCTGAGTGGAAACGCCGTCATCACTCTGAAGCCGTCTGTGATCGGATGCGTCGGATAACTCATCGCCAGCGGCACTTCCGGGCCAGCGCCTATCTGCCGACCCAGTCCGCTCGCGTCAATCACGATGTTATTCCCGACGTTGATGCCCCAGTCATTAGCCAGCGCGATCAGGCTCGGGACGCTGGTCGAGTTCCCGCGATCCACGGGGTCGATCAGGAGCAGCAGTTTGCCCGCGCGTGCGAGGTAGCCCTTGAGTAGCTCAATTTCTGACGGGAGATAGTCGGTGGTCGGCCCCGCGATGACGAGCAGCGTGGCATCGTCGGGCACGGCGCCGTCCTGGGCGAGGGCCAATGCGGCGACCTCGAAGTTGTCGCTCGCCAATTGCGCGGCCACCTGGCTGTATCCGCGCGGGTCGGCACCGGTCGAGTCACGTTCACCGTGGCCCTGGACGAAGTACACCTTCTTGGGGTGGCCTTCCACCACTTTGATCAGCGCATTGGTGATGTCCTGCTCAGTGTCAGACGTGGTGCGCTCGGTCCGGCCGTCGTACTCAAACACGAGCGTGCCAAACTGCTGGACTTCGAAGCGCTGCGCCTCGAGCGGTTGCTTCTCCACGTCGTAGTAGTCCACCTGCAATTGCGACGAAAGGTACTGATACTCGCCCAGGCGATCCCTGAAGCGCTGCACGTCCTCTGTCGAATGGAAGACTCTGATGTGCACCGGTTGCGTCAGTTCAGTGACCACCTTCTTGCTCTGGTCCGACAGTGAGAACTGCTGCGTGGCGGTCAGGTCCCACCGTTTGTTCTGGCGGTTGGCGATCCAGTTCACGCCAATCAGAATGCCGAGAAACACCACGATCGACCCCGCGGCGATCGTGCCGTATTTGACGTTGCGCGCCTCAAACGAGCGCGCGATGTCGCGCCATTGTCCGGCTGTGTAGAGGAGCGTGGCCACGAGTCCGGCAATGGCCAGACGCTGCGACCACTCCTGCAATTCGGGCTGGGTAAATCGAATCATGACCGCGCCGGCGACCAGCGCCACGCCAAGCCATCCCAAGAATCCAATCAGTCGCTTCACGTTCAGCCCCTCCACCGTTCAGTGTCCACGGACTTCATGGTGAGGAAGAGTCCGAAGGTGATGAAACTCAGGTAATAGATCACATGTTTGGTATCGATGACCCCTTTGCCGAAGTCGTCAAAGTGCCAGACGATTGACAGGTAGTCGAGCACCGACGCCATGGCCGGACCCGCGCTCTGGCCCAGCCAACTGATGATCCAGAGCAGCAGGAACACGACAAACGTTGCCGCGCCAGCGACCACTTGATTCTTGGTCGTGCTCGAGATGAACAAGCCGACCGACAGGAAACAGCCGCCCATCAGCAACAGTCCGAAGTAGCCGGTGAGCACGGGACGCCATTCCGGGTTGCCAAAGGCGAAGAGGATGCCAATGTAGAGCATCGTCACAGCAAGCAGGGCAGCGTAGAAACCGATCGCACCCAGGAACTTGCCCAGAATGATCTCCAAGTCGGTGACTGGCGACGTCAGCAGCAGTTCAATCGTGCCGGAGCGCTTTTCTTCCGCGTAGGCTCGCATGGTGATCATCGGGAGCAGGAAGAGATTGATGAGCGCCACATTCTGCAGGAGCGGTCGAATCATGAACTGGTTGATGTTGATGGGGCCGCCACCTTGCGCCTGCATGCTCTGCTGCACGAAGTACGTCAGATGAGCCATGAAGAAGTACCCGAACAGCAGGGCGAACAAGCCCATGATGACCCAGCCCATTGGAGAGACGAAGAAGCCGCGCAATTCCTTACCGGCAATCGTGAGTACGTTACGCATGGGGCTGCTCACTTTCCGGCGCGGACTGGGCCCCGTCGCCCGGAGTGGGGTCGGGCGGGGCTTGGGTGACGACCGGCGCGTCGCTGGCCGAAGGCTTCGCGGATTCGTCGGTCGTCAGTTGCAGGAAGATGTCCTCAAGGCTCAGTCGCAGCGGCCGCATTTCGAGCAGACCCCATCCCTTGTCGACGACGAGACGAGCCACGTCGCGACGCACGTCGCGATCGGCCTCGGCGGAAATTTCGAATCCCACCGCTTGCTCGTGTCGGTCGAGTTCAGACACCAGTCGCACGCCTGATAAGCCGGACAGCGCCGCCGCCGCGTCGGCACCGGCCGTATCGACTTGTACATACAGCGTGGCCGAGCCCTTCAGTTGGCGCGTAAGATTGTCAGGCGTGTCGATCGCGACCACACGGCCACGGTTGATGATGACCACCCGCTGACAGGTCTGTGAGACTTCGGGCAGGATGTGTGTGCTCAGGATGACGGTGTGATCCCCTGCGAGACTGCGAATAAGATCGCGCGTCTCGATGATCTGCTTGGGATCGAGCCCGGCGGTGGGTTCATCCAGGATCAGCACCTCGGGATCGTGAATCAGCGCTTGCGCCAGACCGACTCGTTGCTTGTACCCCTTCGACAGCTTCGTGCAATGCCGATTGGCCATATCCGCCACGCGCGTCTTGGCCATCACCGCATCGATGCGTGACACCCGTTCGGCCTTTGTGACCGACGCCGGAAGTTTGAGCTTGGCCACGAAGGTCAGGTACTCACGAACCGTCATGTCGGGGTACAGAGGCGGCGTTTCCGGCAGATAGCCCGTGCGCCGCTTCGCCTCGATCGGCGCCGCGAACACGTCGTAGCCTGCCACCGTGGCTGCGCCCTCGGTGGCCGGCATGTAGCCGGTCAGTACCCGCATCGTCGTGGTTTTACCCGCGCCATTGGGGCCCAGGAATCCAAGAATTTCACCCTGTTCCACCCGGAAACTTACATCGTCCACCGCAGTGAATGGGCCGTAGCGTTTGGTGAGGTGTTGAACCTCGATCACAGTTGGTACTCCTCGCGTTGTTCGTAGGCCACGGCGGGGCCGTCAGCCGTGTGGTTAGACGTTGGATCGTAGTCGGAGAGTCGTTTCTGTTCAACTTTTTGTTTGTTCAGGCGATTCCTATGTATTGACATATGAACATATATTCATGTATCTCTCTACCATGGACGCGACCTGTGCAGAGTTCCACGCCTCCGATCCCGCGGCGCTTGAGCGCATCAAAGAACGGCTGCTGACAGGCCCCCTGCTCGAGTCCGTTGCCGAAGTCTTCAAATTGCTCGGTGACCCCACACGGGTTCGACTGCTGGACGCGCTGTCACACGGAGAACGCTGCGTCTGTGACCTGGCGACGCTCGTGGGCCTGTCCGAGTCTGCGGTCTCACATCAACTCAGGCTGCTGCGAGCCGCGCGACTTGTCCGGGCCCGACGGACGGGGCGCATGGCGTTTTACTCCCTGGATGATCACCACGTCATCGGCCTGCTGAACGACACACGCAAGCATGTGGCGGAGCCAGACCCGTCGTGAGTGACGCGTGCTGCACCGGCGACGCGCGTGTGCCAGGCAAGCAGAGTGAGGCCCAACGGCCGACCGCGCAATTGACATGGCCGATGGCTCTCGCCGGTGGAGCGATTGCGACTGGTGCGGCGTTGGCCTGGTTCGGGTTCTCCTGGTGGGCCTTGGGCTTCTATGCGACGGCCATCGCCCTGACGGTGGCGGGGCCGGCGCGAGCGGCTCGGCGCTCGCTGCTGGCTCGCACACTCGACATCCATGTGTTGATGATGCTCGCCGTCGCGGGGGCCCTCATTCTTGGCGAATGGCTTGAAGCCGCGGCCGTCGTGTGGCTGTTTGGCGTGGCGCAATGGCTGGAGTCGAGAACGATGGGCCGCGCGCGCCGCGCCATTCGCTCCTTAATGACACTGGCGCCGAACGAGGCACTGGTGCGTCGCGACGACGACGTCGTCATGGTGCCAGTAGCGACCCTTGCCATCGGCGACGTGGTCCTTGTCCGTCCGGGCGAGCGCGTGCCGATTGACGGCCGCGTGTTGGCCGGAGAGTCGGCCGTCAACCAGGCGTCAGTGACGGGAGAGTCGTTTCCGGTAGAAAAAGCGACTGACGACTCCGTCTACGCGGGCAGTCTCAATGGCAATGGCTCCCTCGACGTCGAGGTGACCCGCCTGGCCAGCGACAGCACCATTGCGCACATCATTCATCTGGTCGAGCGAGCGCAAGCGCAGCGGGCCCCCATGCAGACACTGGTCGAGCGCTTCGCGCGTTTGTATACGCCTGTGGTGGTTGGGTTGGCCTGTGTGATCGCCATCGTGCCGCCAACGATCGGCACCGTTGAGGCCTTGTCGTGGTCGGGCGGCCTGTGGGGCGTGTGGGCCTATCGCGCGCTGGTGCTGTTGGTCGTCGCGTGTCCCTGTGCGCTTGTGATTTCCACGCCAGTCACGATTGTGTCCGCGCTGACCGTGGCGGCGCGCGCGGGCGTCTTGATTAAGGGGGGCGCGTCTCTGGAACAGCTCGCGGCCGTGCGGTGCGTGGCGTTCGACAAGACCGGCACATTGACCGACGGCCGCGTGTCGGTCACTGACGTGCGCGGCGTGGGTGGTGCGACATCTGATGATGTGCTGTCGGTCGCCGCCTCGCTTGAGGCCCGGTCCGAGCATCCAATCGGTCGCGCCATCGTTGCGCGCGCCCGGGACGCAGGACTCCACGTGACCGCCGGCGAGCGATTTCGCGCGCTGCCCGGCCTCGGCGCGGAAGGCCTCGTCGACGCGTCACCGGTGGTCATCGGCAGTCACCGATTCTTCGAATCGCGCCAGATGTGCACCGACGCCGTGCACCAACAGATGGCCCAGATCGAGTCGACCGGCAGTACGCCGGTGTTGGTCGCTCGCGACGGCGCCACACTCGGAGTGATCGGATTGACAGATCGGCTGCGCGACGGTGGTGCCGAGGCCGTGGCTGCTCTGCGAACGGCCGGCATCAAACACATCGTCCTGCTGACTGGCGACACCCGACGTTCGGCTGAAAGTGTTCGCCTTGCCTCCGGCGTGGACGTGGTCTACGCGGACCTGATGCCTGCCGACAAGGTGACCTCGATCGAAATGCTGCGGCGCGAACACGAGGTCGTTGCCATGGTGGGAGACGGTCTCAACGATGCGCCCGCCATGGCCACTGCTGAGGTCGGGATCGCTATGGGCGTGACGGGAACGGACGTGGCGTTGGCCACGGCGGATGTGGTTTTGATGTCAGACGATTTGTCGAAGCTTCCGTTCGCTGTGCGACTGGGCCGCGACGCTGTGCGGACGATTCACACCAATATCGCCATTGCCCTGGGGTTGAAGTTGGCGTTCATCGTGTTGGCGGCGGCGGGCGTGGCGACGCTGTGGATGGCCGTCCTTGCTGATACCGGCGCTTCACTCCTCGTGGTGGCGAACGGTCTGCGTGGCACGGGGGCCTGGTCAGGACGCGATGGTGGGTCAGGTCTCGACACCAGATAACCGGTCAATGGCCAACTGGTTGGTTGCCGATACCCGCTCGAACTGGATGCCCATGCCCACCTTGCGGTCAGCCCACACCACTCGGCCCTGCACCTCGATGTCAGCCTGAGCGCTCGGAGGCCGAAACTTCACGGCCACGACTGTGCCGGGCGTGAGCGGACTCAGAGTGCGAACGGCCAACCCCCCGCGCCCGACGTTGAGCGTGACCGAGGTGGCGATTGAGTCGCCCGCACGATACGACACCGGGACGCCCAGAGAAAGGCGCGGGCTGAGCCGTCGATCGAAACTCGCCGGAAACAGGTGGGGAGCTAGCGCTGGCAGAATCTGCGCCGTCGTGGCGTGTTCGTTGATGTAGCCCGACACCGGCACCGTGAGAAGCGCGCGGGTGTCGGCCGCTGATCGAACCGTGCCGGCAAACACCAACACCGGGCAATACTGGCCTGGCCGGCCGACCCGGATGGCGCGGATCCATTGCACCGCGTCGTCACGCAGTCCGGCGTCCACAATTGCCAAGCTCACAGGATGCGTGGCATCCTCAGCGGCCGCGACCGCCGATTCGGCTGTGGTGGCCGTGACAGAGGTATGCCGCGCGTCGGCGAGCGCCGAGGCAAATCGGCCGCAAACAGTTAAATCCCGGTGCGCGATTAATATGATCTTGTCAGGCATGTCGTTTCCGGCATTGCGACTGTCGGAACGGCGTCGATATAATCGACGTCTCAGTCGGAGGAGAGTGTATGGCGACCTGCCCTGAATGTGACATCGAAATCGAAATCGACGAAGACGATCTGGAAGAAATGGAAGTTGGAGACCCTTGGGTCTGCGAAGGTTGCGCCAGCAACCTCCGTCTCGCGGCGACCGACCCGCTCGAATTTGACAGCGAGGACGCCGACGATGACGACGACGAAAAAGAGGGCGCCAAGACGAAAGACGACGCTGACGACGACACTGACGACGCCGACGATGACGACGATGATG
>JABMNV010000134.1 GCA_013203475.1 Acidobacteriota bacterium
CGATTCGACGACGGGCGCGAAACGAACCCAGGCCCGGGGCTCCTCGATGGTCAGCCCGATGAGACCGATGCGAAGAGTGCGCCCGCCGACGGTGACCGGAACGACGACGAAGGATTCGGTGTGGGGAAACATCGCACCGTCTACATCCGTGACGTTCGACGTGACGACGCCGAACGTCGACTGTTCCAGCCGGGCGCGAAACGCCGGTTCAGGCAAATCGAATTCATGATTGCCCAGAGTGGCCCAGTCGAGCCCAACGGCGTTGAGCACGTCCACCATCTGGCGTCCACCGATCGCTTCGCCATCCACTTTGGGACTGGCCAGTGCAGATGGTGAGAGAAAATCGCCTCCCAGCGTCGTCAGCACTGGCGCGCTCGTGCGGCGCAGGTCACCAATGACGGTGGCCACTCGCGCCAGTCCGCCGACGCGTCCGCCTTCCACCGGGCCAATCTCGTAGACGTCGTTGAAGTGGACGATGGTGAGGGTCGCCGGCGCGGATCGACCACAGGAGAGCGACCCGGGAACCGCCCCCACCAGAACGACCAGGACGAGAAGAACAGGACGGAGGACAGAACGGGACATGAGCCTGCTCAGCGCGGCGACTGCGGTCCGCCGCTGCGTCCGCCGGGGGGGGTGGGAACGATCGCATAGTTCGCTGGGGGTGTGCCGCCGAGCAGGTGCTTGACGAAGAAGTCCCAGCGGCGACGCATCATGTAGTTGCCGTCCTGCCCGTAGCCGTGACCCGCGTTGGGGAAGATGAGCAACTCGAAATCCTTGTTTGCGCGAATGAGCGCCTCAACCACAAGCATCGTGTTCGACACCGGCACATTGCTGTCCATGCCACCGTGGGCGATCAGTAACTTACCCTTGAGCTGCTTGGCGAACTCCTGGTTCGCCTCAGCGGAGTAACTATCGTCGCGGCTGCCAGGAGGGCCCGTCAGTTCACCCTGGTACCGCTCGCCCCAGTCGTCCTCATAGTTGCGCTGATCGTGATTGCCCGACTCGGAGATGCCGACCTTCCAGAAGTCCGGATACCGGAACATGGCCGACGTCGTGGCGAATCCGCCGCCCGAGTGACCCCAGATGCCAGTACGGTCGATGTCGATCCACGGGTACCGTGATGCCAGTTCCTTCATCGCGGCCATCTGATCAGGGATCGTGTTGTCGCGGCCCATGGCGCCATAGTACGCGTCGTGGAACGACTTCGATCGGTTGGGCGTGCCGCGGCCGTCGATCGAGACGACAACGAAGCCGAGCTCGGCGAGGGCTTGACGGTCACCGTGCGCGACATTCCAGGCGCGCGACCCGATGCTCCCGCTCTGGGGACCTGGATAGATCTGATTGATGATCGGATACGTGCGGGTGGCGTCGAAAGTGGCCGGACGGAACAACATGCCGTAGATGTCGGTTTCGCCATCGGCGGCCTTGGTGTGGAACGGCATCGGTGCTTTCCAGCCGGTCGCCGTCAGCTTGGAGATGTCAGCGCGCTCAAGCTCCATGACCTGCGTGCCGGTTGCTCCGTCGCGCAAGGTCACCACAGGCGGCAAGTCCCACCGTGAGTACGTATCCACAATCCAGCGACCCGACGGCGAAAGATCCATGCTGTGCGTCCCGTCATCGGGCGTCAGTGACACGTAGCCGGTGCCATCGAGTTTCACCTTGTAGAAGTGGGACAGGTACGGGTCCTGGCCCGCCTCACGACCAAGGCCAGAGACCCACATCGTGCGCGTCTTCTCGTCGAGCCGCGAGATACCCGTGATGGGGCCGTCGCCCTTGGTGATCTGATTCTTCACCTGGCCGGTGGTCAGATCGTAGAGATAAAGGTGGCCCCAGTTATCGCGCTGTGAGTACCAGATCAGTTCGTTGGAATCCCAGAGCACCTGCCAGTTGACGCGCGACTCGTAATGGGTTCTCTCAGACTCGGTGAAGAGCGTCTTGACGACGCCCGTGGTGGCATCGGCGATGCGGAACGTGGCGTCCTTGTGGAAGCGGCTGGTCGAGACGAGCGCGAGCTTGCTGGCGTCCGCGTTCCACTCGTAGTCGTTCATGCTCAAGTCATCGCCAAGGGTGGCCCGATGGACATCGGGATCCATCTGGAGCCGCGTCATGCGTCCACTGTCCACGTCGATGATGACGCGATGCACCATCTGCACGTCCTTGTCGCCAGGCAGCGGGTACTTCCAGGTCTGGAGAGTCGGATTCCCGACGTTCGTGCTCAACATATGGAAGTCGCCGACGTGCCGCTCGTCCTGCTGTTGCGTGGCGATTTTCTTCGAATTGGGAGACCACAACACGACCGCTCGGTCACTCTTGGTCCAGCCCGCGTTGTCGGTGGCATATCCGAAGTGCTCGACGCCATCCTTGGTGAGCTGGCGCTCGGCGCCCGTGGCCGTCTCCCGCACCCAGAGGTTCCAGTCGCGGATAAACACGCCCGTGGTGCCATCGGGCGACAGGGTCACGGGCGGGCCACTACTTGCGGCTCCCCGACCACCTCCCCTGCCACCAGCCTGGCCGCCACGACCACCGCGGCCGCCGCGCCCTGCGCGACCTGCACCTCGACCAGCACTGGGACCGGCGCCCGCGCCAGCAACGGCAGGTGGCGCAGCCCCGCACGCCGCGCCACGCACATCGCACGACCATCGAGTGGTGCCGACGGTCACGATGACCGCGTCAGCGGCCCGCGACAACTCGAGTGCTGTGGTGGCGATGGTCTCCGCCGTAAAGCTCTGCCCGGCGACGGCCGACAGCGCGGTCGCGACACGCGCGTGATCGAACGCCGGCACCCGCGTGCCTGTGGCCGGATCGACGAGCAGTATCTGAGCGCCGTCGAGCCTGTCGCTCAAGTACCAGAATCGTTCATCCGGTAGCCACGTCGCGTTGGCGGTACCGCCCACGACCAGGCCCGTGAGCGAAGCGCCCAGTTGCCCAGTCGCCTGGTCGTAGTCGGCCGTCGTAAAGACACGCCCCGCGGGTTGCTGTGACTGCGTGGCGACCGGAATCGCCACCGCCAGAAGTACCACCAGAACCACACCGAATCGCGAAAGACGAACCGTCATTTGAACCTCCTCGAGCGCACACGACCAACCGGGCCCGCCTTTTGGCAGAGCACACGGCCGATAGTACGTCGCTCGTCCCAAACTGGCAACCGCCGGTGAGGGCCTACTCGGTTCAGACCAGAGGCCGGGCGGGTTACGGCGTCAAGTACAGCTGCACCAATAGCATCGTATCCATGTAGCCATGAGCCAGAATCAGTGGCCGGAGTCGTCTCTTGCCGAGCACAAAAGCTGATCCCCAGGGCTGCTCCCATGAAGCTGGTCTGCCCGATTCCCACGAACAGGAATACGGGAATCGATTTGAGAACGGTCCAGCCGAGACTAGATACGCTGGGCGGCGCTCGGATCCGAAGTCAGTCGATCGCTCAAGTGGAGGGGACGCAATCACGCCCTGGCGGAGAGCGCCTTGTTCCGGGCGCTCGAGCTGTTCGATTTCACGCTCTCCGACCCACGCCACCGCCCTCACCCGGCGCGGCTCAGAGAGATCGCCCGCGCGCGGGCGATCGTCGTTGATCTGCTGGACGGCGCGAATGAGTTCCACACGGACGGACCATCGTTGTTGAAGGACTTCGACGCGTTCGCGCTGGCAGCGAGACGATAACACGCGCTAGTGCGTCAAGCCGTAGATGATGGCATTGACGCCCAGCTTGAACGCTTCGTTCGACTGTTCGATCGGCCGCAGCCCGCGGCCTGACCACTCCCAGAACTGCGAGATGTCGGTGTTGTAGTTGACGAACATCTGCATCCGTTTCTCCGGATCGTTGTCTTCGAAGAGCCCGCGGAAGACGGGGCGGCCGGCGTTGTAGGCCTGCGGGAAGATGTCGAGCGACTCGATCGTGAAAAACTGGGTGAAGATCGGGTGCGAGATGTCGAGGTCGATGAACTTCGCCTCAGGCAACACGCGCTGCAAGTTGTCGGCAAACTGGGCCCATCCTCGACCACCTCGCCACTGTTCCGTCTTGAAGTCATCGACAATGACAAAGCCGCCCTTGTCGAGAAAAGCGCGGAGGTTGCGAGCCTCGGCGTCAGTGATGTCCCACCAGCTGACCTCAATGATGTAGAGCAGCGGGTAATTGAAGATCTCGGGATTTTCGAGCGACAGCGTATTCGTCTTCTGTTGTGTGGCCACGCTCGTGAACGACTCGAGAATCTTCAAGAGATTCTGTTCGGCCGTGGGATAGCCGTGTGACCACGCCGGCTGGCCGCGATACCAGTACCCGCCGGGCAACGTCTCGTAGCTGACGCGCACGAACGCGAAACTGCCGTCATAGGGGGTATTGGTCACGGTCGGGACCCGGCCGCCGAGCGCCCTGTCGAGCACACCGAACCGGCCTCGTTGGCCGAACGCCAGTCCTGCCACGAGGATCACCAACACCGTGGCCACCGCGACGCGCGCTCGGGCAGACACACCGGACGGCTCAGTGGCGAGTCCGGAGGTCCGGGGGTCCAAGGGTCCGGAGGTCCTGGGGTCCAGGGGGCCGATGCCACGCGTGCGTTTGTGAGGGAGTTGAGGGCGAGCAATGATCATCGAGGCGGCTCCGCGATGGCTGGCAGATAACGCTTCAGCCCGAGGATCTCGTCGACATCTGCATCGTTGGCGAACAACAGCAGCTTGCGCCGGAGTGCGACCGCGGCGACCAGGCCGTCGGTGGGCGGAATGGTGACCCCGCGCCACCGTAGTTGTCCACGGTCAGGATCTTACTGAAACGCTTCGACCTTCCGGTCTGAAACAGCGCGCGTGTGTCCGCAAAGCGGAAGCTCTTGATCACGGATCGGCAGTATAACGGATCACGTTACACATCAAAGAGACCTGTCGGTTTCGCTTCCTTCAGGCACGCAGCTCGGCCCGTATGACATCTCCGAACGTCGTCTGTCTTCGTTGACATCACGAGTGGACAGTATTTGTGTCCAGTCGTAAGATACGACCATGAAGCAGATTGCAGCGGCGAAGTTCAAGGAGCAATGTCTTGCGCTTCTGGATGAAGTCGATGGCGACGGCATCGTCATCACCAAACACGGCCGACCGGTCGCGAAGCTGATCCAGATCGGGAGCGATTCGAAGAGCCTGATCGGAGCGCTTGCCAGCAAGGTCAAGATTCAGGGTGACATCCTCTCGACTGGGGTGAAGTGGGATGTTGAACGTTGATACGCACGTCCTGTTGTACGCCGTGACGAGCGGCCTCACCGCGGCGGAGCGACGGCTGCTGGGTCGCGAGCCCTGGAGTATGTCGGCCATCGTGCTCTGGGAGATCGCCAAACTGGCCCAGCTGGGGCGCATCGTCGTGGACCTCGACGATGCCGATGTACGCCGCGTGTTGTCGCGGGTGCATGTGTGGCCACTCACACGCGAGATTGCGCTGATGAGCACGCATCTGGATTTTGCGGGTGACCCGGCCGACGAGCTCATCGCGGCGACCAGCGTCGTGCACCATATCCCGCTCGTGACCCGCGACCGTGCCATCCGCAAGTCGAAGATGGTACCGTTCGCGGCGCTGTAGGACGCACTGCGGGCGAGGGCTCCGTTGTCGATTCTTTGGTCGCGTCAGCCTGGCTGCACAAAGGGAGTCAGAACCGTCGTGATGAAGGTATGGGCCGGTGTCGGCACTCCCGACTCACGTCCGAGGCGCGAGACCGCTCCACTGAGCCAGGGCAGTTCCAGACGCTGACCACGTTCCAAGGCTTCGAGCATCGACGACTTGGAGTCGAACGGAAAGCCCTGAATCATGGCCGCGGTCTCGGGAATCACGGCGTCGGGAAACTGGATGCCGCGAGCCTGTCCAACCGCGATGGCCTCGTCTAACGCCGTCATCATCAGTGCCAGCATCTCGGGATCCGACCTGATCACGCCCATCGGCGATCGCGTGACCGTCGTGAGACCGCTCCACGTGGTGAGCCGCACAAACTTGATCCACAAGTCGGTGACGATGTCTTCGCTGACTTTCGCCTGAAAACCCGCGCGGCGTCCCGCCTCCTCAAACGCCACCAGCCGCGGCGACCGTTCGCCATTGTGCTCGCCAAAGACCAGCATGTCCGCAACGGTGTGACGAATGTGACCTGGGGCGTCGATGACGGCAACGATGTAGGCAGCTCCACCAGCGACATGCTCGTTGCCCACGTGCTTGCCGACCATCTCGACGGCTTCCACACCGTTCTGCAGCGTGATGACGACCGTCTCAGGCCCCATCAGGGGGCCAAGCGATGCAGCTGCGGCTACAACGTCGTAGAGCTTGACGGTGAGCAGCACCACATCCACAGGGCCGATGTCGGCAACACGATCGGTCACCTTGACCTCGGGCAGATGCACGTCGCCTTTCGGGCTCGTGATGCGCAAGCCCTTCGTTTGGAGCGCATCGAAATGGGCTCCGCGGGCGATGAACGTGACATCTTCACCCGCCGCTGCCAACCGCGCGCCGAAGTAGCCGCCCACCGCACCAGAACCACAGATTGCTATTTTCACGATACCTCAGCGCAGACGCCACGCTCGAACCGGGCGGTGTAAGTGCCGGGCGTCGTCTCCTGTGACGACGACGCCATTGCCACCAGAAGAATCAATCCCAGCTCTATTTTAGTCGACACGGCGGAACGCGACTATTTTTTACCGAAATACAGGACGTTGGGCGCGCCACTGCGTGCCGTCGCGATGTCAGGGACACCGTCGCCGTTGACGTCGCCGATCGCGATGCCGTACACGGCGCCCTTGCCGTCGCCGAATGCGACGCGGGTGAATGTCGCACCGGTGCCATCACCAAAGAACACGGCCGGCGTCGGCCCCTCGTCGTAATAGCCGATCACGACGTCGGCGTGACCATCACGGTCCAGATCTGCGATCCGCACGGCTCCGGTGGGCAGCGAAGTCTCACCCAGCGCGGCGCCGGCGACGAGCTTCCCGGCACCATCGTTGAGATAAACGCGGGCGCCCGTGAGTTGATCACCCACCACCACATCAAGCCACCCATCACCATTCAGATCACCCGCCGCTACCGCGCGTGCACTCGACACTGGGGGACCGAACGAGACGGTCTTCGCAAATCCGGCCTTTCCGTCATTCAGATAGATATAACTCTGCCCGCCATCACGATGAGGAATGGCTAGGTCGATGGCCTTGTCGTTATTGAAATCCGCCGCGACGATACTCGTGGCAGACTCGGCGGGAATCAAGACGCAGGGCGCGTCGTCGAAGACGCCGGAGCCGTTGTTCAGGCAGAACCCGCTCTGGCCACCGCGATTGGCGGCAATGATGTCCAGCGCGCCATCGCCGTTGAGGTCGGCGACCGTGGCGTTACGAGTCGTCCACTCGGGGGCACCCCAGGAACCACCCTTGGTGAATTGCCCCTTGCCGTCATTGAAGTAGACGACCTTGCCATCGGGGCGATCGTTGCTCACCACCATGTCCGGTGTGCCGTTGCCATCGAGGTCCGCGAGTACGGCGGAATAACTGCGATCGGCATTCGGCGCCAGGTTAGACGCCTCAAATCCGCCTCGCCCGTTATTGAGCAGTACGCGGTTCACCAGCGGCCAGTGACGTCCCTTGGCCAACACGATGTCGAGATCGCCGTCGCCATCAAGGTCGCCAATACTCGCGTTCGCCGATGTTTCGGAGGTCTCTTCGAGATTCAGGTGCGTCGAATATTGACGGGGCTGTGACGGCGTCGCGACAAAACCCATGGCGAGGATGAGCGCGGCGAGGAAACCAAGTTTCATATGGGTCCCACGATACCAAAGAATGTCTCGCCCTACACTCCGGAAGACGCACAGGCTCGGTTGCCGGCGGCGTCTGTCGCGCAGACACGGAGGTCGATCGGTGTCGCTGCCGACGTAACCGTCGCGCGCCACAGAAACTCCCCGTACCACTGCATCGGCGTCGTGTGGCTGCCTGCGGCATCAGACCATTCCACCGTCACTGCCTTCCAGTCGGTGGACAGCGACGGACTCTTGCGGTCGTGGACGCGCGCGCGTACGGCGACGCTCCCGTCCGTTGCCGACACAGACACGAGGGAGACGGAAGGCGGCGCGGAATCGGGTGCCAGTCTCCGACCGAAGAACACGCGTTCGTCGGTCGCCCTGGGGTTTTCACCCTGCGCCATCACCACATCCATGCGGCCGTCACCATCCAAGTCGGCCAGCGCCAGGCCGAGCGTGCCTGGAGTATTCACGCCGCCAAACACGCTGCCGGGCGCCAGACTCAACTGCCCCTTGCCGTCGTTGATTAGCAGGCGGTCGAGACCACTGAGCGACCCGATCACGAAGTCTGCGTCGCCATCCGAATCAACATCCAGATACGCGGCAATATTGTCGTCGTTGCCCACGTTGGCTTCGGACGGCCACCAGAGCGTCGTGGCATCGCGGTAACGACCGCGGCCGTCATTGCGGAAGACGTGTTCGCGGCGGTTCGCGCTCTGTTCGTTCAGGATCTCGCCATCGTTGATCGTGACCAGATCGAGGAAGCCGTCACCGTCGAGATCCATCGCTTCAAAGTCGTAGTTGTTCGTGTAGGCAGGCATCGCTCGACCATCGAGCACAAAGGTGCCCGCGCCGTCGTTGCGGAACAGCGAGCTTCCCCCGCATCGTTTGCACGAGACCACGAGGTCGAGATCGTAGTCGTTGTCGGTATCCACGAAGTCGAGGTCCCACGAAAACCGGACCAGCAGATCCGGCATCTTCGTAGTGGTGGCATCCGAGAAACGACCGGCGCCGTCGTTGAGCCACAGCCGCGTGCGCCCGCCGGCGTTGGTCATGTTGTTGCCCGGGCCCCACTCGGCGACAGCCAGGTCCAGGTCTCCGTCGGCGTCGACATCACCGACGGCAATGTCACCAACACTCAGCGGGCCCTGTGGCAGATGGTCGGCCGTGACTTCATTGAACGCGCCGTCTCCCGTTCCCAGATACAACCGCGACTGCGTCTGGAACGTCGTGCCCACGACGATGTCCGTGAGACCGTCGCCGTTGAGATCGCGCGCGCGGATCACCCTGGCGAGCATTGGTACAGGCCCGAAGACTTCGGCGGTGCGGTCGAGGAATTTCTGACCCGGTCCCCGATTCAGAAAAACGCGGCTGAACTCGGGCGTTCCAGGAGTCGAGTAGTCGCCACCGTTGGCGAAGAGCAGGTCAGGTCGGCCGTCGTTGTCAACGTCGCCAATCTCGACCTTATTCGTCCACTCGGCCGTGACGCCAATCGTGTCTGCGGTGACGTCAACCCACAACGGCGTGGCTGCTTGTCGGGCAGACAGGACTGCGATGACACCCGTGAAGATTAGCGCGACCGTCCAGAACCGCTGAATCAAGCGAACCAGCCTTCCGCCGTGCCCCGACGGGCGAGTGAGACCAGTCCGATTGCGATCAGCAGCACCAGTCCTTGTAGGAACAGGGCCGTGGTGTCGACGGCAGCGGCGGCGTCACCCATGGCGAAGAGCCCGAGGTCCTGAACCACGATGCCGGCGAGCGAGACCATGAGCACCAGGCCCGCCCAGCGCTTGCGCATGATCAGGCCGATGCACCCGAGGGCGCCTCCCCAGACGGCGATTGCTGTGGCAGACACGGCCCAGGCCGGTCGCGCGGCGTACATCGCCTGTTGGGCCTCAGTCATCGCGGCGAGATCTTCCGGGGTCATCATCACGTCAGCCAGATAGGCCGCGCAGCCCATCAGGTTCCACAGCAAAGCGAGAATCGATACGGGCATGTACCACTTCGGTGTCGTTGTCATAGCAGTCTCCTTGTGCTCCAGCAGCGTCCGTCGCAGGCCTGAAACGCGTGCCGGATTCAAGTGGCATAGCGCTGGTGGAACGTCGCCATCATAGTCGAGAAGGGGCCTGTCCAGAGACTCAGCCCGGAGCCTCTGCTAGCATGCGGCATGATTCAGCTGTGGTCGCTGTGTGTGCCGGTCGTGATTCGGTTGACGCTCGTTGCCCCGCTGCTGGCGATCGCGCTGCCAGGATGTACGCCGCAGACCGAACGGCCCAACTTCATCGTCATCCTCACAGACGATCAGGGATACGCCGACACGGGCCGGTATGGCGCCATTGGCTTCGAGACGCCGAACCTCGATCGTCTGGCTGACGAGGGCCTGAGGTTCACTGATTTCTACGTGCCGGCCACCGTCTGCACGCCATCACGAGCCGCGTTGCTGACGGGTTCCTATCCCAAGCGCGTCGGCCTTCACGAGGCCGTCCTCTTCCCCTATTCGGAGCACGGCCTGAACCTCGATGAGACCACCATTCCTGAATTGCTCAAGCCACTGGGGTATCGGACCGGGATGATCGGGAAGTGGCACCTGGGTCACCAGGCCGAATTCATGCCGACCAGGCAGGGATTCGACTCCTTCTTCGGCGTACCGTATTCCAACGACATGGACGGGCATCTCTATCGCGGTCGGGGCTTTCAATCGCCACCGCTGCCCCTCTATGAGAATGAGGAGTTGGTTGAGAGCGGTCCCGATCAGGCGTTTCTGACCAAACGGTACACAGAGGCGGCGGTCCAGTTCATCAAGAACAACGTCGACGATCCGTTTTTCCTCTACCTCGCCCACAATATGCCGCATCTCCCGCTGCATGCGTCAGCAGGATTCGCCGGAACGAGCGAGCGTGGTCTCTACGGTGACGTGATCCAGGAGATCGACTGGAGCGTGGGAGAGATTCTGGCGGCGCTCGAGGAGGCCGGTCTCGACCAAGGGACCCTGATCGTCTTTGCCTCGGACAACGGTCCCGTCCTGCGGCCCGATGCCGGGTCGGCCGGGAACTTGCGAGGGGGAAAGGCGACCACGTGGGAAGGGGGCATGCGCGTTCCAGGAATTGTCCACTGGCCTTCTCGAATCCCGAAGGGCAGCGTGAGTGGCGAGGTCGCAACGACGATGGATCTTCTGCCGACGCTGGTGTCGCTCGCCGGAGGGGAGATGCCGCAGGGGCTGGACATTGACGGCCACGACATCAGTCCGCTGCTCTTCCAGCCAGGCGATGCGACCTCACCCTACGACGCGCTCTATTACTACTCTCGCGACGGACTGCCAGAAGCGATTCGGGAGGGGGCATGGAAGCTCCACGTCGCCAAGTCGCGCGGATGGAATCAGTCCGATGGGGAGTTTCCGATCAGCCTGTTCAACCTCGAAGCGGATCCGGGCGAAACCCAGAACGTCGCTGACGACCATCTGGAACTCGTGGAGCGCCTGAAGGAGAAACTGGTCCAATTTGACGCCGCGTTGACGCGAGAGGCCAGGCCAGTCGGACAACTCGGCGGCTCAAGATAGCCTAATGTTGATGGCCGTACGCCTTCAAGTGTGTGATCTGTTCATGGACGTTTGAACAGCGCGTTGAACACCATCTTGAACGTCCCGTGCGTCTGATCGCGATGTTGAGGACGGAATCCAATCAACACCACCTGGCCTTCGCCGTACTTCACAGCGACGGCTGCCGCCTTGTTGGCAATCACGTCTTCGCCCAGCAACCATCCGCTCTGCAGAATGTCTCGGTCGATGTACTTGGAGAGAATTGTCACGTCCTGGCTGGTGGTCGTTGACGTCACTTGATACGCCTGGCTTCCGGCCAGAAAGAGCGCCAGGCCATTGGTCGGCATCCCATAGACGAGTGGATGGGAATTGTCGTACGTCACCTTAAGAGTAGACCCAGGCGACCAGAACTCTCTCGACGACAACCCATCGGCAACGTCGCGAAGCGGCAACCCGAACTGGGTGATCGGAAGATCGCCAGAACTCCCAAACGTGAGCAACGTGCCACCACTCTTGACGAATGCATCGAGTGCCTGCACGCCAGCCGCACCGAAGCCGCTTTGATACTCGGCTGGTCCGGCTGAACCGCCACGACCACCGCCGCCGCCGCCGCCGCCTATCATTCCCCCCACCGAACTGGACGGCAGAATGATCGTGTCGTATTTGGCTGCGAGGCCGCCCGCCTGAACCTCGGCGTCCATAAGCGACGTGAACGGCACGTCAAACTGTTCGAACATCAGCCGCGTCCAGCCTTCGTCGCTGTTGCCACCGCCGTACTGCTTGAGCAGCCCGACCCGTGGCTTGGCGATCGGATATGCGCCGGCTGTCACTGGTGCCGAGAGCGCGACGAAGTCGACACCTGATCGTGTGGCCGCATCAGTCACGTCACCCGCGCCGACCAGGAAGTCGCCGACCTTGACCTGGCCGTTGGCCGACGCCTCACTCGCGCGACGCACGCTGATCCCCTTGTCGAGCAGCAAGTAGACCGCACGGAAGCTGTCGTTCAGTCGGCCATCGAGGACGTAGCCATTTACTGCGTTTGTCGCGACGGTGCCCACCATGGACACATGAGACGAGAGCTTGACGAGGTCAGCCGTGATCGGGCCCGAGACCGGGTCACTGCGCACGCCCATGAACTCGCCGAACGTGTCGGTGGACATGTCGTAGGGCCGAATCGGGTCGCCCTCGAGCGTGCGCGTGTAGCTGTTGTCCGGATAGTCGGTCTGTCCCAGCATCCAGCGCACCAACCCCTGCTTGGGCTGGGCCATCGTGACCACAAACGACCCCGAGCCGTAGACCCGGCCGTCCGAAAAGAACTGATTGGTGGACTGGTGCACTTCCACGTCGGAATCGAGCAACAGGTTGACCAGCTTCTTCGTGGTCAGCTGGTCGTGCTGATCGGCAGCGATGGCGTAGGCCTTGACGTCGGCGTTCGCACCGCGCTCAGTCTGACGAATGCCCTTGAGGTACATGTTCCAGAGCAGGTCTTCCCGGCTGCGGGCCGCGAGATCCACGACAGACCATGCGACGATCTTCTGATTCTCAACAATATCGCGCACGCGCCACCAGCCGCCTTCCCAGAGGCTGGGCATCGTGGTCTGCTCCTCGTACTCGGGCAGGCCGCGGGTGCCTCCGCGCAACTGGTCCTTGTGCATGAACATGGGCGTCGCCAGGCGGGCACTGGCGGACTCGTTCAACATGCCGGCAATGTTGTGGAACGGCGTGATCCAGTGAAAGCCCATGTGCCCCCATCCTGAGTAGATCGCGGCACCGATCACGCCCGTCTTTCCCGCCGCTTCAAGTCTGGTGCCCATGTGACCACCGAACTGGGTGATCTCGCGCCACACCAGTGGGTCGCCGCCGGGACGGATGGGCTCGGCGTACGGCGGAATGAACAGCCGCGCATTCCCGCTCCCCATCTGGTGATGGTCCATGTAGGCCTGCGGCAGCCAGTCGCGGTACATCAGTTTGCCGATGTGCTGCGACTCCGGGAGGTTGAGGGCGAACCCGTCGCGGTTGTTGTCGTGGCCAGAGTACGTCTGATAGAGCCACGGCATGCCCGAGGCCTCGTATTCCGTGCCGACGTATTTCATGTACCAGTCGGCAATCATCTGTGTGCCGTCTGGGTTAATCGACGGCAGCACGATGTTGATCACGTTGTCGAGGTGACTCATCGACTCGGCGTCGTTGCGCGACAGGCTGTCGTAGACGAATTCGGCTGCGGTTTGCGCCGCAGCCACTTCCGAGGAGTGGAGCGCGAAACTCTGAATCGTGACCGTCTTGCCTTCTGCCGCCAGTCTTCGCCCCTCGGCTTCACTGGTGCCACGCGGATCTCCGAGCCTGGCATTGATCTGGCGAATCTCCTCGAGCCGGGCCAAATTGGCCGGCGAGGAAATAAACAGGGCGATAAAGGGACGGCCCTCGCTCGACTTGCCGAGCTCGACCAGCTTGACGCGATCCGACGTGCTGGCCAGCAACTGGTAATACTCGTGCAGCTTGTCCCAGCCGGCCAACTTCCGATCGGCACCCATCTGGAATCCGAAGAACTGCTCCGGCGTCTGGAGGGCTGCGACCCGGGGAACCTGCTCAGGCTCGGCAACACCGCGAGCACCGAGATGAGCCGGAGCAACGGCGGTCGCTAGGAAGATCGCGCAGAGCAACAAAGAGAGGCGGATGGAGGCAAGTCTCGCAGTCATACCTCGCATACTACTTGCTGGTGACCGGGATGGGAACACCCCGGTCACGCCCCTGCTACCGCACCCGTAACGAGACGGTTGTGCTCCAAGTCATCGACGGGCTGGTTCCAATGATCACCAGCGTGACCGTGTCGCGGGGTGCCGACGAACTCGGGCTGACCGTCAGCGTCGCGGTTCCGCCGCCGCCGACAGACGCCGGGGAGAAGACGTACGACGTATTCGCCGGACAGCCCGTCAGGGTGAACGCAACGGCGTCAGAGAAACCGCCGGATGGCGTGACGGTGATGGTGTAGTCACCAGACTGCTTGCGTCTGACGGTGAGATTGGCCGGTGACGCCGTGATCGCGAAATCAGGGACCGGAATCGGGGCCACGGTCAACGTCACCACCGTCGATTGCTGAGGCGTGCCGCGGGCATCCGTCGCGGTGATGGTCAAGGGAAAGGAGCCGGTCGGCGTGCTGCCTGCGGTCGTGACGGTGAGCGTTGATGAGCCTGATCCGCCGCCGTACGACGTGGGCGAGAACACGCCGGATGCGCCCGCCGGAAGTCCGGCCACCGAGTAATTGCCGCTACCGGTATAGCCGTTCAGGTCCGTGACCGTCGCGCCAAACGTCGTCGACTGGCCTTGCGTGACCGTCTAGCTCGACGGCGCAGCTCCTAATGTGAAACCGGGTTCCGGAGGTACCGTGCTGCACGACGAAAACTTGAATGAGCCGACGCGGGTGCTCCAGTTGAATGTCCCGTCCACCTGAAGGTACTCACTGGTGTACCAGAATGTGCATTCATCCACCGGACCGACCGCCATGGTGCTGTAGTCGCCCCAGCGCGAAAGTGTGGTGAGCTGCGATCCGGTGCCGACCTGGAGGCTGTTGTCGATGCTCAGCGTGTTCAACGCATCGGCCTCTTCTCGGCCGGCGAATGCGATTGACGGCTTCATCGTCGCACTGCCCATCGTGTAGCCGACGGCAATATTGCCGACCTGATCCATCGCCAGGCTCCCCATCCAGCGACTCTGCCCGTCGTTGGGTGCAAACGTGGACTGCTGTCTCACCGACGCCGCGCCACCGGTGACGTCGAGTTCGTACCAGCGAACGCCGGTCGCCGTGCCCGCCACGACCGAATGGTTCACCATCAGCGACTCGCGGGTGCGGAGGTTGCGGTAGCTGAGCCGGTACATCAACCGGTCGCCCAGGACGTCGAGCTTCTGTGACGTCCCCGGTTGAGAGATGCATGAACTGGAGCAGGCAGCCGTGAAGGGACTGACGGCGATCGAGGTCGGCCCAGTGAAGGTCGAACTGGCTGGAGCCTAAAAATTGGGCATGAACTTCCACAGGTTCAACGAATTAGTGCCTCGATTGAGCACGTAGTTCGGTGTTCCAGCCGGTGGCAGGGCCTGGCCTTCAAGATCAGCCGGCAGCAGAGAGGCATTCGGAATCTGGTAGCACATCTGGGTGGCGGGCTGACCGTTCAACATCTGCGCCCGGTCATACCCACACACACGCCCGCCGGTGAAGGATTGGCCTTGTCGTCCAAACATGTTGAACGTGATGTAGTACGCGTCGGGCCAGACGGAGAGCTTGGGGTAGTCGGGAAACTCGCTGTATGAGAACGCATAGCGATGCTAGGCGCCTGTGGCGTCGGGCCCCTGTGACACCGCCACGCACTGCAGGTATTTGCGAGACCGCACCGAGAACTGCGTCATGATCCAGCAGTCTGCCAGTTGGTCGTACTGAACAATTGGGTCGCCATCGTTGTGCGTTTCACAGTCGCCACCACACCCCGATCACAGCGTGTTGCCGCCCGCCGGTCCATACTCAACGGTGCCAGTCGCCTTGTCGAAGATGGCGAACGACGAATTCACCCACTGGACGTACTGCGTCAGGCCCGCCTCACCGGTCGTGTCCGGCGGCGGGGATGTCCCAATAATTGTTGACATTTGAAGCGGCGGCTCCCGCTGCTCGTGCTACCACGAGTGGTGTCTAAGCCCGAGGCCGAGGCCTCACAGAAGGAGCCGCCATGAAACGCAAGTCTTGCACAGTCATTCCGCCGCGCCAAGTCGCCCTTGTCCCCACCACGCGTCATCTCCGGCTCGTCGATCTCCTGGTCGATACTCGCACCGAATTGCTCGAACTCACCGTCCGATCCGGCCTGAAAGTGCTCGAGGCCATGATGGAGGAGGACCGCGTCGCGCTGTGTGGCGTGCGCTATGCGCACGAGTCGCAGCAACCCGCCCCCCGGGCCGGCACCGTCGCCAGCGCGGTCGGCCACGAAGTGGCGCTGCCCACGTTCCAGGCGATGGCCCACACCGACCCGTTGAATCGTCGCATCGTCGAGCAGATGCTCGTGGGCGTCACGACCCGGCAGTATGCGCGGAGCTTGGATCCGATCGGTGACGCGCTGACGAGCCGCGGCACAAGCAAGAGCGCCGTCAGTCGGCGTTTCGTCGTCCAGACGGCGGCGCAGTTGGAGAAGTGGCGCTGGGGATCGATGCCACAGGTCAAAAGCACGTGCTGGGCCTGTGGGACGGGGCGACCGAGAACGCCACGCTCTGTCAGAGCTTGCTCGCCAACCTGCAGAGTCGCGGACTGCGGACCGATCGGAGCCTGTTGGTCATCCTCGATGGCTCGACCGCCCTGCACAAAGCCGTGCGACAGATGTGGGGCGAGGCGGCCCTGATCCAACGGTGCCAAGTCCATAAAATGCGCAATGTCCTCGATCACCTGCCCGAGGATCAGCGGGCCGCCGCCCAGGCCATCCTGACGCGCGCGTACGGCAGTCCCGACGTCGCGAAGGCG
>JABMNV010000135.1 GCA_013203475.1 Acidobacteriota bacterium
AGTCGCGCCAGACTGTCGGCAAACGGCAACGCCCGATCCTGCGTGACGACAGCCAGACGACGCCGGACGCCATCCCGCGGGCGAATCAACAGCGTCTTCCCGGTGTCGGTCGTCGCGCCACCGTAGGCGATCCAGCCGAACGTGGGGTCGTTCGTGACCACCGTGGCTGCCATCCGAAGTGCGGCGCCAAAACCCAGATCAATTTCGCCGTCGTAGTGCCAGGGGCCACGCGGTACGGTGACGCCACCGGGATAACTCGAGCCCATCCACGCGCTGCCCGTCTTCGCGCTCATGAACTGCCAGCCCGCCGCGCCGTCGTTCTCTTGACCCGGGAACCAGGCGCCGTACCCGGACTCGGCTGTGCCGCTATTGATGAGACTCCACGAACTGAGATACGACGCGTAGCCCAGTTGGAGCCAGTCGTACGGACGTGGCGCGAAGTTGATGGCGTAGTCGAGTACACCCCACCCCCCCATCGCGGCCATGTAGCTCACGCCCGGATCCGCCCCGAGTGTGTAGTACGCCGGATTGAGCCAACCGCGCACGCCGAGTCCGGACGCCAGTTGCCGGTCCATGAATGCCCGCGAGTCCTCGCGCTTGACGGTTGGATGTGACCACCACTTCTTGAGTTTGAGGTCGAACCACAGATTCTGGTCCGGCGCCATGTCGTGCGTCGCGCCGTACTTCGCAAACGCGTACGTCGACTCAAACGCCGTCCGGTCAAACGCATACTCACTCCGAAACGGATAGGCGTCGTCATACACGAAGTACTTGGTCTTCCTTTCCCACTCGCCCGTCAACCACTTCGCCTGCTCGGGATGACCTTCCCCCTTCAGTGCGTCGATCACATCGAGCACGACAAGTTCGTTGTAGAGCCCCCATTTGTAGGTGTCGTAGTACGACGGATAGATTTCGTACGGATAGGTGTAGAACGCCCGAGCCGTCTCCCATGCGCGGTTGAGATACCCGGCCGCGTCGAGATAGGAAGACATCTCCGGATACATCTTTGCGATTTGATACATGTGGAAATAGAGCATGACCACATGCGGGTAGTCGTAGCTGCGCCAGACGTGTTCCTTGGCCAGATCCGCTTTGGCCGTGGCCCCATTCGCCAACGCGTCTGCGTAGGCCCTGCGTCGCTCGGGATCGCGATTGATAAACCAGTGCGGCGTGCCGTAAATCCCGTACGGATACGGCCGTTCATCGTCTGTCCTCTGCAAGCCGCCCCAGACGAAGTGTTCGATGTAGTACTCGAGCGACTCGATTTCGTCCTTGTTCGGGTAGGTGACATTCTTGGCGGCCAGATACGGGGCCTTGGCGAGGCCCGGATCGTCGCTCGTCAGCGCGTAGATCATGCGGTCGACAAAGATGTCCGGATCGTCGATCGTCCGTACCGTCTTCGCCCGCATGTCATAGGGACCGTAGACACCGTCCCACCACTTGGTCGGGTCTTTGACCTGCTGACGGTTCACCAGAAACGATGCGCGCTTCTTGATCAGCGTCTCCATCGGCTCGGTCACAAAGAACTCAAGATATGTCTGACGACCACCGTCGTGGGTGATCGTGAGCATGTTCTCGCCCAGCTTCCTGAAGGTGGCCGTATAGAGATGTGTGTCCCCAGCTGGCATCGTCGGAGTGGCGGCAGGAACGAGGGGCGCAATCACGGTCTGGTCCGGGAACTCCGCGGTGACCGATTCGATCGTGGCTCGTGTGCGCAGGGCAAATTGCGCTGACAGGTCGGACGGCACGGTCATGCCCGGCACCACGCGCACGTCGAACAGACCGTTCTCAACGAGCAGGTCGCGCAATTCGTCGTAGCTCGACGCCCACTGGAGCCTGAACCCGTAGGTCGCCTTCGCGCCCGCTTCCAGTGTGAGCGCCGTGTGGGCCTGACGCCACGTGCCGACGGTCTCGCCAGGGCCAGACGCCACGCCCGACTTCGCCGAATGCACGAACATCGTCCCGCCCGAGCGACCACCGGCGGTGAAGTATTCGAGCGTAGTGCCCGGCCTGACGGTGACCAGCAAGAACGGAGGCGCACCTGATGCACGAGTGTAAAAGAAGAACGAGCCGGCGCCTGAGATGAACTGGTGTTTGAGGAAACCGCGCTCGAAAATTTCCGCAGGATTTTCGCCAGTCGGCCCCTGCACCGGCAGGCTGATGCCGAGATCCCCCACACGCACCGGCGTCCCCTGCGCGGCGAGGTCAATCGTCCAGTCGAGCACCCTGCCGTCGGTGCGATAGGTCTCGGTGACGACAAGAGGGCCGGTGTCGACGGTGGCGTAGCGGACCATCCCCGACTCGGGTGTGGCCGTCATCGCACCGCGCTCGGTGATGCTGGTCCAGTCAGAGGCCGTGCCGGTTTGATACGCAATCGTCAACCCAAGCGTCGCCGCTGCTGGCCGTGCGACAGTCGTCACCATGGCACCGAACGGATCGGCGGGATGTTTCAACTGCGAGATCCCGCGTTCGTCGTAGGCAAACGAAAACACGCCGCGCTCGATCGTGTGAAGCTGTGCCGGTGCGAACGTTGGTGTCTGAGCCCACACGGCGGCTACTGCCGCCACCGTACCAATAAGGATGGGGCCGACAGTTCTCACGCGAGACATACTACCGCCCGATCCCCCTGCGCGTGGTCAGATAGGTCGCGAAGCTGCCGAGCCAGTGACCGCCTTCGTAGTGATCACCCGTCACGGCCTCCAGGCCGCTGGCCGCGTGCGTCTTGGCGGCGGCCAGCAACGACAAGCGCCGCGGGTCGGCATCCGGCAACCCGGCCGCGATGCCCTCAAGCATCCACGCGCGACTGAGATTGAGGCCATCCAGGTGCGCGAGCTTGCCGTCGCTCTTGTCCGTCACCACGCCAATCGGGAGCCAGGCATCTGAGTCCGTGGACGGCAGACGCGGCAGGAACTCCGTCAACCACGTCGCAAACTCCGCAGGCGGTAACACGCGACGCATCACGTCGGCTTCGGCGATGCAGGGTGAGACAAAATCCTGGCCCGACGGCTCGTAGCCAAGTGGACAGTCGCGGTCGGTGAGATGAAACTCCCGGAGCTTGCCGACGACCATCCCCGCCAACGCCGGATCATTCGCACGTGCATAATCCAGAATCAGTCCGAACGCGAACGCGGTCTGCGCGTGTTCACCTTCGCGGATCGGATAGGCCAGCTTCGGAAGCCACGCGCTCAGTCGCCCGACGACCGCGGCCTCCAGCGGCGCTAACGTGGACGACAACGCGGCGGCCTCAGGCGACCGCCATTCGCGAAGCTCGGCGCCCAATTGCAGCAGCCAGGCCAACCCATAGGGGCGCTCGAATGACTCCCGGCCGGGGCCTGTCAGGTAAGCCACCTCGTCCGCGATGTGCGCCGGCGTGATGTTCGCCCGCACCGCAGCCATCGCCTTCGCCGCAAACGGCGCCGTCGGAAAGCTGCGGGTCAGCCGCACGAGGAGCCAGTGGCCGTGCACCGACGAATGCCAGTCGAAGCATCCGTAGAATGCCGGCGTCAACTCGTGAGGCGCCTTCACATCCTCGGGTGAATTGAGGACGTGGGCAATCTTGTTCGGGTATTCCTTCTGGACACAGGCCAGAGCGAGGGCCGAAAACCGTCCCGCCGCAGCCACGTCAAGACCGGACGCCGTGGCCGGCACGCGCTGGGCCTGCGTCGGAGCGCTCGCGAGGCCAGCGACCAACAGGGAAACCGTCGTCAGGGTTCTCATAATTGGGGAATGTATCACCCGCCTTCGCCAATCGCTCGCTGCACTCGCGGCTTCGGCGGGGCTTCGCCCAGCACCCAGCACCGAGCACCCAGCACCCAGCACCCCTAGACGCATGACCTCCGTCATACCCACTCCCTGAGCATCGACGATAGCCTGACGTTCATCGAGGTGCTCAATGACTGCCAGACAGCCGGATTCCGAAGCCGCCACGCCATCGCCCGAGCAATGGCCGGACCTGAGCCTGCTCACCCGCCACATTATCGACACCCACCACCGCTACGTCCGCACGGCCCTCCCGTCCATCACGGCCAGCCTGCATCAACTGGTCAGCCAGGCGAGTGCCAGCGCTCCTGAATTGATGCGAGTCCGCGAGATCTTCGTCGCCTTGGGCGAGGAACTGTACGCGCACATGGCCAAGGAAGAACAAATTCTCTTCCCGTACATTGACGAACTGGCTGGAGCCAAGCGACAGGGCTCCACGCCGCCGCCGAGTCCGTTCGGTACCATCGCCAATCCCGTCCGCATGATGGAGGAAGACCATGAGCAGGCGCTCGAACAGGTGCAGCGCCTGCGCGAGCTCACAAACGACTACTCGACGCCGGCAGACGGCACGGCGGACCACCGCCGCTGTCTGTCAGAGCTGGCGGCCTTTGATGCCGACCTGCAGCGGCACACCACGCTCGAGAACACGGTCTTGTTTCCGCGTGCGCTCGACCTGGAGGACGGGATGGCATAAAGTGCGTCGGGACACTGATGGAACACCCGACAACCGAGACACTTTCACGGATTCCCCTGTTCCGCAGGGTGAACGCAGAGGACCGCGAACATCTGGCGAGCGCCTCCCGGCTCCGCCACTACCAACGTGGCGACCACGTCTTTCAGACCGGCGACCCTTCCGACTTCTTCTTCATCGTCGTCAGCGGCCGCGTGAAGGTCTACAGACGCGCTCCGAGCGGTCAGGATCGCATTCTCGAGATTTTTGGCGCCGGAGGACTGCTCGGCGCAGTGGCGGCATACGAATCACGCCCCTACCCAGCGGCCGCCGAAGCCATGGAACCGACCACCTGCCTGCTGACCCCGCGACCGGATTTTTTTGCCTTGCTTGAAGCCAGACCATCATTGGTCCGCGGCCTTCTGGGCAGTCTGTCGATTCGCCTGATGGAGTTGACGGCGCGGCTCGCGGAATTGAGTGGTGGACGGGTGGAGTCTCGCCTGGCCCGTCTGTTCCTCAAGCTCGGCGATCAGATGGGCCGTCAGGAGCGTGACGGGCTGTTGGTCCCGATGGCACTGTCCCGCCAGGAGTTGGCCGATCTCACCGGCACCACGATCGAGACGTGCATTCGCATCATGAGCCGGTGGAGCAAGGATGCGGTGCTGCTCACCGAGAAGGACGGGTTCCTGATCCTGGACCGCCCGACACTCGAGTCGCTCGCGGAATAGCGGACTCGATCAAATATCCGCGCGCCGGACCCGCACTGCGGCGATCGTGAGCGGCACCAGCACCCACAACAGGACTGACGCCCCGAGGGCGATCGACGCGCCGATCGCGCCGCCGGTCATGCGTAGGAACGCGAGCGAGGCCGCGCCAAAGGCCGTCGTGCCATCCACGGCCAGCAACGTGCCGGTACGCACGGCGTCCACTGGATTGACGATCACGGCGATCATCAACAACCGGGAAGCCGCACCCGACTTGAGCAAGGATGCCACGCCCAACGCGGCAATATCGAAGATGACAATGGTGATGAACCAGATGACGAGGGCCGCGGCCAGGTGATGGGCGCGCCGCGTGCTGGTGGCGCCCGCCGTCAGCGCGGCCGCGATGGCGAGAAAAATAGCGGTCAGGACGAACGACCCGGCGACCACACCAAGAAAGCCGACCAGCCCTTCGGAACCCGCACGCGAGAACAACACGAGCCCGGCAATGCCGAACCCCACCGCCTGCGAGGCAATCAGAGCGAGACACAATCCAGCCAGCTTGCCGAGCAAGATCAAGGGGCGAGGCACGGGCTGCGAATACAACAACTCGGCCGCGCCTGCCTCGGGCGTCAGGGCCATGACGCCAAAGACCAACGCTGTCAGCGGCACGAGCAACAACACCAATTCAACAAGCGACGCCGCGGTCCGGGAAAAATCCTGCATCCCGCTGCCGCCACTCAGCACGTAGCCGGACGAGGCCACAGCCAGCGCCAAGCCGGCGAAGACCA
>JABMNV010000136.1 GCA_013203475.1 Acidobacteriota bacterium
ATTCGAACCTTCGAAGGCGCTAGGCCGACAGATTTACAGTCTGCTGCGTTTGACCGCTTCGCTACCTCGCCTGAAATCCTGTCGAGCCTGTCGTCCTTCGAAAAAACCGCAACAACTTGGCTGGCCTCAAAAAATGGAGCTGGCGAAGGGATTTGAACCCCCGACCAGCTGATTACAAATCAGCTGCTCTACCAGACTGAGCTACGCCAGCCAGACAAAACGTAAATGGTAGCACGGTCTGTGCCAAGTGGGCAACTGCGTTGCGACCCCGCGTTACGACACCTTTCGGCGCTGCCTGGCGGCCTCAAACAGAGCCACCCCAGCCGCCACAGACACATTCAGACTCTGGACCTCGCCCGCCATCGGGATCTTCACCAGTCGGTCGCAGGTTTCTTGCACCAACCGGCGCAAACCCTCGCCCTCAGCCCCCACCACAAACGCCGTCGGCAAGGTGTAGTCAAGGGCGTCGTACGCCTCGTCAGCATCCCCGTCCAGACCAATTGTCCACACGCCCAGTGCCTTGAGCTCTTCGAGGGACCGGGCGATATTGACGACCGTCGCAATCTTGATGTGATGCACCGCTCCGGCGGATGCCTTGGCAGCGGCTCCATCAAGCGACGCCGCATGCCTGGCCTGCCTCACCACTCCGTGGCCACCACACCCATCCACCGATCGCAGAATGGCGCCCACATTATGGGGATCCTCAATGCTATCAAGCACCGTAATGAGGGCCGGCCCCTCCGCTTGTTCCACGAGCTCCTCTACGGTGTACGCGGGCAGGGCCTCAAGATCAGCGGCCACCCCCTGATGGACCCCACCGCGCACCATCTTGTCCAAGACCCTGCGGTCGACCGTCTCAACAGGAAGGCGCAGTTCGTGGGCCCGGCCAAGCAGCAGGTCGACTCGGGCCCCGGATCCCCGCACATGCACCAGTCGAGACACACGCCTCGCCTTGAGCGCCTCTGCCACAGCGTGGATTCCGTAGATCAACGGCATCCCGACAGAATATCACCTACTGCGAGGACAACCGCGCCCGCGTCGCGCAGTTCGGCACATCGGCCAACACGGCCGCCACCTGATCGATGGCCGGCACCGCCAAATCCAGTTCCGGCCCTGAGTCCCATCCGGTCAACGCCACACGAATGGGGTGAAACAAAGCCCGCCCTTTGACCCCGGTCACCTCCCGAGCCCGGGTCGCCGCCGCGCGAAACGACTCTCGGGTCAACACCTGGTCCCCCACGGCGTCAGCGAAGGCCGCCACCACACGAGTCCCATCGGGCTCGGCCGCGACCAGACGTCGTGCCTCGACCGGATCCCATCCAAACACAAACGCCACACGCGCTGGCACTTCCTCCAGGCGGTCCACGGCACCAATCGCCATCGGCCAGACACTCTGGACGGCCCGAAGCGCCTCCGCGCCTCCGTCCCCCACCATGCCTGCGGCCACGAACCAGGGCAGCGTCAACGCCGCGATCCGGTCCGGGTCTGCCTCCTTCATGTAATGTCGATTCACCCACGCCAGCTTTTCGACATCAAACACGGCCGCGCTGTGGCTCACGCGCGTGAGATCAAACCGACGGGCCATATCGGCCATCGCCACCAATTCTTGCCCCTCGCCAGGAGACCAGCCCAGCAGCGCGAGATAGTTGACCAGCGCTTCGGGCAAATACCCGCGTGCCCGAAACTCCGACACACTGGTCGCACCGTGACGTTTTGACAGAGGCGCATGGTCGGGCCCCATCACCAGGGACAGGTGCGCGAACACGGGCGGCACCCAGTCAAGGGCTTCGTAGATCAGGATCTGCCTGGGCGTGTTGGAAATGTGATCCTCGCCGCGGATCACATGCGAAATCGCCATCTCCGCATCGTCGACCACCACCGCGAAGTTGTAGGCTGGCCCACCGCCGGAACGCACGATGACCGGATCACCAATGACGTCGGTGTGAAACGTGACATCACCGCGCACGAGATCGGTAAACGTCACGTCGCGGTTCGCGGGCACAGCGAAGCGCAAGGCAGCGGGTTCCCCGGCGGCGCGACGACGGGTCACCTCAGCCACGTCCAGGGCCCGACAGCGACCCGAGTATCTTGGAGGCCGTCCGGCCGCGAGCGCGGCGGCACGCTCCTGCTCCACCTGCTCGCCGCTGCAGAAGCAGTAATAGGCGCGCCCCGCCATGATCAAACGGTCAGCGGCAAGACGATATCGTTCCATTCGCTCCGACTGTCGATAGGGTGGGTACGGCCCTCCGATGTCGGGCCCCTCATCCCACTGCAGGCCCAGCCACCGCAGGTCGTCCTTGATGCCGTCCTCTGACGCGCGGGACGATCGCTCAGTGTCGGTGTCCTCCACTCGCAGCACAAATGTGCCGCCCTGCCCACGCGCCAGCAGGAAATTGAAGAGCGCGGTTCGTGCGTTCCCCACATGGAGCAATCCGGAGGGGCTGGGAGCGAACCGTACGCGTATGACCGGGGGCGTCATGATCTCTCGCCCATCAGCAGCACCACGGCGTGGGACGCAATCGCCTCTCCGCGCCCAACCGCATCAACGCCTTCGTTGGTCTTGCCCTTGACGCTCACCGCATCGATCGACAGGTCAAGGGCCGCAGCCAGTGCCGCCCGAATCGCCGGCACGTGCGGCGCCAGTTTCGGACGCTCCAACACCACGGTCACGTCGACATTGACCACCGTCCACCCGTGCTCGCGCACGAGGGACAACGCCCGCGACAGCAGGTCAAGGCCGGGCGCATCTTTCCAGCGGGGATCGGTGTTTGAAAAGTGCCGACCGATATCGCCCTGCCCCGCCGCACCGAGCAGGGCGTCGGTCAGCGCGTGGCACACCACGTCGCCATCCGAATGTCCCAATGGCCCTAACTCACACGGCACCGCCACACCGGCGAGCACCAGCGGACGCTTCGCCACCAGTTGATGGAGGTCGTAACCGGTCCCGACACGAATCGCGGCCGCCGTGGCGACTCGACGTGCCTGAGCGATGTCCTCGGATGTTGTCAGCTTCACGTTGCCCGAATCTCCTTCAACCATCGCCACCTGCCCACCGGCCTGCTCCACCAGCCGCGCCTCGTCGGTCGCCTCAGTCATGCCAGCGCCTGCCGCCAGGGCCCGCGCCAACACGTCACGTGTGAACCCCTGAGGCGTCTGCGCCAACCAGAGGCCATCGCGCGAGACGGTCTCGACCACCGCACGTGCCGATCCGGCACCTCTCGTCCGCTTCACCGTGTCGGTCACTGGCACCCCAGGCACCGCCGCCCCCACACGCCGGGCGGCCTCGATCACCCGATCAAATACCTCGGCGCGCACGAACGGGCGGGCCGCATCGTGGACCAACACCAGCGACACCTCGGCCGACAGCACCTCGAACCCCGCACGAACGGAATCCTGGCGACGCATCCCTCCGGCCACAAGCCGACAAGGATGCGAGGTTGGCCCCACCAGTGCGGCGCCGTCAGCCAGCAGTTCAGCCGGGAGGACGACGACCAGTTCAGCGAGGGCCGGGTGGGCGTCACAGGCAAGCACGCTCCGCCTGAGCATCGTCTGTCCGCCCACTTCGATCAGTTGCTTAGGGAGCGGACTGCCGACGCGAGTCCCACGGCCCCCGGCCACGATAATCACGGCGATAGACACGGACCCCAATTCTAATCGGAACAGTACTCGGCGATGCGAGTCGCCGTGAGTGCCAGCGCGGCCTCCGCCACACGTTGCGACAGTTCAGCCGGAGCGAAGATGACCACCAGGGCGCTGCGCGTTGCCTCGGTCACCATCGTCCGCCGCGAGTCAGACGTCGGATTGCCAAAGGCCCCGGCAGCATCGACCAGGACCAATCGGCCGGCTACATGTACGTCATCTTTGCCAATGCCCTGGTACGCCTCGTTGTCGCGGCCGAGCCGCAGCGTCACCGCTCCGTCCACGGCCGCAGTGTCATACAAGCCGAATGGCAGCTGTGACTCAAGAGAGCACCAATTGATCACATCCACCAGGCTATTGACACGAGGCAGCGCGTCGCCCTTGCGGACACGACGCAACAGCGCTTCGGAGGACGGCCGGTTTCTGGTTGGATCCAGCCCGACACGTTTGTACATGGTCCTGACGGCGGCGGTGACGTCGGCACGGTCTGGCGAGACCCGCCTCTGTTCGGCCGCCGACATCAGTGGACCGTCCATCCTGGATTCCCGGCCGATGACGCGCACGGGTGCCACGACCGCGCTCACGGGCCGCACGATGGTGACGACCTCGGCATCGACCGCGATGTCGATGATCACCTCGCGCTCGCCGAGCCCGCGTCTGCGCCATCCATGTGGCGTCCGAAAATCATCCGCCCCGCAGTCGTCTGCAACACACTGGTCACGACGACATCCAGGCTGCGCCCAATGCGGCTCCGCGCGTTGTCCACCACGACCATGGTGCCATCATCGAGGTACGCCACCCCCTGATTGAACTCCTTGCCTTCCTTCATGATGAAGACCGACATCATCTCGCCAGGCAAGACGACCGGCTTGAGTGCCTGGGTCAGTTCGTTCAGGTTGAGGACCTCCACGCCGCGCACCTGCGCGACCTTGTTCAAGTTGAGGTCCTGAGTGACGATCTTGCCGACGAGCGTGCGAGCCAACTCAATCAACTTCATGTCGACTTCCTTGATCTGTGGAAAGTCGACGTCCGAGATCACGACCTCAACACCAGACATTTTTTGAACCCGATGAAGAATATCGAGGCCACGACGTCCTCGATTCCGCTTCAGCGGATCGGATGAGTCCGCGACAAACTGCAGCTCCTTGAGCACGAACTGCGGCACCACCAACGTGCCCTCAAGAAACCCACTCTCGACCACCTCGGCGATGCGACCATCGATGATTGCGCTGGTGTCAATGACCTTGTACCGCTTCTGCGGACGCGCGTCGCGAAACAAGCTTGCCAGTCGGGCCGGCTCAAGCCACTCTCCCCGGCGCGCGCCAAACACGAGCCCGAGGTACGGCAACACGATAATGATCAGGCTGTGCAGGAAGCGCACTTTGGTGTCGCCCGTGTTGGCCCAATACAGCGCGCCACTGAGCGTGGTGGCCACGAGCAACATCACGCCGAACCCCAGGAGCCCGCCGAGCAATCTGGTCACTTCCGCATCGCGCATCCGGGACTCAGCAAAAACAATCACCAGCGCGACTGCCAGTCCGATGCCACCATTGAGTGTCGCCTGGCCGACGAACGGTTGGATCTGCAGCGCCGCATACACGACCGCGCCGACAAACAGTCCTCGCACCAGGAGGAATCCGTGCATGGTCCATTCTACCGTGCGTTTGACGCCACACCTGGGATCCGGGGCTAAGATGACGGGGTGTCCCCTTGCGGCCGTTTGCCCCCTTCTTTCTGCATTCACCGTGGTCGTGCTGACGTTGACCCTGGTCGCGTGCCGAGACGATCGCGGAGCACTCCAATCGACCACGGCGCCACCGGCCGCTGGCGTGACGGAAGCGGCAGCATCGGTCGATTCAGGCGCCGAGGCGATTCTGCTGGCGTACCGACAGGCTGCCGGACTGACAGCACTCGACAACCTGACCAGTCTCAGGGCCGCGGGTGTCACGTTCACCGCAGGAGATCGATCAAATCGACGGCTGGTCATTCAGACCAAGCTCCCGGGCAAGTTCCGGCAATACGAGGCCCCGGTGGACGCGGCCAGTCGGCAGCTACTGTCCATCATTGGACTGAACGGACCGGACGGGTGGCGAGCAGGCAATGGTCGACTGGCTGGCGACGGCTTGTCGCCCGACCGGGCCGTTCGTGAGCGGGCGATCACCCAGGCCGCTCGGCAGAACTACATCAACGCTCTGGCGGGCATGGTGCCATGGATACTTCGGGGGGATCCCTCGCTGACCTTCGCCGCGGTCGAACCCGCCAGTCAGGCTTCGGACCTGGGTCTCTCCGTGGTCTTGATCTCGAGCCAGGACGGGCCGGCAGGACGACTCTTCTTTGACCCTGCCACGTCTCTGCCAACGAAATTTGTGGCACCGTATCAAACACACATCCGCAAGCAGGGCGGCGAATACACGCTGCATCTTTCAGATTTTCGTGAAGTTGAGGGGCTGCGCGTGCCGTTTGCGATGAATCGAGACGACGAAGCAGAACGTTCCACGCGGTGGTCGTTCAGCACGTACACACTCACTCCGGCCATCGCCCCCACAGACTTCGCCCCGCCCATCCGCTGATGGGCCTAACTCATCAGCGCCTCCAGCGCCTCGCCGATCGTACGGACGCCCACCAATGCCATCCCCTTGGGCACATCACCGGACTGGCCACCGTCGGCATTGCCTTCAGGAACCACACACCGGGAAAAACCCAACTGGGCCGCCTCCCGGATGCGCAGCACGGCTTGGGACGTGGATCGGATCTCGCCAGCAAGACCCACTTCGCCAAAGACGACGGTATTGGCGTGGACTGGTCGATTCCGCAAACTCGAGGCGACCGCTGCGATGATCGCCAGATCCGCCGCTGGCTCGTCCACCGTCATGCCGCCGGCGACGTTGACGTACACATCGTCGGTGACCAAGTTGAGCCCCGCGCGTTTGTCAAGCACCGCAAGCAACAACGCCAGCCGATTCTGATCAAGTCCACTTGCCGTCCGTCGTGCATTGCCGAACGTCGCGCTGCCCACCAGTGCCTGCACTTCCACAAGAATGGGCCGAGACCCCTCCAGGCTGCAGAGCACGGCAGACCCGGGCACGTTCTGGGGCCGCTCCGCCAGGAACAGGGCGGACGGGTTGGGCACGGCCTTGAGACCACTCCCGGTCATCTCAAAGACCCCCAGTTCGCTGACCGCGCCGAAGCGATTCTTGACCGCCCGAACGACGCGATGCGAGTGGTGACGGTCGCCTTCGAAGTAGAGCACCGTGTCCACGACATGCTCAAGCACCTTGGGGCCGGCCAGTGATCCATCCTTGGTCACGTGGCCCACGACAATCGTCGGCAGGTTGCGGCCTTTGGCCGTAAACAGCAAATCGGTGGCCGCCTGTCGCACCTGCCCCACACTGCCAGGCGCAGATGCCATCTTGAGCGAAAACACGGTTTGAATCGAATCCACGATCAATAACGACGGACGTACCCGGTCCACTTCCTCGAGAATGCGCTCAATGCACGTCTCGGCCAGCAGGAACAGGGGCGCGTCGCCCACCCCGAGGCGCTCGCCACGCATCTTGACCTGATGCTCAGACTCTTCGCCCGAGGCGTACAACACGGGGCCTAAGTCCCGAGCGAATGCGGCAGCCGCCTGAAGCAGCAACGTCGACTTCCCTATGCCCGGTTCGCCACCCAACAACACCAACGACCCAGGGACGATGCCTCCGCCAAGCACCCGATCGAATTCCCCAATCCCTGTCGAGAAGCGGGTGGACACCACCGCGTCGACGTCGCAATATCGCGTGGCCTGTCCTCCGCCCAGCGGCGCCGCGGCGCCCTGTCGGTCAGCGATCTTCCCAGGCCGCTCAACCGTCTTAACCGTCTCCTCAACAAACGAATTCCATGCGCTGCACTCAGGGCATCGCCCCAACCACTTGGGGGCCTGCGCCCCGCAGGTCTGACAGGAAAAGACAGACTTCATTGCCTCATTGCCTCATTGCCTCATTG
>JABMNV010000137.1 GCA_013203475.1 Acidobacteriota bacterium
CCCGTCGTGTTTGTTTGGACCCCATTTGGGACATCGTATCCGCCTCTCGGAAAGTGTCCTCCGGATCGGATCAAGCCCACAGCGAGGCCGTCGATCGCAACCTCCACCACCTTGCGCTCGGGGAATCCGCCGACCATCTTCCGCAGGTCATCCTTGAGCCGCCGGACCATCACCGGGTCCAGTTGCTTGGCCGACTCGACAGGCACACCGCGGCAGAACCGCTGCGGGTCAAGAATCTCGAGTAGGGCAGAAAAACTGTTGGAGTGGCCGTTGTGAGGCGTGGCCGACAGGAACAGGCGATGCTGGAATCTGGGAGCGAGTTCGCGAATGGACTTCGTGAACTGCGAATCCACGGCGTACTTCGCACCGCTCGCCGGAGCCGTATTGTGGGCCTCGTCAAGAATCAAGAGGCTGTCGCCGCTGTCCATGTCGAGCCAGGCCCTGAGCGTCGAGCCATAGTCCTCATCCTGCAACAGGTGATGCGACACGATGAACCGCGAATGCGTGGTCCAGGGATTGATGCCGTACCCTCGCTCCATCCGCATCCGGTGCAGATACTCACGGTCGAAGACGACGAACGTAAGACCGAACCGTTGGTCCAGCTCTTCCTTCCACTGAAGGACCACCGAAGGCGGTGCGGCAACGACAATGCGCCGAATGCGCTGCCGCATCAGCAGTTCGCGGACAATCAGACCAGCTTCAATCGTCTTGCCAAGGCCGACGTCATCGGCGATGAACAAATTGACCCGGGGCAGGAGCAGCGCCTTCCGGAGGGGTTCGAGCTGGTAGGCGTCAATCCGAATGCCCGCGCGATAGGGGGCCTGAAACAACTTGGGATCGGTGGACGTGACCGTGTTCCACCGCAGCGTCCGGTAGTAGGCCGCGAAGAACTTCGTCGGGTCGAACTGTCCCTTGGACAACTTCGACCAGTCGGCCTCATTGATCCGCTCCGCGTCGACCTCGCTTTCCCACAGGACCTGTAATTCCTCGCCCTCCGCGTCATCCTCCAGGCACGAGAGGCGGACGAGGGTGTCATCGCCAGGTTCGGGGGGCGCGGTTACTTCTTCGACGAGATACCGACGCGACCGGACTCGGACGATGTCGCCCTGGGCGGGTGGGATGTCGATGGCGGTGGGCATGAGCAGGGGCATTCTGGAACGGGTCGGGCACGACTGCGTTTGGGAGACGTGTGTCGCGTCGTTCCTGCGACCGACCTTTGCGAGCACTGCGGTCCAGGCCCTATCAGGCTGGGCCGCAGTAAGCGGCGAGCGGGAGGACGCGGGAACGACCCGACGCACGTCTCCAAAACGTTCCCGGGGCCACTGAATAAACCAATTGGCCCGTTCTTCCGTCCAATCTACCATGTCGTTTCTCACACGTATTTTCGGAAAGTCTGAACCCAAGAAACGCATTCGTGTCTGTGTCGAATGCGGCATGCCCATCGCCGAACACAAGGAGTGGTGTTCGATTCTGCAAGGGCAAATAGAAAGGGAAGCGTTCAAGAGCGACCGGCTCAAGACGTAGTTGGGCGGGTGCCGCCAAGGTGCCATGACGTGGAGATTTGCGCTGTCAATGACGCGTAGTCTGGCCTGAAGTTTGTGCGCCGTGTCAAGGATCGGTGACACTCTTGGCGATGCGAACAGTCGCTCCCCTCCTCCTTATTCTTCGCGTCGCCGTTGGCCTCGCTGCTTGCTCGGCGAACCAAAGAGACTCGCAGCGCTCCAAGCCGAGGTGGCGGCGACTGATCGAGCATTCTCAGAGGAAGCTCAGCGTATCGGCCTAGGCCTCGCGTTTGCGCAGTACGGCACGGCCGACTCGATGAACGTGGGAGGGCCAGACGACGCAGGATTCGTTCTCGGCGCAGAAGCCATCGCACGGATGGTCGCCCAAGGTGAGCCGGCCACTAGCAGTTCGGCCAGATGGTCGTCGGAGCGAACCGTGGTCGCCTCAAGCGGCGACCTTGGCCTGTCGATCGGCTTCATTCTGGTCAACGTTCCGGAAGGACAGCCCGAGCGCCCGCCGATTCCGTTCTTCACCGTGTGGCGACGAGCCGACCTGGCATCACCCTGGCGGTATGTTGCTGAGTGAAGTCCGGTCCGGCCTCGTCAGTGCCAACAGCGGGTCGCGCTCCTTATCCAGAATCATTCGTGTCACCACGTCGGCCGTGTAGGGCGCCAGCAGGATGCCATTGCGATAGTGTCCCGCCGCCAGCGTGATGCGGGGATGGTCTTTCAGGGGGCCAAGCAGCGGCAACTGATCCGCGGTGGCGGGCCGTAACCCGACGCGCACACTGCGCAGTGACGCGCGCGCTGCAGCAGGCAACAGCTCGGACACGGCGTCCATCAGCCCGCGAACGCCGTCCACGGTCGACCGTTCGTCGAATCCGACATCTTCAACCGTCGCCCCCACCAGTACCGTCCCATCCGGCCAGGGCACGGTGTAGCATCGAGGCCCCCAGACCGACCGCCGCGGCAGCGCCGCATCAGTCCAGGCGAGGTGCAGGAGTTGTCCGCGAACAGGCCGAACAGGAAACACTGGCGCCCCGGCCACCCGCACGCGCCTGGACCAACTGCCCGCCGCAATGACTACGTGATCGACCTCAAGCGGGCGCGAGGACGCCGGGTCGCCGACGCGCACGTGTACGACGTCGGATTTCTGTTCGATGTGAATTATCTCGGTGGGCGTCTCACAGGTGGCCCCATGCTGGCGCGCCGCAGACATCAATGCGGCCACCAGGGCAGGCACATCCACATGTGCGTGGCCCGCGATGTAGAGGCCCGAGGTCGCCAGCGCGCTCGCCTGTGGTTCGAAGTCCTTGAGCGCCGCACGGTCGAGCCATTCGTGCGCGACGCCTTCTGCTGCAAGCCACGCCGCAGACTGCTGCAAATGACTGCCGCCGGCATCCCCAAATGCGACCTCGAGTGTGCCGGTTCGCGCGTAGTGAAACGACCGGCTTGAACGAGCGAGCACGGCGGCCACCCAGTCGTCCCACATGGACAGACTTCGCGCGCCAAGGGCGAGCAACGGGCTCCCTGATGTGGCTTCGATATAGGGGCACAGCACCCCGGCCGACGCCTGAGACGCGCCCTTCCCCGGCGCCCGCATGTCGTACATGAACACCTCGGCGCCTCGCACAGCCAGCGCGTCCGCGACCGCGGCGCCAATGATTCCTGCTCCGATGATGGCGATTCTCAAACGCCGAAATTATCCCACGCCCCGCCAATGCCGAAGCGCGATGACCCTCCGTGTGGTCTCCCGGGGACGCTTTCAGTGTCCTCGGGAGTTGCCAAACGGTCTGCTGGGAGGCCAGGATGGGGGAAATCAGCTGGCACTGTGACCACCGGAAGCGGTACGAGGCTTGCTGGAGTATGAAGTCGTGGATAACGCAGTGTCGGGTAAACTTCTGGCGATAGGCCTCTTGAGCGCGGGGTGCCTTGTGGCCGTGACCGGGGGCTATTTCGTCCTCCGTGAGAGTCCGACCGAGTCGGCTTCAGCCGCAGCGGCCAAGCCAGCCTCGGCGGCCCAGGCCCAACCTGCCTCAGTCACCCCTGCCCAGCCTGTGGCAGAGATCCCAGCCGCGCGGGTCAAGTCACCGGCGGCCCCGGATCCAGCCAAGGCTGAGCGCCCTCAAGGCGTCACGGACGTCACGTCCATCGCGTCGACGCCACCGGCGCCCCGAATAACCGTGGCGTCGAACGCGCCTCCCGTGGTGACGCCGCTGCCAGAGCCTCCGGAACCTGCACTGGTTCCAGCGTTGGCCGAATCGCCAGTGCCCTTGACACCTGCTCTGCCGCCGCCGCCCGCGCCAACCCAACCGGCGAATGCCCCGACACGTTATGTGCCGGACTTGCCTTCGCCGCCCCAGCCAGCTCTCGCGGAACCGCCGTTGCCCCAGTTCGACGAACTGGACGAACTCATTGTCGATAAACACTCCGTGATTGGTATCCGCCTCGACGACACGCTGACAACGAAGACGGCTCGAGTGGAAGACCGTATCTCGGCAACGGTCAGTCGCGACGTCACGGTGGCCGGACGGACGGCCATCCCTGCCGGCGTTCGGCTTGAGGGAACCGTAGTCCTAATCGAACGGGGCGGTCGCTTCAAGAACCGACCCCGGATCGGCCTGCGTTTCGAACGAGTGATTCTGGCGGACGGCACGCGGCTTTCCATCTCCACCGACACGATTTTCCGCGAGGGTGACAATCCGACTGCCAACGCCACCGCCAAAGTGGGCGCAGGCGCCGTGGCCGGTGCCATCCTGGGCGCCGTGCTCGGCGGCAAGAAGGGCGCGGCTATCGGCTCCGCCGCCGGAGCGGCCGGAGGAGCCGCCGCGGTCATGAAGGACGACGAGGGCGAGGTCAAGCTCCCCGCAGGCGCACCACTGACCGTTCGTCTCAACGAAGACGTGACCATTGTCATTCGCTGACAACCTGTAGTGGAACTCGCTCCTATAATGGCGGGATGAGACACTTTGCTGCCATCGGCATCGCATCACTCGTCGCCCTGAGCCCGGCGACAAGCCTCGCTTGGCAAAACGACGGCGGGACAAAGACCCAGATCGAGGGCGTGCGCAACTACACCAAGGTGGACGCCACGATTGGGTGTGCTGGCGCGACCGACCCGAAAGCGTTCGTGGAGATTGCCGGGTTCGGCTACAAGGCCATACTCAATCTGCGCGAAGCCACCGAAACGGATGCCGCCATCGATGAATCGCGAACAGCGGCCGAGGCCGCAGGGTTGACGTACATCCACTTGCCGTTCAAAGGGTCGGAGCCAGATTCGAAAGTGGTCGATGCCTTTCTCGTCATCGTGACCGACACGCAGAACCAGCCGCTGTTTATTCACTGTGCCAGCGCCAACCGCGTGGGCTCGCTGTGGCTCGTCAAGCGCATGCTCGTTGACGGCTGGACGGAAGAACGCGCGGTGGCCGAAGCCAAGGCCCTTGGCCTCACGAGCGCGATACTCCAGACGTTTGCGCTCGACTACGTCGCCACGCACAAGCGCTGACGTGACGGATCCGACCAGCACACCTCCGCCCTTCGGCGACATGCCGCCGGACGAGTTCCGGCGACACGCCCACACCCTCGTCGAGTGGGCAGCCGGATATTTCGAACAGATCGAGACACACGCCGTGTTATCGCAGGTCGAACCGGGCGACGTCAGACGTGCACTGCCGGATCACGCTCCTGAACAGCCCGAACCCTTCGAACAGGTAATCGCCGATCTTGATCGCATCATTCTGCCCGCCGCCACTCATTGGAATCATCCCGGGTTCTTCGCGTACTTCGCCATTACCGGCTCGGCGCCGGGCGTGCTGATGGACCTGGTGTCGTCAGCGCTCAATCAGCAGGCGATGTTATGGCGCACGTCCCCGGCGGCCACTGAGCTTGAGGAAGTCACGCTTCGGTGGCTCGCCCGCCTGATGCACCTGCCCGACGTGGTCGAGGGGGTGATCTATGACACCGCATCCATCTCAACGTTGCACGCGCTGGCCGCGGCACGAGAAGTGGCCGTTCCAGACGTGCGCACCAAGGGCCTGGCGGGGCGGGACCTGCCCCGCTTGCGCGTCTACTGCTCGGAACATGCGCACTCGTCGGTGGACAAAGCCGTGATCGCGCTCGGCCTCGGGCATGAGTCGCTTCGGCGCATTCCGGCCGACGACGCGTTCAGCATGCGCATCGATCAACTGGAAGTCGCGATCGCCGACGACCTCGTGGCCGGGATCAAGCCGATTGCCGTGGTGGCCACGATCGGCACCACCTCAAGCACGTCGGTAGACGATGTGGACGCGGTGGCAACCATCGCGGAACGTGAGGGCCTGTGGCTGCACGTCGATGCGGCGTATGCAGGTGTAATGGCGATGGTGCCCGAGTTCGCCTGGATGCGGGCAGGGCTCAACCGGGCCGATTCCATTGTCGTCAATCCGCACAAGTGGCTCTTTACGCCGTTCGACTTAAGCGTCTTGTTTACGAAGCGGATGGACGTGATCCGCCAGGCGTTTTCGCTGACGCCCGAGTATCTCAAGACCTCCGAGGCCGGCACCGTGAAGAACCTGATGGATACCGGCGTCCAGTTGGGTCGACGATTCCGCGCGTTGAAGTTGTGGGCAGTCCTGCGGTACTTCGGCGCCGAGGGCGTGCGGGCACGGCTGCGCGAACACTGTCGGCTGGCGCAACTCTTCGCTTCGTGGGTGGATGCCGATCCGGACTGGGAGCGCCTGGCACCAGTGCCGTTCTCGGTCGTGTGTTTTCGCGCCTGTCCACCTGAGGCTGCCGCACGCGACCTCGACGCGCTCACGCACGCGATTATCGACCGGGTCAACAAGAGCGGTGACGTGTTTATCTCGCACACCTCGCTGAACAACCAGATCGTGATTCGCCTGGCCGTTGGCAATTTGCGCACCGAAGAGCGGCATCTTCGTCGCGCCTGGGAGTTGCTGCACATGGCCTTGAAGGAACTGGAGACACCATGACCATTCCCGTGATCCGTGGGCGACTGCCAGAGACGCGGGAGAAGGAATTCAAGGAGTTTCAACACTACGACTCCGGGCGTGCTGATGAAGAGGCCATCAAGCTCACGGGCGACGTCGAGGAGCCGTGGCCCGAGATTATTCGAACCCATGAGCCCTCTATGTTTCCTGCAACGGAGCGTCTACTGGCTGACGCCGGACTCATGGCCAGAATCAAGGGCTCGGTCATCGACGTGGGCGCTGGCACCTGCTTCTTGACGGGCAAGTTGTCGCAGCTGACGGCCGTCGAGCACGTCTACGCAATTGACCTCTCTGAAACGTTTCTCAAGACGATTGGCACAAGGATTCTGAAACACGTCGGTGCGCTGACTGAAAAGATCACGTTCGTGGCGACAGACTTCAATCACATCCCACTGCTGGCTGCGTCCGCAGACACCGCATTCATTTTCGCGGCAATTCACCATTCCTTGTCACCGATCAAGACCCTTCAGGAAGTTGGTCGCGTCGTCAAACCTGGCGGCACGATCATCATCATGGAGAATCCCAAGGCCGTCACCAAGATACGAAGCGCGAGGCGTGAGTCGCTCGCCCTCAGCACAGAGACCACCGAAATCTGCTACACCATCGGAGAGTTCGAGTACCTGATCGCCTGCGCCAACATCGGCCCGTGTGAGGTGATCCGTTGGGATGTGCTGAGCCGGCCGGGCCCGCGGCGATGGATTCGCACTGTGGTGCGCGCACTCGGCCTGGAGCACGTCATCCTCAATCCGCCGAACTATCTCTTCGTGATTTCGCGCAAAGGGGATTAGCTCCGCCAGGCCTCGGTCCACGTCACGCCGTGGTCGTCGCTCTGCAGCGCCACGACCCCGTGCTGTGGCATCGGTCCGCTGGCGGGCGACAGAGCTGCGAGCAGGTCGGGCAGATGCGGCCAGTGCCCGACCAGGGCAACATCACGCGACTCAGCCAGCAGCGTGTGCTGCATCACCGCAGGCGAGTCTCCGGGGCTGAGTCCGCGCACCATCTTGAACTGCGCGAAGGGCACACAGACGCGCAGAAAGGCCTCGCCCGTCTGTCGCGACCGAAGCTTGCCGCTGTGCCAAATGGCCGCCGGTGCCGCGCCGCGACTCCTGGCCAACTCCGCCATCTTTGCAGCGTGTTCCAATCCGGGCGTCGACAGCGGACGCTGAGGGTCGACGTGTGGACCGACCGCATCGGCGTGATGAATCAGCAAGATCGTCACAGCAGCTCGACGATGTCTTTGCGAATCGCCTGCGGCGTATCAATCGATCCATACCGCTTGACGACAGTGCCGGCTGAGTCCACCAGGAACTTGGTGAAGTTCCACTTGATGGCCTGCGTACCGAGAATGCCAGGCTGTTCGGCCGCCAGCCACTTGAAAAGGGGATGGCCGGTCGGGCCCTTGATCGCAACCTTACTGAACAGCGGAAAGGTCACATTGAATCTGGTGCTGCAGAACGACTCAATCTGCGCGCCGTCTCCGGGCTCCTGGCCGCCGAAGTCGTTCGAAGGAAACCCGAGGACGACCAGGCCCTTGTCTTTGAACTCGCGATACAGGGCCTCAAGGCCCTCGTATTGAGGCGTGTATCCACACTCGCTCGCCGTGTTTACGATCAGCAAGGTCTTCCCCCGATAGTCGACCATCATCGTGGAGGTGCCATCGATTCGATCAACGGCAATGTCATAGAGGGCCGACACTATCGGGCCTCGCCGCGCTGAAGACGCGCCAGCAGCACGGCCATGCGCTTGGCCTGAGCAGGCAATGTGCGCAAGTCTGCGACCTCGTCCACGGTGTGACCGCCTGTGCCCATGAGGCCCACGCCGTCGAGGATCATCCCTGCGTGGCCCGCCACAAACGACACGTCGGCGGCTCCGGCCTTGTCCGGATCCACTGCCACCACGTCACCGGCTCCCACGTCCACACTCGCGCGATGAAACATCGTCAATAGCCGTTCGTTGCCTGGTGTCGGCGCCAGCGGCGGATATCCATCATCAAACGTAATGGTCGCGCTGGTCTGTGGCAGCGACGCCGCCACAATCTCCTGCATCGTCCTCTTGGCGGCAGCGAACTGCTCAAGAGAGAGTGCGCGCAAGTCGCCCGTCGCCACGGCGTGTTCGGCGATCACGTTGCTCTTGCCAAATCCCGTGCCCCGTGACGCGGCGGCATCATAGTCAACCGACGTTCCTCCGAGCACGACACCTGGATTGAACGTCAAGTGCGGCTGGCCCGCCAGCGCCTCGCGGAATCCGTTGAGAATGCGTGCGGTCTCGAACACGGCGCCGTATCCGTTCTCCTCGTTGAAGATTTGGGATGAGTGCGCAGGCTTGCCTGTCACTCGCAGCTCCCATCCGCTCGTGCCGCGGCGGGCGATGACTGCAGTTGCGGGGTTGCCGTCACCGTCTTCAAACCCAATCGCCACGTCTGCGCCCTGCGCGGCCTTGACCAGTGCGGCCCTGGACATCGTCAAGGGCCGGCCCGCAGCCTCTTCGTCACCGGTCATCACGACCACGATGTTCATGGTGTCGAGTAACCCGACAGACTTGAGGGCCTTCAGGGATTGGACGATGATGACGTCGCCGCCCTTCATGTCGGTAATGCCGGGGCCCTTGGCTGCGGTGGGGCTGACGCGTTCGAATTTCTGGAAAGGGCTGTCCGGTTCAAAGACCGTGTCGAGGTGACCGATGAGAAGGATGCGCGGCCCGGTGCCTGGATGCTCAGCGACCAGGTGTCCTGCCCGCTGAAACGGCGTGCCGTCTATCCATTCGGTCTTAAATCCCAACGCATCGAACTCGGCCCGGAACACCGCGCCCACGTCGCGCACGCCGTCGAAGTTCTGAGTGCCGCTGTTGATGTTGACCACGCGTTCGAGCAGGGCCAGAGCACTCTCGTTGTTGGCGTCCACGAACGCTGTGAGGGCGCGTTCCTGCTGGGACAGGTTTCCCGACTGGGGCAAGAGGCTGGTCATCACCAGAAGAAGAAGGGCACGTGTGAGCATGGCTGATCCTACCGCGATCGACGGGTCCGGCGTCGCGCCGAGGGGCGGGCCGTTCCGGCGCGATTGTCGTGAGTGCGCTCGTTCCGGAGTTGCTGCTAGAGGCGCGTCCGACCCGCATGACGAACGATGCCGATGTCACAATCATCGTCGAGAGCCTCGGCCGTTCAGCGCACACACCAGCACGACGGCGCCGAAAAGCCCATCCCACGCTGCGAACCAGCCGTAGTGGTACCGCCATCACAAAGTGAAAGCTCATGGCGACCAGAAGGATGCTGGCCCACACCGGGATATCGGCGTGCTGTAGCTATCCGAAGTTCAGCCCATTCACTTCCTCACTTCCCCACTTCCAAAGAGTAGACTCTCGAAATGCATCGTCGAGATCTTCTGAAGGCATTGGCTGCGGCCTGGGTCGCGTGGCGCTGGCTCACGCCATGGAAGGCGAACGCGCAGGCAGTGCCTCTTTCCGAGTTCGCAAGCGCCTGGCAGCAGTGGCCCGACAATCTGTGGATTGGTCCCGAGTATTGGGCCAACCGGCTGCAAGACTGGCGTCTCGTCGGGGGGGCAAGCCGAGTGTGTTCTGGCCGGGCGGCATCGGGCGCTGCACCTTCTGACGCACCGCCTTGGTACGGTTCGCACCGGGTTCACGACCAGCGTGACGGTGGAGCGAACCGACATGGTGGAGTCGGAGTCAGGGGCCGACACAGGGCAGTTGGGGAATGACTGGATCGGCTTTCGGCTCGGTGCAAAGGGACCCAATGCCGACTATCGATCGGCCGCCGTCTACGGCCGTGGGCTCGACGTTGGATTGACGAGCCAGGGGCGCCTTCGAATCGGCGATCACGCGGGTGCGAGCATCGATTCAGCGCGGGCTGTATCGCAGCCGGTCCGGTTGGTCATGACTGCGACTCCTGGTCCAGCTGGGTATCGGCTGCGCCTTGAGGCACGTGATGTCACGACAGGCCGCGTGCTCGGGTCACTTGAGGCCGACGCCATCTCCGAGGACGCTCTGGTTGGAAACGTCGCACTGTTGAGTCACGTGGATCAGGCCGACCACGAGATGGACCACGCGTTCGTCCGATTTTCCGACTGGCAACTCTCCGGAGACAAGGTCGGGCGCGACGAGACGGCGACGTTCGGCCCCATCGCCTTCGCGCAGTACACACTTCACCAGGGGACGCTGAAGCTCACCGCGCAACTCACGCCATTTGAAGCGGTCTCGGGCCATCAGATTTTCTTCGACGTCCGCGAAGGCGAGGCCTGGCGCACGGTCGCGGAACCGACCATCGATCCGCTCTCGAGAACGGCGCACGTGCGAGTGGCCGACTGGCAGGCCGACACCAACGTCCCCTACCGTGTGCGCGTGGTTCTGCCCCTGGCAGGTGGCCCACGATCGTTCACCTACGAGGGTACAATTGCCCGAGAACCGGCCGACCAGGACCAAGTGCGGGTCGCGGCCTTTAGCTGCAACGCCGACCACGGCTTCCCGGACGCCGACGTCGTTCGGCATGTGCAGGTTCACCAGCCAGACGTGGCCGTGTTCCTCGGGGATCAGTTTTACGAAAGCCAGAGCGGCTTCGGGATTCAGAGGACGCCAATCGAGAAGTCGAGCCTCGACATGCTGCGCAAGTGGTACATGTTCGGCTGGTCGTATCGGGATCTCTTCCGACATATTCCATCCGCCATGATTCCCGACGACCACGATGTCTACCACGGCAACGTCTGGGGCGAGGGCGGCAAGGCTGCGCCGACGGACGAGGGCTGGGGGTACGTCGCTCAGGACCAGGGCGGCTACAAGATGGAAGCCCCTTGGGTGAACATCGTGCAACGCACCCAGACGAGTCACTTGCCCGATCCCTACGACCCGACCCCGGCGCAGCAAGGCATCGGCGTGTACTACACGCACTGGCGTTACGCGGGTGTCAGCTTCGCCATTCTCGAAGATCGCAAATTCAAGTCAGCACCGCTCAACATCCTGCCGGCCAGCGCCAAGGTCGCCAACGGATTTGCCACCGACGGAGCATTCGACCACCGCACTCATCGTGATCATCCGAATGCCCAACTGCTTGGGGAGCGCCAACAACAGTTCCTCGAAGAGTGGGCGTCGACGTTGAGCGCGGATGCTGACTTCGCCGTGGTGTTGTCACAGTCACCGTTTGCCGCAGCGCAAACGCTGCCCGCCGGCGCCACCCACGACAACATGGTGCCCGGCCTGCCGATTCCGCCGCTCGGCGAGTACGTCACCGGCGATGCGCCGTCGCCCGACATGGACACCAACGCGTGGCCACAGAATCGCCGTGATGAAGCCCTGCGCGCCATTCGACGCGCATCTGCTGTTCACCTCGCTGGCGACCAGCACCTTGGCTCAGTCATCCAGTACGGCATCGACGACCATCGGGACGCAGGCTTTGCGTTCACGGGCCCCGCACTCAACAACATCTGGCCGCGCCGGTGGTGGCCGACCTTGCCGTCAAATCACAAGCCGCTGCCCGGCCGCGCGACCTACACGGGCGACTTCGAAGACGCGTTCGGGAATCGGTTGACCATGTTCGCAGCCGCCAACCCACGACAGACTGGTCTTGAGCCCGCGATCATCCACAACCGCGCGACCGGCTACGGCATCGTCGTGTTCGAGCGCACCAGCGGCACAGTCCGGATCGAGTGCTGGCCACGTGCCACAGACCCGGCCACAGATCCGACCGGGCAGTACGAAGGATGGCCGATCACGATTCATCCCCGAGACAATCGGGTCGTGACCTGAGGCGGCGTCAGGCGTCGGCCGCTTTATCGCTGAGGCACAGTCCAGAGCGTCGACGGAACATGCGCTTCGTCAAGAGCCACCCGGATCCGTTCGACGATATCTGGATGCGCGGCAGCGACGTCGGTCACTTCGCCGATGTCGATTGCCAGGTCGTAGAGCTCGATGGAACCGGTCAGCATCGGCTGACGGATGCCCTTCCACGTGCCCAACCGCACGGCCTGTCGCGACCCTTGCTCGTAGAATTCCCAGTAGAGATACGGATGCTGTTCCTGCGCGGCGGGCTGCCCGGTGAGCGTCGGCACCAAGCTGATGCTGTCCAGGTTAGACGGGACAGTTGCACTCGCGAGTTCGCCGACTGTGGCCATGAGATCGCCGAGGTAGCCAACGTGGTCGGTCACGGTTCCGGCAGCCACGCGCCCCGGCCAGCGCACGATCATGGGCACCCGGATGCCGCCGTCGTACAGCGCGCGCTTGGTTCCGCGCAAGGGGCCGTTCGAGTCGAAGAATGCCGGATCGTTGCCGCCCTCGGCGTGCGGCCCATTGTCTGACGTAAACATGACGATCGTCCGATCATCGATGCCCAGGTCGCTGAGCAGCGCGACCAGGCGCCCGACGTCACCATCGAGTCGCGAGATCATGGCTGCCAAGCCCTTCTGGGAAGCCGGCCAATCCTTGTCGGCATATTGACCGTAATCAGGAACCTCCATGCCTTCGCGTCCTGCTTCGTTGTTCGCGTGGGGGATCGTCGGGGCAAGGTACAGGAAGAACGGCTGCGCCTGGTTCGTTCGAACGAATGACAGCGCCTCCTCGGCGAACAAGTCGTGGGTGTACTGGACCTTCACAGTGGCCATACCCGCACCGGACGGCCGCTCGTCTGGCACCACGTTGTCGAGTTCCTCTCGCGCCTCGTTCCTGAACAAGAACTGCGGGTAGTAGTTGTGCGCGTGTCGCTGGCCGAGGTACCCGTAGAACTCGTCGAACCCCTGCACGTTCGGTGCGCCAACACTGCCAGGTCCGCCAAGGCCCCACTTGCCGATGAGGCCGGTGTGGTACCCAGCCGATTGCAGCACCTCGGCAACGGTCACGCGCTCGGCCGGCAGCGGATGCTGGCCCATCGGCTGCACTTCGCGGTTGCCGCGGATGTCGTTACGCCCCGTGTGCTGGCCGGTCATCAAGACGGCGCGCGACGGCGCACAGACAGTCGAGCCTGCGTAGAAGTCGGTGAACCGCATGCCTTCGGCCGCCAGTTGATCCAAATTGGGGGTCTGAATGACCGCCTGCCCGTACGAGCCGAGGTCTCCATAGCCGAGGTCGTCCGCCATGATGAAGATGATGTTCGGCGGCGACTCCGGTGCTGGTGCAGCGCAACCGCTGACACACACCGCGAATGCCAACGCCCACGCCCGATTGATGCAATTCGGTTTCATTTGACGACCCTTCCAGCGCGGCTATGCTACCGCACAAGGCTGGTCAGTCGTGCGGCTACGGTAGAGGGAGCGAAAAGCCAGCTATCCTTACTGCGGTGCCCCACCTGCCCCTGGTCGTCAACATCACGGTCGCGCTCGCGCTGTCGCTGGTGGGCGGACTTGCCGCCCGTCGTCTCGGTCTGCCCACGATCGTCGGGTATCTGCTCGCCGGCGTCGCGATCAGCCCGTTCTCGCCCGTCTGGGTCGGCGATACGGAAGCCATCGCCCAGATGGCCGAGTTCGGCGTGATCCTCCTGATGTTCGGCATCGGACTTCATTTTTCGTTTCAGGAACTGTGGCGCGTCCGCAACATCAGTATTCCTGGCGCGGTCGTACAGATGGCGATCATCACGGCCCTGGGCGCCTGGCTGGCGCGTCGGTGGGGATTCTCTGACGGTGGTGCCTGGGTCTTCGGCGTTGCCGTGTCGGTCGCCAGCACCATCGTGCTGCTGCGCGGCCTGGAGGATCACGGGCTGCTGCAGTCACGCCACGGCAAAGTCGCGATCGGTTGGCTGGTCTTTGAAGACCTGGCAACCGTCGCCATCCTCGTGCTGCTGCCCACCCTGGTTGGACAGGCGGAGGGGCCCTGGTGGATTCCGTTCTGGGCGGTCGCCAAGGCGGTGCTGTTTGTCGGGCTGATGCTCGTGGTCGGCCAGCGAGTAGTGCCGGCGATTCTCGAACGGGTGGTGCACACCAAGTCGAGAGAGTTGTTCATCCTGGTTGCGCTGACCTTGGCGGCGGGAACCGCGTTGGCGTCCTCGGCCCTGTTCGGTGTGTCGCTGGCATTGGGCGCGTTCGTCGCGGGCGTGGTCGTCAGTGAGTCAAAGTTCAGCCATCAAATCAACGCCGACCTGCTGCCGTTTCGCGAAGCCTTCGCCGTGCTGTTCTTCGTCTCGGTCGGCATGCTCGTCAATCCGTCGTACGTGGTCGAGCACTGGCGACAGGTGCTCATCCTCTCGGTGTTGGTCGTGATCGTGAAGGGCGCGGTCTCGGCGATCATCGGATTTGTGTCGCCCTACCCGGCGAGGACGGCGTTGATTCTCGGAGCGGGGCGCGGGCAGATGGGCGAATTTTCGTTCATCGTGGGTCAGGCGGGCCTGGCGCTCGGACTGCTGACGACGAATCAGTACTCCCTGATTCTGGCGGGCGCGATCGTGTCAATCACGATCAACCCGCTGATGTTCCGGCTGGTCGAACCTGCTGAACGCTGGCTGCAGCGGTTTCCCACCATCTGGCGCATCCTGAACCGGGAGGGTGCGGCGGCGCCGCTCCCTGCTGAGACGTTGACTGGCCACATCGTGGTCGTCGGATCCGGTCGCGTCGGTCGACACATCAGTGAAGTGCTCACGCAGTTGGGTGTCCCCCGCCTCGTCGTAGAAGCCGATCCGACTCGCCTTAAAAAGCTGCAGAGCCTCGGCGTGCCGGTGTTGTTCGGGGACGCCGCCAATTCTGAAATCCTGCGACACGCCGGTCTCGAGCGGGCCCGTGCTCTCATCGTGACGCTGGCCGATGATGTGGCCGCGACCTCGGTGGTGTTGTCTGCGCGCGCCCAAGCGCCTGAACTGCATGTCATCACGAGGGCATCGACATGGCACGGCGCCAGACTGCTGCGCGAGGCGGGTGCCGACGACATCGTGCGACCTGAGCTCGAAGGGGGTGTGGAGATCGTCCGCCGGACCCTCCTCGACCTAGATCTGGCGATCGAAGACATCACGCGTTACACCGATCTCGTGCGACGGGAGGATCTGGCAGACGGGGATCAGCCCAGCCCCGAACGCTCCCGCGTCCTTCAAGATCTGGTCCAGGCCGCCCACCATGTTGCCGTGCAGTGGTTCAGCGTCGCCCCATCGAGCACCCTCGTCGGACAGTCGCTGGCCACTGCCGCGATCCGTACTCGCACAGGCGTCTCGGCGGTGGCAATCGTGCGAGAAGGCACGCTGACAGCCAATCCTGGTCCAGGCCACGTGCTGCGTGTCGACGACCGAGTGGCCGTGCTGGGTTCGCCGGAGCAAATGGCGGAAACAGAGCGACTGTTCCGTGGACCGGACGTGCCAACAGATGATTGATGGGTTGTTGTAATTTATAGCTATAATAGCCATGTTATGAACGCTAATATAGCTACTCTTAAGAACAGCTTGTCGCGCTACCTCAAGGCTGTCCAGGCCGGTGAGGAAGTCGTCGTCCTGGATCGGGCGCGACCGGTGGCACGCATAGTCCCGTTCAGGCAAGTGCCTGAGCCTGGTGGGCCTGAACAAGGTGGCCTTGCGTCTCATGAAGACCACCAACTCGACGCGATGGTCCATCGTGGCGCCATCACCCACCGAGGTCGTCCCGCCGACACTGCCGCGTGGGTGAGCAGTCGGCAGCCGGCCAAGCCTGCCGCGGGCAGCCCGGCCCTGTCGGATGTCTTGTTGCAGATGCGCGCTGAGGAACCCTGGTGAAGTTCTGGGACACGTCGGCCCTTCTTCCGTTGTTTGTCGAAGAACCGGCAACCGAATCCTGCACGGCATTGTTGTCTTCTGACCCCAGTGTCATCGTTTGGGAAGGCACGAGCGTGGAACTACTGTCGGCGCTATCGCGCTATCGGCAGCATGCATCCGGCTTCGACGACCTGTGGCCGGGTGTGCGCCACGAGATGCTCGAGCGATGGGAGACGTGGTCGCGCGTCGCGGACATGGGCAAGGCGTCTCTTCGGGCGCGGCGTCTGGTGAATGTCCACCCGCTCAAGTCGGGTGACGCCTACCAACTGGCGGCCGCGCTGGTGGCTTGCGAGGATCAGCCGCAGTGGCTGACGGTCGTCACGCGGGATCTGACGATGGCCGCCGCCGCCCGACTCGAAGGCTTCAGGGTCGCGATTCCAAATTGAAGCTGCGAGAAGACTTCCTGAGCCACGGACTGGCGGGAGTGGGCAGCGGCTGATCTTCCATCGAGAGGCCGCTGTGGACGGCGACCTCGTACTTGGCGAAAAAGGCATTCAGTCGGTCGGTTAATGTATCGATCACGCCAGACAGAGACGGGTCGGCATATCGATTGGCGGTCTCGCGGGGATCGCTCCGAAGGTCGTAGAGTTCATGCGAATCGGCCACGCCTTTGAACGGATATCGCCGAATCAACTTGTAGTCCTGCGTGCGAATCATGCGGGCGTTGCCGTACTCGCAGATCTGCGCATCGCGCCAATCGGAGATGCGTTCGCCTCTGAGCAGCGGCAGGTAGGATCGCCCGGGTGAACTGACGCGGCTTGACGGGGTGACTCCGGCAGCATCGAGACCAGCTGCGTCCAGCAACGTCGCGTGCAGGTCGCAGTGGTCCACCGGCACCGCGCTCGTAACGTCGCGGCCGAGACCTCCCGACGGCCAGGAGATCGTGCAGGGCACCCGAATCGACTCGTCGAGAAAATTCTGCGGCTGCGTGATGTTGCCCTTCTCCCACACGCCGTGGTGTCCGGCGTTGAGTCCGTGGTCGCCGGTGTAGACGACAAGCGTATTGTCGAGTTCCCCATGCGCTTCGAGGTCGGCGATGACGCGGCCCATCTCCCGATCGATGCTCGACGCTGCCGCGTAGTATTGCTGCCGCTTGGCGCGCTCGATGGCGGGGTCCTTGTTGACCGTCACGCTGGCCTTGCCATGAGCCGACGAGAACTCCTCCTGCGGAATGTCCCGGAATGTCGCGTCGGCATACTCCGCGACCAGATCATCGGGCGCATTGGCGTGCGGACCGTGCGTATCGACATAGCCGACACACAGGAAGAACGGCTTGCCAGCCGTCGCCGAGTCGTCGCGATGCTGACGAAGGAAATCGAGCGCATGGTTGGTCAACAGCGGCGACTGCTGACCTTGCTCGATGACCTGGCGGCCCTGGTCCGAAAATTTCTGCTCCCCACGATGAGGGTATTGACTCACCCAGTAGCTGAACCAGTAGTCGAATCCCGGACGCGGCTCACGCTCGAATCCGCAGTGCCACTTGCCGACAAGTCCGGTGTGATAGCCGGAATCCCTGAGCCGCTCAGAAATCAGCGTCTGCCCTTCCAGCCACGGAGACGCGTAGGCGTTGGTCGACTCTTCGATCCAGTCGTGAATGCCGTGCTGCGAGGGAAACATCCCTGTGAAGAACGAGGCACGGGCCGGTGAACACACCGGGCTTGGTGTGCTGGCATTGGTCATCCGCACGCCTCGGCGCGCGAGCCGATCGAGGTTCGGCGTCCGCACTTCGGAGTTGCCGTAGCTCCCCTGCAGCCAGTGTCCGTGGTCGTCGGTGAGAAATACGAGGATATTCGGCCGTCTCGGTGCGGCCTGGTCTCCGCTCAGGTTTGCAGCCACGCGCGCCGGCAGGGCGGCCCCAGCCGCCAGCCCCGCTGCGCCCTTGAGAAAATCACGTCGGCCAATCGGCATCGTCGCTATCCTACACCTCCGACTTGGCGCCGACAGGCTTATAGTGGAACGCATCATGCTGACCAAATGTCTCGCTCTCTTGATCGCCCTCTTGCTGTCGCACGTGGCTTCAGCGCAGTCCTTTTCCCTCGACTACAAGGACAGCTACCCGAAGAATCCAGGGATTGACATCCTGAATTACGCCTTCGAATTGAAGCTGTCTGACGAATCGGATTCAGTGTCTGGAACGGCGACCGTTGATGCACGGTTTCTGACAGCCGGACAGCGTGAGTTAAGACTGGACCTCATCAATCAGTCTGATGCGCTGGACGGAAAGGGAATGGTGGTCCATGGCGTGACGATGAACGGACAGCCGCTGTCTTTTCGCCACGACTCCGACCAGATATTTATCCAACTGGGACGCGCGAGCCAGGCATTCGAGCGGGTGCAGGTCAAGGTGACGTACAGCGGCATTCCTGCCGCCGGCCTCAAGATTGGCCTCAACAAACACGGCGACCGAGCCTTCTTCAGCGACAACTGGTCTTCCAAGGTTCGCAATTGGCTTCCAACGGTCGACCACCCGTCGGATAAGGCCACCAGCGAACTGATCGTGACCGCACCCTCGCACTACTTGGTGGTGTCGAACGGGGTCCTGGTGGAAGAGACCAGTCAGGGAGACGGAACGACACTGTCTCACTGGAAGAATTCGGTCCCTATCGCCACCTGGCTCTTCATGTTGGGCGTAGCTGACTTCGCGGTGCAGCATGTCGATGAGTTTGATGGCAAGTCCATCCAGACCTGGGTAGCGCGTCAGGACCGGGATGCGGGTTTCTACGATTTCGCTGAGACGACCAAGAAAGTCCTCGCCTACTACACGGATCTCGTCGGGCCGTATAGCTACGAGAAGTTGGCGAACATCGTGTCCAATGCCACGGGCGGCGGCATGGAAGCCGCGTCTGCTATTGCGTACGCGGAAGGCTCAGTCACTGGAGATCGTTCCAGACGCTGGCAGCTCGTCATCATCCATGAGCTTGCCCACCAGTGGTTTGGCAATGCCGTGACCGAATCAGATTGGAATGACGTGTGGCTCAGCGAAGGATTCGCCACGTACTACACACTGTTGTATCGAGCACATGACTACGGGCATGACGACTTCATCGCAGGACTGAAGGACGCACGCAACCGGGTGGTCAGTTTCTATCAGGACGACTACGATTTTCAAATTGTTCGACCCTACGTCGAAGATCTGAACGACGTCTCGGGGCAGATGATGTATCAAAAGGGCGCCTGGACGCTTCACATGCTGCGCGAGAAGATCGGCGTCAATGCATTCAACGCCGGTGTCAGGTCGTACTACGCCGAATACAAAGACAAGAACGTGCGGACTGCTGATTTCATGCGGCACCTGGAAGAAGCGTCAGGGCAACAACTGGATGGATTCTTCTCCCAGTGGCTGTTTCAAGGAGGCATCCCACACATTGAGGCCTCCTGGCGGGTTGAGGAGAGCGCCGTGAGCGTCAACCTGACCCAGACCCAGCAGAAATATCAGTTTGATCTCGATGTGGATGTCACCTTCAGATACGCAGACGGCAGCATGAGTACAGTCACGTCAATCAAGATGCCGACCGGGGACGGCGCACCCGCACAGGCCAGTTATCCGGTGCCTGCCGGCAAGCAAGTGGTCGACATGATCATCGATCCAGGGACCCGCCTTCTGGCCACCTGGAATATCACAGCCCTGCCCCTACTTGAACGCCACAAGTAGATACACCGAATGGCGACCGTAGGTTTCGTAGAACGGCTTGAACGGTACGCCGTCGACTGAGAACCGCAGCGTCGCAGGATCGCCCGCGACAGACCGACTGATGTCGTCCACATCAAACTCCACCCGTCGCCAGTCGGTGCGGGCCGACGGCTCTTCGGCCGCGAGCAGCACCGGGCCCCAGAACAGGCTGGCCACGTTCGGCTGATCCACCACGTGATCGAGGTGGAACGAGAACGGCATCCGCACCTCAACGGTGTCATCGTCACTCCACGCTCTGGAGAGGGTCAGATACGTCCCCGGGGTCGCCGTGACCGCTTCGTCACGGCCGTTGATCTTGACGAACGCGCCGCGCGTGGCCCATTCCGGCACCCGTACCTTGATGTCGAACTGGGCCTCGCCGTTGGCGCCCTTGATGACGAGCGTGGTCGTGTCGGCATAGGGAAAATCGGTCGTCTGTTGAACCGTGACCTTGCGTTCCGTCCAGGTCAACGTGGATGGGATGAACAAGTTGACGTACAGCGCCGACTGGTCGGCACTCCGGAAGTAGATCGTGTCCTGCAGCTTCGTGTGGCTTTCGAGTGCCGTCCCGTTGCAGCAGGTGAAGCCGGTCATATTCGCGTTACCGAACCGTTTCTGCGCGCCAGGATTGAGCGGCACGTGATACGTGTTGCCGGCGTCGTCTTCGGCGACCGACGCGAGGATGTGATTGTAGAGCGCCCGCTCGTAGTGATCCATGTACTTGGCGGTCTGGTCATACATGAACAACTGTCGATCAAGCTTCAGCACGTTGTAGGTCGCGCACGTCTCGTTCTGGCCGCCGGTGGCAAACCCGTTGCCCCACAGCGTGTTTGGCTGAATCGGAAAGCACTCGGCGTTGTTCGGCGTGCGTGCGCCGGCCACACCCCCGATGCTGTAGGTATAGCCGCCGTTGACGATCTCCCAAAAATTAGACGCAATCATGAAATACGGCAGCTCGCTCGTGTTGCGGAACGTCTCGAGCGCGCCCGTGATCTGCGGAATGTGCTGGTTGGCGTGTCTGCCGCGCACCGTATCGACGCCCTTGGCTAGACCGTGATCGTGATTCTCGTTACCGAAAAAGAAATTGGTGTTGTCGAACAGTTTGGCGGTGTCGAGAAAGCGTCGCTCGCCCGTGAGGCGGAATAGACGCGCCATCGCTTCGTTCATGCCGCCGTACTCGCCGGCGATATACCGATTCCACATCGTGGTGCGCGTTTCCGCTGGGACCTTCTGCAGGCGAGCGTGCACCCACCCACCCATACCTCTGGCAATCTCAAGTGCTTTCGTGTTGCCGGCCACTTCATAGGTGTCGAGCAGGCCCGAGAGAATCTTGTGAAGCGTGTAGTACGGCGCCCAGATCTGGCTGTCCTGGGTCCCGTAGCTCGCCCCCCGCTCGAGCATGATGAACTGGTCGGGCGGATACGCGCTGATGAAGCCCGTGCCCCAGTTCCAGTAGTCAGTACGAATCGCGTCGGCGCGAAGGTTCGAGTCGTAGCTCTCTCGACCAGGACCGACAGGCACGGCCGCCGGGTCGGCCACCGCCGGACCGCCCGCTTGCGCCGGCCGGCCTGACTTCTGTGACAACTCGTACAGCGTGTCTACGAGATAGGTCATCTTCTGAAGAAAGATCGCCTGCAGGGCCGGATCGTACCCGGTGCTCGCGTACGCCTGCGCGACGGCTGTCAGATAGTGGCCGCTGGCGTGACCTCTGAGCCGCGTCGTCTGGTTGTCCCATCCTTCAAGCGGCGTGACGCCTTCTGGTTGCGACTGCCCAAACGCGTCCCGGAAGTTGTAAAGGAAGTTATCCGGGTTGGTGGCCGCCAGGCCGCGAACGAACTTGTCGCGGTTCTTGATGAACGGCGTGTCGCGCCCCATTGAGTCTCGATTGAGCACCACCTGACTGAGCGAAAACGGCTCCACCAGGCGGTCGGGTGGCGTGGTCGTGCCGACCGGCACCTTGACGATCACGGTCACTGTCGGCTCGAATCGCGTGCCGGGCACTCGGCCGGACACCGTGAACGTGCCGGGCTTGAGCACCGAGGTGTTGTCGGTGGGCGACGGCCAGATGACGCGCGCATCGCCGGCGACGCCGCCGACATATGTCGCGGCCACACGGCGCGGCAGCCGCGGCAAGATGCCGACGGTTGTTTCCACGGTGGCGTCTGTCACGCTGGTCAGGCGCAGCGCAAAAGGCGATGTGCTCGGGATGTTGGCGGTTGAGATTTCCGGCGGTGCACCACGGCGACCCCGGCTGCCAGTCGTCTGCGTGGCCGCCAGCGCGTTGCGGCGAATCGTGGCGACGGGCTCGTCGCCCAGCGCGACGCGATACAGACGAATATCGCGCAACCGTCCATGCAATGTAGGCGCGCCGTCCTGCAGCGATCGTCCGAGGAACAACTGATTGGTCGTCGCCGAACTGCCGGAGGCCGGCTGGGGCAGAATCTGCGAAGGTGTCGCGTTGACCCCGGTGGCCTGCCCCGCCCGCAAGCCGTCAATGTATGTCGTCAGTACCTGGCTCGCCGGATCCAGCACGACCGCAAAGTGCACCCACTGATTCTCGACCACGGGCTTGGGCACCGTCATCCCGCGGACCTGACCGTCTACGATAACCGCTGCCTGAAAGCCATCGGCACCAACGAGGGCGAACAGTCTGGTCAAGGGTCCCTGGCCGAAGTCGAAGACAGGACCGGACGCTCGGGTCGGGAGATACAGCCACCCGGTCACACCAATCGCGTCTTCACCAGCCAGTGCATCGGCGGGTAACTGGATGTGACTCCCGTCACCCGTCAGCAGCAACACGCGACGCTGAGGACCGTCCTCCACAAAGGCGCCACCGGTGCCGAGCAGTGTGGCGTGCAGTTGGTTTCTCGAAGCATCCTCGGTGTTGCCGTTGAAGACATACCGGGCGATCAGAGCTGTCTCGCCGATACCGTCGAGAAACTGGTCTCCGGCCTGGCCCGCGGCCTGGTCGTTCTGAGGCCCATTCGCGACAACGACAGCGACGACGGTCGCAACCGTGATCGTCAGCACCAGCATCAATGAAAGGAATACTCGGGACATATCGGAGATTCTAGACCAAGACCTTGCTCGAGGCGGGAACATCTCACGTGCGTGTTCGATCACCGGTACACCTGAAAAAAGTTCGTCGGCAGGAAATCGTAGGATGCCGCGCGGACAAAACCGACCGCCTTCATCCACTCGTCCACTTGCGCTGGCGTAATGGCAAACGACTCGTGACCGGCCGGCCACCGGCCCTGGTTGAAGTCGATAATGGCCACCCGGCCTCAGCAGAGACCGGAGTTGCTTCGTGTACTCGGCCTGATTCGGTAGATGGTGCATCGTGTCGCAAATGAGAATGAGGTCCACAAGTTCGGGCAGCCTTGGATCGGTCGCGCCCGCCACCACACTCTGAATACTCCCGATTCCCGCTGCTGAGCGCGTGCGACGTCGACCATCGCGACCGCGGCCGCACACACGAGGACAACGGTTACCGACCTGCGACGATTCAGGGACATAGGTCTCCTCCTGAGACGTAGTCTACGCCCACGGCTGCCTCGCCGATTTTCGCGAATGCTCGCGGCCTTGAAGCACCAGGCCGCGCTACAGTAGATTGATGAGTGGACTTCGTTCCGACGCCCGCGGCGTCATCGTCGCCTGTCCTCAGTGCCGGCAGTCAAATCGTCTGGCATACGCCCGGCTTGGACTCACCACACGCTGTGGCAAGTGCGAGACTGCACTCGCGGCGCCTGGGTTGCCGGTCGACGTCGCCAGCAGTGCACACTTCGACGCACTGGTCCGCGGATCGCGCCTGCCCGTGCTGGTGGACTTCTGGGCCGAATGGTGCGGGCCCTGTCGAATGGTGGCCCCCGAGATCACCAAGGTGGCCGCCAGTCATGCGGGAGAATGGCTCGTCGCGAAAGTCGATACTGAGGCCGTGTCGGACCTGGCGGCCAGACTCCAGGTCCAGTCCATTCCGACGATGGGCGTGTTTCACGCAGGTTTGGTCGCAGGACGTAAGTCCGGAGCGATGTCGGCCCCACAGATTGAAGCATTCGTCCGGGCGTCGCTGGAACGGTGAGACACCTTCACCACCGGAACGTCGTGGCTGCGGCCCGTTCGGCCAGTGACAGTCGCGCGTCTTCGGCCGTCTGACGGCTGAGATACGGAATGTCAATGCGGTGCGCACCGGCGCCGGCCGTATCCACGCGCAGGCAGGCCATCTGCCACCGGCGATCGAATGGCGATTCCTCAAAGTCGACGACCTGGATTTTTTCAAGCGGCACGATGGTGATCGCTCGTCGGATCCAGCCGCTGCGGAAGGCGATGACCTGCTCGGTGCGCGCCCAACCCAGGCTCTTGACGTAGAGCCGGCTGGCGACCATGCCCCACGCGGCAAGCGCCAAGGCGACCCCCAGGCTCCACCAGGTGCCGACCCACGGCGCAGTGACGCCGCCCAGGAACGCGGCCCAAATCAACGCCAGGTTCCGTCGTCGCCCAAACGCGCGGGGGTCAACCGGCTGCCAAGACAGCGCTGTCAGATCGATTCCGGGCAGCACCGTGGCAACGAGCGCGGGCAAATCAGTCATGCGAATGATCGGCGCAATCCACTCACGTTCAGACCCGGCTTTCCCAGTGGGATCACCGCCGGCGGTTTCCACCCGCACTGACGCTCGTCCAGTCCATCGGTGACCAGGGTTTCGTTTGATCTTGATCGCCTGCACCCGGCGGAGGGGAATCGTGGCCGTCACGTGTGTGAGCGCGCCATACGACACTCGAAGGTCGCCGTTGTTCTGCTTCAACTCAAATCCGTGCAGCCGAACGATCGCCCAAACGGTGGAGAGCAAAGGTGCCACCACGAACAGGCCGAGTACCCCGGAAACGTAAAGGGGCCAAGTCGCCAAATCGAGATCCTCGAAGCGATCCATCACGCCTGTCTCCCACATCAGGCCCCACGCAGCGCCAATGACCACCCACCCGCGATTGTCGAACAAGCCTGACAGGGCGAGATCGCGCGGGGACAAGTGCAGCAGGCTGCGTGTCGGCACGGCCGGGACCTGAGGTGCCGCGCCAAGCCCCTCTTGCTCGTCGACGGCCTGGATGACCGGCAATGCTTGCCGGCGTCCTGCAAAGACCCGCTCGCGCATGTCCTCGAGCGCCGACATCGGCAACACGCTGAGGGTGGCCTCGGCCTCACCGCCGGTGGCCGTTTGTACTTTCACATCAACCACACTGAGCCACCGGTGCAGCAGGTTCTGCACGGCGTCCACGCTCTGGATGCGCGCGTAGGGAATGTGTCGTTCGTTCCTGAAGATGATGCCGGTGCGGACGACCAGCTCGGTTTCGTCGTAGCGGTAGGTCGAGAACAGGTACCTGACCACGGCGAGAATTGCCGCAGGCACAAAGAAGACGAACAGGAACCGTTCCGTGCCGGCGCCTTGCCGGGCCGTCATCGTGGCAAGGATGGCGGGCACGAGAAACCGGCGAAGTTCACCACCTAAGGCGAACAGCACAGTCAGTGGATGCAGGCGTTGGTCAGACGGCGTCACGGCCATCTCGGGGCAACAGTTGGTCGCGAAGCGCCAGCGCATCTTCCCGGCTCAGCCCGGACAGCGCCACCCGGGCATGCTCCGACCCAGCCGTATGCACGATCAGTGTGCTCAGACCGTAGCTGCGTTCAATCGGTCCCTGGGACACGTCGGTATGTTGCACCCGGCTGCGCGGCACGTTGACCACCCGCTTCCAGATGACGCCGCGCCGGATTTCAAGGCCGTCCGCATCCAAGCGGTACGACGCGTGGGCATACGCCCTGACTGGCCACAGCCAGTGCCACACCGCCAGAAGGATCGTTCCCACGAACCACCCGATCGCGCCGAGACCTACAATGGTCCACGTCGGGCGCACCCGCAACCCGACCGAGCCCAACACAAACAGGGCGACGGCGCCGAAGACGACCGCGGTGACCAGACCACCAATCTGTCGGACCTGAATCACGCGTGGATCGAGTCGAAGAAACCCGTCGGGAAGCATCACGGTCTAGCGTACTACGCGGACGCGGCGGGCTTGAGCCCCCATTTCCCCACCTCCCCATCTCCCCATCTCCCCATCTCCCCAGTTGCGATAGATTGATTGTGATCGCAAGCGTGGTGTCGCCACGTTGTGACTGAGAGCAACCCTGCGGGTGTCATTCATATCCCCCGCGATCAGGCGCGCCGTCCGCCCTCCAGAGGAAGAGTCTCTTTATGGCTCACCGTTGGATCACTGTCGATGGCAATGAAGCTGCCGCCCTGGTAGCGCATCGCACGAACGAAGTCATTGCCATCTATCCCATCACGCCTTCATCAACGATGGGCGAGCTCGCCGACGAGTGGTCATCGAAGGGCCAAACCAATATCTGGGGCCAGATTCCAAGCGTGATGGAAATGCAATCAGAAGGTGGCGTGGCGGGAGCCGTGCACGGCGCGTTGCAGGCTGGCGCACTGGCGACGACGTTCACGGCCAGTCAGGGCCTGCTCCTGATGATTCCGAATCTGTACAAGATTGTGGGCGAGCTGACGCCATTCACGATGCACGTGACCGCGCGCACGATCGCCACCCACGCGCTGTCGCTTTTGGGCGACCACTCAGACGTCATGGCCTGCCGCCAGACGGGCGTCGAGATGCTGGCCTCCAATACGGTGCACGAAGCCCACGACTTCGCGTGCATCGCTCAGGCAGCCACGCTCGCCTCTCGCCTCCTCTTTATCCATTTTTTTGACGGCTTCAGAACGTCACACGAGATCGCCCGCATCGAGGCGCTGGAAGACGATGACCTGAGGGCGATGCTGCCCGAAGAACTCATTGCCGCGCATCGGCAACGAGCGCTGTCGCCGGATCACCCCGTACTCCGTGGCACCGCGCAGAATCCGGATGTGTTCTTCCAGGCTCGTGAAGCGGCCAACAGTTTTCACATCGACGGTCCCGCGCACGTCCAGGCCGCCATGGATCGCTTCGCTGGTCTCACCAGTCGCCACTACAAGCTCTTTGACTACGTCGGTCACCCCGAGGCCGAGCGTGTCATGGTGATCATGGGCTCTGGTGCCGAGACGGCTGAGACGTTCGTCGAAGCGCTCGCTGCCAAGGGGGAACGGATCGGCCTGATCAAGGTGCGGTTGTATCGACCATTCGACGTAGAGGCCTTCATTGCTGCCATGCCCCAGACTGTCAAGGCGATCGCCGTGATGGATAGTACGAAGGAACCTGGGACAATTGGCGACCCGCTCTTTGGGGACATCGTGGCGGCCCTCAACCAGGACGGCCGCCTCCATCCGAAAATCACCGGCGGCCGGTACGGACTCGCGTCGAAAGAATTCACACCGGCGATGGTCAAGGCGGTCTTTGACGAACTCGGGAAGCCGACTCCCAAGGCTCACTTCACCGTTGGCATCAATGACGATGTGACGCGGCTGTCGCTCGAGGTGGACCCGGAGTTTTCCATTGAGAAACCGGATACCGTGCGCGCCGTGTTCTTCGGCCTCGGCGCGGACGGTACGGTGGGCGCCAACAAGCACTCAATCAAGATCATCGGTGAAGACACGCCGAATTTCGCGCAGGGTTTCTTCGTGTACGACTCGACAAAGTCGGGAGCGGTAACCATTTCGCATCTGCGTTTCGGCCCGCGGCCCATTCGAGCGCCCTACCTGATTCGGCAGGCGAGTTTCGTCGCGTGTCACCAGTTCGATTTCCTCGATAAGTATGACGTGCTCGGCTACGCCCAGCCCGGCGCGGTGCTGTTGATCAACGCCCCCTACCCGACGGAAGAGGTCTGGGACGAGCTGTCGGTCGAGGTGCAGCAGGCGATCATTACCAAAGGCATTCGCCTCTATGTGATTGACGGCTATACCGTCGCCCGTCACGCGGACATGGGCAACCGCATCAACACCATCATGCAGGTGTGTTTCTTCGCGATTTCCGGTGTGCTGCCGCGTGACGAAGCAATCATCCACATCAAGGAAGCGATCAAGAAGACCTACGGCAAACGCGGAGACCTCGTGGTGCAGGCCAACTTCGCTGCGGTGGATGCGGCATTGGCGCAGTTACATGAAATCACAGTGCCGGCAGCGGCCAGTTCCCTTCGCCACCCTGCGCCGATCGTCTCAGCCGATGCGCCTGACTTCATTCAGCGGGTCACGGCCATGATGATGTCCAACCAGGGCGATCTGCTGCCGGTCAGCGCGTTTCCGGTTGACGGCACATGGCCGTCAGGCACGGCGAAATGGGAGAAGCGCTCCATCGCGACGGAGATTCCCGTCTGGGACGAAGGGTTATGTATCCAGTGCAATAAGTGTGCGCTGGTCTGCCCACATGCGGCGATTCGCGCCAAACTCGCGACGCCTGAGGCACTGGGTGACCGCCCAGAGACGTTCAAGGCGGTTCCCTTCAAGGGCAACGACCACGCCGGCATGGAGTACATCATTCAGGTCGCACCCGACGACTGCACAGGATGTTCGTTGTGCGTCATGGTGTGCCCGGCCAAAGACAAGTCCAACCCGAAACACAAAGCGCTGGACCTGCACCCGCAGCGGCCGTTGCGCGAGGCGGAACGTGAGAACTATGCGTTCTTCCTCGACCTGCCTGAAGTGGACCGGAACACGGTGAAGAGCGACGCCAAGAGCACCCAGTTCCTTGAGCCGTTGTTTGAGTATTCGGGGGCCTGTGCCGGATGCGGTGAGACGCCGTACATCAAGTTGCTGACGCAGTTGTATGGCGACCATCTACTGATTGCCGACGCTTCCGGGTGCTCATCGATTTATGGCGGCAACCTGCCGACGACGCCGTACACCATCAATCGCGATGGCCGCGGACCGGGATGGTCGAACTCACTCTTTGAAGACAACGCCGAGTTCGGCCTGGGCATGCGGTTGGCCGCTGATTCGCAGGCGGGCGAATCGAGACGGCTGCTGCAGGTGTTGGCGGATCGGAGCGCGATTCCGGCCGACCTCGCTGAGGCAGTGTTGGCAGCCGACCAGAGCACCGCCGCCGGACTGAACGCCCAGCGGGAGCGTATCGTGACGCTCAAGGGGTTGCTGCGCGAGATGAGTGACCCGGAGGCGAAGCGGCTTCTGGTGCTGGCTGATGCGCTCGCCAAGAAGACGGTCTGGATTGTGGGTGGGGACGGCTGGGCGTACGACATCGGCTACGGCGGGCTTGACCATGTCTTGGCGTCCGGCAAGAACGTCAACGTGCTGGTGCTCGACACCGAGGTGTATTCGAACACGGGGGGCCAGCAGTCCAAGGCCACGCCGATGGGGGCGTCAGCGAAGTTCGTAGCGTCAGGCAAGGCGACGAACAAGAAGGACCTGGCGCTGATGGCCATGGCCTACGGCACGGTGTATGTGGCGCGCGTGGCCTTTGGCGTTAAAAACGCGCGAACCGTGAAGGCGTTCCAAGAAGCCGAAAGCTACCCGGGGCCGTCGCTCATCATCGCTTACAGCCACTGTATTGCCCACGGCTACGACATGGCGCACGGCCTGGACCAGCAGAAACTTGCGGTCGAGACCGGTTACTGGCCGCTGTTCCGCTTTGACCCGCGGTTGGCCGTCGATGGAGACCCGGCGATGCAACTCGACTCGGGGTTGCCCAAGGGTGATATCGGCAAGTTCATGCGAAACGAATCCCGCTTCCGCGCTGTGGAGCAGATGTATCCGGACCGGTTCAGGGAACTGCTGGCAGGTGCGCAGGAACACGCGCACCAGCAGCACGCCTTGTACGCCCAACTGGCGGGCAAACCCGTGAAAGAGGCAAAGTCATGATGGACCTCACCACCACCTACCTCGGTTTCACGCTGCCCCACCCGTTGATTCCTGGGGCGTCGCCGCTGTCCGCCGACCTTGGGACAATCAAGCGCCTGGAAGACGCTGGCGCGCCCGCCATTATCCTGCCGTCACTCTTCGAGGAACAGATCACGGCCGACGAACTCGGCAGCACGCAGCACATGCTCGCGCATGACGACTCTCACGCCGAGGCGGCGTCGTACTTCCCGCTCGCCGACGACTACGCCATGGGGCCTGACCGATACCTGGAGCACGTGCGCCGTGTCCGCGACGCGGTCGGCGTGCCCGTGATTGGCTCTCTCAACGGCACCACAGCCCACCGGCGGCGTTCACACCGGGATCGACGCTATCAAGGCTGTAATGTCGGGCGCCCACTCTGTCCAGATGGTGTCCGCACTGCTCAATCACGGCCCCATCCGTCTCGCGAAGGTCAAGCGTGAGATGTCGCACTGGCTTGAAGAGCGCGAGTACGAGTCGCTCGCGCAGGCTCTGGGCAGCATGAGTCTGGCGCGGTGTCCGGACCCGGAAGCATTCGAGCGCGGGAACTACATGAAGGTACTGCCGACCTGGAAGGCGCGGTAGGCGACTATCGCTGCTTTCGCGGCTGACGCTCCTGGAGTTGGGAGATGCGGGCAAGCGCCCCAAAGTCGCGACCGTTGTGAAGGACAGTGAGGTCGTGCCTAGTCGCACATGCGGCGATGAGACAGTCGACGCCGGAGCGAATCGTCAAGCCCGCTCGACGGGCGCACCGATACAGGTTGACCGCCTCATCGATGACGACAGGCGTCAGCGGTGACTCAACAACGGGGAACGACCACATGGCCGTGTGGGCCCTCCGATAGTGCTCCTCGAGGTCGAACACCTGCAGCACCTCCTGCACCACCGGCAGGCACGTCACCACGTCGTCCAGATCGACTTCTGATTCCAGTTGAAGCGGCCGAGTTCGACGGAAGGTCTGAATCCAGACCGACGTATCAACGAGAACCACGGGTCTTGGTCCCATAGGTCGGGCGCTGCTCGCGCATCGACGTCACGTCTCCGTGCCAGCCCCCGGTCCGGGTCAGATCGAGAATGGTGCGAGCCTTCGCGCGACGGACGAATTCCGTCAGGGCACGTTCGACCGTCTTCGAGTAGGTCCGCTCCCTGCCATTCGGTGCGCTTCGAGCAGCACTGACTCAGTCAGCACAAGATTTGTGCGTTTCATGTGTTTCATGTGCCATCCCACGACCTACCGCGTCAAGGTTTCTCATACTTGGGGTGGTATCTGGCGGTCAAGTGCTATACCGTAGCGCGGCACTTCTTCGAAGGGACATTGTCATGAAGCGATCGATCTCCATCGTCATCAGCGCCCTGTTCGTGGCCGGCGCGTGAACCTCTGTTTCGGGACTACAGAATCCGCGTGTCGTCGTGATCGGTCCTCCGGCACCGGTACCGTTGGCGGTCGCCATTCCGCGTCCAAGCCCTGCCGAACTGGCACAGGTCAACGACGCGGTGAAGCAGTTCATCGATTCGAACACGTCGTCGGCCCAGTCGCTGTTGAAGAAATTCGAGTCACTACTACTCCTTCGGCTGCAACCGCTCAACGTCGCTGCCACGTTCACGCAAAGCCTTCAGCGACAGGGTCCCCGACATCTGGGCTTTGTGGAAACCGCACAGCAAGGCGATATCGACCTGCTGCTGCACGGCGATTCCATTACCGACTGGTGGGTGCAGGGCGACGCGAACAAGGCGATGTTCGACAAGTACTTCAGCAGCATCCGCACGGCCAACTTCGCCATGGCTGGCGATACCACACAGGGCGTGCTTTGGGGCCTGAAGAACGGTGAAGGCCAGGGCTTTCAGCCAAAGGCTGTCATGCTGATGATTGGCACCAATAACAGCCGGGTCAACACCGCGCCGGAGATCGCTGAGGGCATTGGCGCGGTCGTGCTGGAACTACGCCGACACTTTCCTGACGCGAACATCCTTCTGCTCGCGATCTTTCCCCGCAGCGTCCCCGGCGATCCAGTGCGCGACAAGATCACCAACGTGAACACACTGATTGCGCGGCTCGACGATCAGAAGCGCGTGTTTTACATGGACATCGGTTCGGCGTTTCTCGACGACCGGGGTTACTTCCTCCCGGACACGTTCCGGCCCGACAACCTGCACCCGGTCGCCATGGGCTACGACATCTGGGGCAATGCGGCCAGCGCGACGCTCGCAGAGTTATTGAAATAGAGCACGTCAGACCTTCTCCCACTGACCTGTTTCGGCCGACCTGAAGACGGCCTCGATAACCATCATGTTGGCGACCGACATCTCAAGCGGGTACGCGACATCGGTATCTTCGAGGATGGCCTGAGAGAAGAGGTCGCCCTGGATTTGATACTGATCGCAGGTGGGTATCTCGATCGTTTCGACATCGCGGCCCTGCAGGTCGCCAGTCGCGTCCACCCTGAGTCGACACGGACGGTCGGGTGGTGCATTGAACGGAATCTCCACCTCAAGTCGCCCCTTCGTTCCAAAAAGTTGCACACGTTGATAGGGCGCCATCTGAGTGCCGCACACGCCGGTGGCCTGGCCTGACGGGAAATCGAGCACCATCGAGGTGAGCGTGTCGACGCCTGAGGTGGGATCCCGATCGATGAGTCCCAGCACCCGGGTCGGCTCTTCGCCAAACACCATGCGCGATGTGACGATCAGGTAACAACCGATGTCCATCAGGGCACCGCCTCCCCAAGCCGCGACGTTTCGAATGTTGTCGGGGTCATCGTTGAAATAGCTGAACGTGCCCACGTATGACCGAAGCTCGCCCAGTTGGCCCGAGCGACACATATCAATCGTGCGCAACCACTGTGGATGTGTGCGCACCATGAACGCCTCTTGGATTTTGACGCCGGTGCGGTCGCGCACGGCGATTAGTGCTCGTGCCTCGTCGGCGGTCAATCCGATCGGCTTTTCGCAGAGTACGTGTTTTCCGGCCTCTGCTGCCGCACGTGTCCACGGTTCGTGCAGATGATTGGGCAACGGATTATAGACGGCGTCGATTGTCGGGTCAGCCAGGAGCGCCTCGTAGGAGCCATAGGCCTTCTCGATCCCCAACGCATCGGCCGCCGTCTGAGCCTTCGTGATGTCACGCGACGCAATGGCCACGACGTCGGTCAACCTGCCCGCCTGCATCGCGGGAATGACCTTCTCCACCGCAATAGACGCCGCGCCCAGCACTCCCCACCTGATCTGTTTCGGCATCGCTCTCCCTAACCCCACGGATTCTCACATATCAGCGCGAGTCTGGTAGGCTTCGCCCCTCAGACTGTTATTACGGGAGGATACAGTGATTCGAACAGTGCTCACGCTCGGAGTGTTATTGCTGACAATCGGAGGAACGGGTCGGGCGCAGACCCAATTGCCGACCAAACGTGTGCTGACCCTCGAGGCGGCGCGGATGGTGGCTGCGGCCGCTGAGGCCGAGGCCCGCAAAAACAATTGGGCAGTGTCTATCGCCGTCCTCGACGACAGCGGGCAACTGGTACTGTTCCAGCGACTGGACGGCACCAAGCTGGTGGCCACCGATATCGCCATCCGCAAGGCTCGTACTGCCGTCTACTTCCAGGGGCCGACAAAGGACCTCGAGGAAGCGGTGGCAGGTGGACGGACGACACTGCTTCCGATTGACGGATTCATGCCGCTGCAGGGTGGCGTGCCCCTGATCTCGGGCGGCCAGTTGGTGGGCGCCATCGGTGTCAGCGGCGTCACCGGCGAACAAGACGCCCAGTGCGCCCTGGTGGGCGCGGCCATGATCAAATAAGTCAACCTACGCCAGGATCTCGCGAATGACCTTGCCGTGGACGTCGGTCAGCCGCATGTCGCGACCGTTGAACCGGTAGGTGGACTTTTCGAAGTCAATACCCAGCAAGTGCTGAATGGTCGCGTGCAGTTCGTACACTGACTTGGCGTTGTCAACAGCCTGGTAGCCATACTGATCGGTCGCCCCCACCACCGTGCCGCCCTTGACGCCGCCGCCAGCGAGCCACACGCTGAACCCTTTGTTGTTGTGGTCGCGCCCATCCATACGTTCCGAGATCGGCAGGCGTCCAAACTCGCCGTGCCAGACGATGAGCGTGTCGTCGAACATGCCTCGGCTCTTGAGGTCCTTGATCAATCCGGCCAGGGGTTTGTCGGTCTCGGCGCAGTGGAGGCCGTGGTTCCCTTTCAGATCCCAATGCGCATCCCAGCTCGGCTCGAAATTGCCACCGCCAGAAAAAATCTGCACATACCGCACGCCACGCTCAACCAGGCGTCGGGCCATGAGTGCCTGTCGCCCAAAATAATCCGTCGGCTCGACACCGACGCCATAGAGCCGCTTGGTCGCCTCAGTCTCCTGCCCCAGGTCGATCGCTTCGGGGGCGTGAGTCTGCATGCGAAACGCCAACTCGTACGAAAACACGCGCGCCGACAACTCAGTGTCGAGCGGATGCAGGTCGCCATGCTTCTCGTTCAACTCGTGCAACATCGTCAACCATCGGCGCTGCGCACCGTCCGTACGACCACCCGGCGGCTTCAGGTCAACGATGGGTGAGCCGGTGTCGCGAAACTGAGTCCCCTGATACGCCGCCGGGAGATAGCCGTTCGACCAGTTGGGTGGGCCGTTGATCGGACCACCACGGTGATCGGTAAACACGATGAATCCTGGCAGGTTTTCGTTTTCACTACCCAGCCCGTAGGTGACCCAACTGCCGACACTTGGGCTGCCTGCCAGAATGGTGCCCGTGTTCATCTGGAACAGGGCCGGGCCATGGGCAGGACTGATCCCGTACATCGAACGGATCAAGGCAATGTCGTCAACGTGCTCGGCCATGTGCGGAAAGAGTTCAGAGACCTCCATCCCCGACTGACCGTGTTTCTTGAACTTCCAGGGCGACGGCATCAATCCGCCGGGATTCCCCATGATGGTTCGCACCTCACCCACCCCCTGCATCGTCTCGCCCTGCCACTTGAGCAGGTCGGGTTTGGGGTCCCACGTGTCGAGGTGGCTGACGCCTCCGTAGCAAAAGATCGAAATAACGGCCTTGGCCTTGGCCGGCAGCGCTGGGGGCTTTGGTGCGAGCGGATTACGGGGCTGCTGCGCGTCCAGAACAGCGCCCAGTCCGTTCTGGTTCAGCAGGTCGGCAAACGCCAGACCTGCGATGCCGCCACCGAGCCGTCCCAGAAGTTCGCGCCGCGACCAGAGTAGCTTCTCGTAGTGACCGCACCCGTGATGGTGGTGGTGACTCATTCGGACAACTCCTAAGGGCGGTAGAGAAACTCGTTGAGGTTGAACAGGATGTGGCAGAACTCGGCGAGTCCGTCGGGGCTTTCGGCGATAAATGCTGCGCCACGCTCCAGTTCGATTCGATCAGCCGGGCGTCCCAAGGCCAGCCGCACGGCTCGGCGCACCTGCTCGGTCGGGTCAGCCCCGGCCTCAGCGCGCACGCGCTCCGCGAACTTTCCGGCCTGGAACAACACCATCTGGTTGTTCATCAGAATCAGCGCTTGCGGCGCAATGGTCGTGCGATTGCGTCGGTCGATCGAGTTCACCAGATTCGGCTGGTCGAAGGTCTCGAACATCGGATACCGAATGCTCCGCTTCGAGAACACGTACAGGCTGCGTCGCCACGTAGACGGATCGGAATCTGGTTTGCCGTTCCAGTCACGCTTCGAGCTCTTCTCGAACAGGTCCGGATCGATGTACGGAAAGATCGAGGGTCCACCCACGGCGGTGTCGAGTGTTCCTGCCGACGCGAGAATGGTGTCGCGAATGATCTCGGCCTCGAGCCGTACCCGAGGCATCCGCCAGAACATGCGGTTCTCAGGATCGATCGCGTAGTTGGCCGTCGTATCCATGCTGGCCATCTGGTAGGTCTGCGACGTCAACATCAGCCGATGCATCGCCTTCATGCTCCAGCCCTGTTCCATGAACTCGACGGCCAGCCAATCGAGCAAGTCCGGATGCGACGGCGCCTGCCCCATTTTGCCGAAGCTGCTGGGCGTGCGAACAATGCCCTCGCCGAAATGGTGCTGCCACAGCCGGTTCACCATGACGCGGGCCGTCAGCGGATTGTCTCTGGACACCAGCCACTCGGCGAATCCCCGGCGGCGCCAACTCGACTTCGCGTCGGGAGGCGGATCTGGGAACGTCCACTCCGATCGCGTAGCCACCGACAGGACGCCAGGCGTCATCGCCGACCCCTTGGCATCGGGACTCCCCCGGTGCAGGAAATAGACGGGCTCGGGAGTTCGACCTCGCTCACTGATCGCTCGCGCCGAGGGTACGCGCCCTGGCTTCTGCCGATCGAGGGCCGTGATCTCGGCCGTGACCGCCGCGTGTTGCACCTTCACCTCGTCTGGCATCAGCGCGACCACATCGGCTTCGGTGATTAGTTTCCGGAGCGACGTGAGGCCGACCGTGTCTTCGATTTGCTTGACGTTGAGACGCTGCCCTTCCGTGCGCTGATCCGCCGGCGTGTCCCAGGCGAGTCGCAGGTAGGGCGGCAGTTTCTCAATTTCGAGATCGATCAGAATCTGGTGATAGGGCTGCTCGATTTCAGACTTTCTGTCGCGCAGGGGTTTCTGTAAGTCGTCGATCCGGCGTGTGTCGGCGCGATTCGCCTCAACCTCGTGCGAAGGCACCAACGGGTGCGAGTAGGCGCTGGTCGGGTAAAAAATCGACTGAATCTGGTAGTAGTCCTTCTGCGGAATCGGATCAAATTTGTGGTTATGGCACCGCGCGCAGCCGACGGTCATGCCCAGGTAGGTCAGCGTCGTCGTGACCACGAGATCGTCCACGGCGTCGAGTCGATTCCCCCCGCCCTCAGGCCCCAGACGAAGGAACCCGGTTGCGATCATGGCTTCGTCAGACTCTGGAGCAATCTCGTCACCAGCCAGTTGCTCTTTGACAAAGGTGTCGTACGGCTTATCGTTGTTGAACGCGTTGATCAGATAGTCGCGATACCGGTACATCTCGGGGCGATCGGTGTCGAACTCGTACCCTCCCGAATCAGCGTATCGGGCCAGATCCATCCAGTGGCGCGCCCAGCGCTCACCGTAGTGGGGCGATGCCAATAAGCGATCGACCAGCTTCGACCACGCGTCGGGCGATGAATCATTCACAAACGCCTCTGACTCTTCCGGCGTGGGCGGAAGCCCGAGCACGTCGAGGTAGGCCCGGCGGACCAGCGTACGCCGGTCGGCCGGCACGACTGGCGTCAGTCCCCGGGCGGTCATGGCGTCGAGGATGAACCCGTCAATCGGATTAGCCGGACGACCTGGAGCGCTCGACCATCCGTCGCGCGTCACCGAGGGCACCGGACGTTGCACTGGTGTCGTGAACGCCCAGTACTCCCGCTCGTCCTCGGTAATGGGGCGCTCTTCGCGCGCACGCAGCGCCTCGGTATCGGTTTTTGCCTCGACATTGGCTGCGGGCACTGTGGCCCACGACGCCCCGGCTTCGATCCATTGACGCACCAGAATCAGGGTTGAGGCCGGAAGTTGATCTTTGTCTTTGGGCATCTTCAAGTCGCTGTCATGCATCAGCGTCTTGAGGAGCAGGCTCGCACCAGGGTCGTGGGCGACGACGGCTCGTCCGGAGAATCCGCCTTTCTGCAAACCTGCGTCGGTGCGCAGATCCAGACCACCATCTCTTGGTTCACCATGGCACTCGATGCAGTGCCTTTGGAATGTCTCAAACACCTGGAGCGCGAGTTGATCCGGAGCCAGTGTCTGATCAGCCTGGTCTTGCGGGCCGAGCGCGACGGGCGCGACAGGCCCAACGACTGACGCGCGAACGCTGATCGCTGCGCCCCAGCCGATCGCAAGGGCGAGGCCGACAGCTACAGTTCCAGCTGCGCGGGATTCCCGTCGTTGGTGCATGCTCCGCTTCTCCTGCCTGAGTAGATTCGTGCCGATCGTGGCCCAGCGAGACCGAAGAGTCAACTGGTAACTTGCCCGAAGTCCTGCCAGATCTGCTGGATCACTTTCGGGTCGACCACGACGGTGTCTGCCTTGTTCGTGTCCTTTTCTGAGAACAATTCGAGCGTGACGGTCGGGCAGGTCGGTGTCAGCGCGCCAGGGTCAAAGGCGTAGAAGCCTTCGACGAGCAGGTCACTGCCGGACACGGGATGCTCGAGTTTGAACGGATGCACGGGCACGATCTCGGCGTCGCCGCACAGCACCCGCATCGACGCGAAGTCTGGCTTGAGGCGTTTGATCGACGGAATCGCCATGCCCACGGTCGACGCCGCCCCGCGCGCCACCTTGGCCCAGAATCCCTCGACAAGTTTCGGTGTGACGCGAATCATGAGCACAGGCGGCGCCGAGTCGACGTACTCGGTCCAGTTGCTGAAGTTGGAACGCAGGCGCTCCATGATGTCGTTGGAATCGGACCGTCCCTGGAGTGCCGCGAGCTGGACCGGCGTGATAAACGCGATGTCGAAGTCGGACGTCGACATTTGGTAGAAACCCGGGCTCGTGGCAGGAGCTGGCACATCAGCCGCGGTCGGACCAGCCGGGACTGGCTGCAGTAACTCGACAGGAAGATGTGTGGCCGAGGGTGGCGGGGTCATTGAGATCTTCTCAGTCTGTAACGCGATGAGCCCACACACACGCCCGACGGGCACGATGCGTATGCCCTCAGGTCTCCGGCCGTCACGCTCTGGGACCATGGTCGTGAGGCCGATCAGCCGACCGTCGGACCCAAACGCTGGTCCACCCGTACCGCCAGTACTTGATCGCAGGTCGGTGTCGAGCACGTTCGTCAGGATGCGTTCGATCGATCCCGTGTTCGCGCCCCGCAGCCGACCAAGCGGCGCCTCGAGCGCAACAACCGCCTCGTCGACGGCCAGCGGCGTGGCGGGCGTGTCGCACACAAGCGGCAACGTCTTCACCGACGCGGCAATCGTGGGACTGATGCGGATCAGGGCCACGCCCCGCCTCACATCAGATGCGATGACGGTGCCTGCCACCTTGACACTGGGCGACAGTTGCACCTCGACCGACGTCGCAGTGCCGATGACCTGCTGGTCGGCAACCACGAGTCCATCTAAATCGACCAGAAAACCCGACCCATGGGCCGTCGCCGTCCAGATCGCCACAAGACTGTTCTGCCACTCAGCCAACAGCGAAGAAGGGGCCGCCTCGAGCGGCGCCAAGGCCGACGTTGCCGCATCGGTCATGGGGACGACCTCGGCGTTGTCGCTCGTCAACTCAAGCACAACGTCGCGGCCGTCGACGATGTCCACGAAGAGGGTCCACTGGTAGGCCTTGCCCTCGAGCGCCACCGGTTGGTCTGACTCCACGGTGTACGTCCCCGGGGCCAACCGCACATCGACGACGCCTTCAAGCGAGGTGAGGACTCGGCGGGGAATGGCGCTCGGCGGATTGTCGCTAATCAGCAGGGCATATCGCGGCACTGGCGTCACTTGTTGATTACCGTCAACGAGCGCAACCGTGATGTGAAGGACACCGCGCAACTGGGCGGCGTCAGTGTGCGGGGCCATCATGACGAGGATGGCCAGAACCAGTCCGCGGAACATACCGCGATCCTCGTCGTGTGCCGGGTAGATGTCAAACGTCTGCGCCAGCTGTGGCGGCGGCTACGTCACGACCACGCGCGCCTCGCCGTGCTTGAGGTCCGGCCGGCGCCAACAGATGAACTCACACCTCGCTTCGTTCACTGCCTGAATCGTCGAACGAAGCGGCCGATCGGTTCAATGCGATAAGACGCCGGCGAGCTATTACCGACACATCCCGGGATTGGACTTGGTGAAATAGCCCTTGAAGTTCGTCGCCTTCGGATCGGTGCAGCCTTCAAGATTCACCAGTTCGATCTTGCGAAAATCGGTTGGGGCCGTTTCAGACTGAATGGTGATGAAGCCCTGCTGCAGCAGCGTGCCATCGATCTTGACGGCCGGATCGGTCGGAGACGCATTGCCGCCACCGATCTGGGGTTTCGAGTATTCAAGAACTGTCTGGCCATTGACGATGTGGCGGATGACCTCGTCGCCCTGCACCAGCACTTCAACGCGGACCCAGGTGTCGCCGTCGAAAGTCGGCGCCTTCGCGGTGATGCAGTGAGCGGTCCGTAGTTCCCCGCCCATCACCACATGGGTACCTGGGGTGCACAGGTTCGCGGTCGGACGTACGGCTCCGGTTCCTGGGCCGCCCAGCAGTTGCACTTCGATCGAGATGGGGAAATCCTGGTCGAGTGTCATGGTGGCCGGGTCTTGCGCGTGCAACATCAGACCGTTGTTGCGCACAGCCCATCCAAGACGGGACGCTGGCAGCTGCTCGCCAACGAAACGGTATTCGGCGGCAATGAGATAGTGCGAATAGGGCTCCTTGTAGAAGAGGTGACCGAACTCACCGTTGAAATCGGTCCACTTGTCGTAGCGCACCTTCAGCAGGCCGTCTTCAACACGAAACGTGTTATGCAGATTGACGTTGAGCGGGTGGTGCGAGAACTTGGGCGTCCACCCGGTCAAATCCTTGCCGTTGAACAGCTGGACCCACTCGAACTGGGGAGACTGACTGGCCGTGGCCGCGACGCCAGAGACCAGCCCTGCTCCGATCGCAATGACGGCAAACGCAAGGGTCTTTCGCATGCCGAGAGGTTACCGCAGTGGCGCGGTGAGGCCAACGGGCATTCCGAGGTGAATCAAGGCCTCTGGAAATCGGGCTCTCAGCGTCGCGAGGCCGCGTTCACCGATCACGGTCGCCGCCGTCGCCAGGGCGTCAGCGGTGGCGCCGTCGGGGGCAATCACGTGCGCAGTCACGCTGGTGGTGAGGGCCTGCCCGGTGCGCGGGTCCACCACATGGGAATAGCGGATGCCATCGATCTCGACGAACTGCACAGAGGCGCCCGACGTCGCCAGGGCCGCGTTGGAGAGGGTGGCGGCGCGACGGAACAATCCGCCGCTGATTCCTGATGTGCCATCACCGCCAGACTGCGTGCTGGCGGGAATCTCGATGCGCCACCCGGCACGGCCGGGTGGCGCATCGCCCACGACGATGTCACCGCCCGCTTCGATGAGAGCGGAGCGGACGCCGACGCTGCGAAGCGTGTCGAGCGCAGCCTGCAGGATGTATCCTTTGCCGAGGCCGCCCAGGTCGATGCGCATGCCAGACACGGGCAGGCGCATCGAGACACGGGCCGCGTCGAGTTCGACGCGGCGCCAACCGACCAACGCGCGGGCGCGCGCGATGGCCGCAGGCGGCGGCAGACGACTGGTGGCGCGGGCATCGCGCCACAGTTCCACCAGGGGCGCGACAGTGGGGTCGAACGCGCCGTCGGTGGCCCGCGCGATCTCGATCGCGCGGGTGACGGCACGAAAGACGTCTGGCGCCACCGGCACAGCCGCTGGCGCCCGACGCGCGACTTCGCGGATGTCGCTGTCGGGACGATAGTCGCTCATCGCGCGGTCAAGCTCACCGATTCGCGCAAATGCGGCTGTCGCGGCGCGCATGGCAGACGTTTCGTCGGCGGCGTACAACACAATTCGCACGGGAATCCCCATGTGGACCTGTGTATATTCAAACGCGGAAGACGACTCGACCCAGGGAGCCGCATGCAGCACTGCACTGACCACCACCGCCAAAGCGCCGAACCGCACCTGCCACTGACCGGGCATGTCGCTCATTCTCCTGAAGCCGCCAGAACCGCCAGATTCGCGTGCATGGCAGCCGGGATTGCGACGGTTGCGTCCCTCGCTGCCGCGCCGCAAGCGCCAGACTACCGCGAAACGATTCCGGGCACGACCGTGAGCTTCGACATGGTCCATGTGCCAGCGGGGACCGTGGTCGTCAATGACAAGTCCGTCACCATCGCCCCGTTCTATGTCGGAAAGACCGAGGTGACCTGGGACATGTACGACGTGTTTGCCCTCGGCCTCGACACGCCGGCTACCCGACCAGAGGGCACCGACGCCATCGCCCGACCATCGAACCCCTACGGGGCGCCTGACTACGGCTGGGGCCACTCGGGATATCCGGTGATCAGCGTCACTCGACAAGCGGCCGAGGCCTACACAACGTGGCTTTCGCAGAAGACCGGTCGGGTGTATCGTCTCCCTACTGAAGCTGAGTGGTTCCACATGGCCGAGTTGGGCAAGGGTACGGATGACCTGGCTGCAGATCGTCTTGAGGCACTGGCATGGCACCGCGACAACGGCTCGTCGCGCACGCATCAGGTGGGGACCAAGACCCCCGATCGCCTCGGGTTGTTCGACTTGTTCGGTAACGCAGCGGAGTGGGTCATGACCCAGGACGGCTCGCTTGTCACCCGAGGTGGATCGTTCCGCGATGACCCGGCCGTCGTCTCGGGTCCGGCGCGGGCGGCTCAGGACGAATCCTGGAACGAACGTGACCCGCAGCTCCCCAAGAGCCGCTGGTGGTTGTCCGACGGACCATTCGTCGGTTTTCGGTTGGTGAGAGAAATCAAGGAGTGAGATTCCAATGACTGAGACACGCATCCCACCTGTTTCGCGTCGCACGTTCATCCAGACCACGACGGCTGCGGCTGCGGCCATGGCCTGGCCCGGCGGCGTGCACATCTTTGGTCAGGACATCATTCGGATTGGCCTCATCGGCTGCGGTGGACGCGGCACCGGAGCGGCCGGTGACTGCATGCGCGGAGCCGAGGGCGTGGAGCTGGTTGCGCTCGGTGACCTCGCCCCTGATCGCCTGGCGCAGTGCCGGGCTCAGCTCGACAAGCTCGCGGCCTCGAATCCAGCGGTCGCGGCGAAGCTCAAGGTGACTGACGAACGGTGCTTCACCGGCTTCGATGCGTATAAGAAGGTTCTGGCAGCTGATGTCGACCTGGTCATCCTGGCGACGCCTCCCGGCTATCGTCCGACACATCTGGCGGCCGCCGTGGACGCGGGCAAGCACGTGTTCTCTGAGAAACCCGTCGCCGTTGATGCGGCTGGCATCCGTTCCGTGCTCGCCACCTACGAACGTGCGCGCGCCAAGAATCTGGGTATCGGCGTGGGCACGCAGCGACGACATCAGGCCGATTACATGGAGACCATCGCCCGTCTGCAGGATGGGACCATTGGCGACATCATGTCGGGCCAGGTCTTCTGGAATCAGGGTGGCCTGTGGTCGCGCGATCGCAAGCCCGAGTGGACCGATGCCGAGTGGCAGATTCGCAACTGGCTCTACTTCACGTGGCTGTCGGGCGATCACATCGTGGAGCAGCACGTCCACAATCTGGATGTCGCCAACTGGGTGCTCGGCGCGCATCCGGTGAAGGCTACCGGCGTGGGCGGACGCCAGTTCCGCACCGAAGCGAAGTACGGACACATTTACGATCACTTCGCCGTGGACTACGAATACGCCAACGGCGCGCGCATCCTGAGCATGTGCCGCCAGATTCCCGGCTCCGCCAATCGCGTCGGCGAATGGTTCATTGGCACGAAGGGTCAGTCGGACGCGTCGAGCAAGATCCTCGGCGAAGCTGCGTGGACCTACACCCAGCCAGAACGTCGGCCCAACGGCTACGTGCAGGAGCACACGGACCTGGTCGCCAGCATTCGCTCAGGCAACCCCTACAACGAATTGAAGCAGGTGGCCGAGAGCACGATGACGGCCATCATGGGGCGCGAGGCCGCCTATACGGGCCAGGAGATGACTTGGGACGGCGTCCTGAATGCCCAGCAGGATCTGACACCGCCCGTCGGCGCCACGGCGTATGGCCCGATGACGGTGCCCCCGGTGCCGATGCCGGGACGAACCAAACTCGACCGCACGTGGAACGAGTAGCGCCATGTGGAACCGACGCCAGTTTCTCAGATCGGCAGGGTTGGCCAGTGCGGGTGTCGCACTGGCCGGTCGCCACGCGCTTCCGCCCGTGTTCGCACAGGCGGCCCGCACGTTCCGTCTGAACTATGCCCCTCACTTCGGCATGTTCCGCCAACACGCCGGCACCGACGTGGTGGCGCAGTTGGAATTCATGGCAGCCGAAGGCTTCACGGCGCTGGAGGACAACGGCATGCGCGGCCGCCCGATCGAAGAACAGGAACGCATCGGCAGCACGATGGCGCGCCTCAACATGCGCATGGGCGTCTTCGTGGCTCACACGATCAACTGGACCGAACCGACGCTGACCTCATCCGCCCCTGAGCATCGAGAGACGTTCCTCCGTGAAATTCGCGAGTCAATCGACGTCGCCACACGCGTAGGAGCCACGTGGATGACCGTGGTGCCCGGCCACGTCGAGAAGCGGACGCACATCGACTATCAAACCGCGCGCGTGATCGAGACCCTGAGAGAAGCGGCCGCGTTGCTCGAACCGCAGGGTCTGGTGATGGTGCTCGAGCCGCTCAACACGCTAAGGAATCACCCAGGGATGTTCCTCACGTCGACCCCACAAGCCCACCTGGTCTGCCGAGCCGTCAACAGCCCATCATGCAAGATCCTGTTCGACATCTACCATCAGCAGATCACCGAAGGGAATCTGATTCCGAACATCGATACGGCGTGGGATGAGATTGCGTACTTCCAGGTGGGCGACAACCCTGGACGCAACGAGCCAGGCACGGGGGAAATCAACTATCGCAATGTGTTCAAGCACATCCACGGCAAGGGCTTCACCGGCATCGTCGGCATGGAGCACGGCAACTCGGTTCGTGGACGTGATGGAGAGCGCGCCGTGATCGACGCCTACGTCGAAGCCGATTCCTGGACGTGATAAGTACGTAGCGCGGTGTCATGAGTCGCAGTCGGTAGTCGATCGCAAAACGACTATACTCCGCGCACTCCATGCCGACAGTCCCTGCTGCCCCCTTCGCCTCTACTCGGCCGACGTTGCGGCGGTCCATGACCCAGTTCGAGTTCTTCGCGTTGGCGTTTGGCTCGATGATTGGTGTGGGGTGGGTGACCGCCGTCGGCGGGTGGCTGGATCAAGCCGGTCCGGTTGGTGCGATTGTCGCCTTCGTGCTCGGCGGCGCGATTATGCTCTGCATCGGCCTGTGTTATGCCGAAGCGACGCCCATGCTTCCGGTGGCTGGTGGCGAGGTTGCCTACGCCTACCTTGCGTTCGGTCCATTCAAATCGTTCGTCGTCGGCTGGTCGCTCGCCTTTGGCTACATTTCTATTTCGGGCTTCGAGGCAATCTCGATCAGCAAGGTGCTGGGCTACATGTTCCCCGACTCGAACTGGTGGCTGCTCTATCACGTGGCTGGCGACCCCGTGTATGGCTCACACCTGGCGCTCGGCCTCATCTGCACAGGACTCATCACCTGGCTGCACTACCGGGGCGTGGATGGTTAATCTGGTGCTGTCAGCCGCCCTGCTGGGGTTGGTCACAGTTGGAACGGATTCTTTCTTGCCGGTTCGCGCGTGCTGTTCTCACTGGGCCGTGGTCGCTTGATTCCAGCCGGGTTCGGTGACACCCATCCGTCGCACGGCACGCCCCATCGGGCCGTGCTGCTGACCGGTCTATTGACGCTACTGGCACCGCTCATGGGCAGGCAGGCCCTGCTGTCGTTCGTCAACGCCGGATCGTTGTGCATCGGCATCGCGTTCCTTGGCGTGGCACTGTCGGTCATGACCCTCCGCCGCAGCCATCCGAATCTGGCCCGCCCATTCAAGCTGCCGGGCGGCCGCGTGATTCCTAGCCTCGCCGCAGCGGGGTCCGTGTTCCTGCTCGCCGTCATGGTGTGGCCCGGCAGCCCCGCGGCGCTATCGTGGCCACGTGAGTTCGTGATCGTGGGAGTACTGGCCGTACTGGGAGCCTGGCTCTGGATCGGCGGCCACCGATCGCGGGCCCAGGTGACTGAGGCGGAGAGGGCGTTTCTGATCCTCGAACACTTTGGCGATTGAATCGTCTATTTTCGCATCGACGGAATATATTGCCAAGCCGCCGACGAGTCGATGACGATCTGGAGCCGACAACGCCGGGTGACATCGCGTTTTGCGCTCATGACCCAGTGCGTTGACGTGCGTCGGTACCCGGGTGGGGTGCGCTGGTAGTACGTCCAGGCTGCGGGGTGCTTCCGAAACGCTTCCAGGAACTCAGGTGGCAGCCCGCCCGTCTTGGTCTCGAACGAATGCCTCACTTCGCTTTCGGTGTGCCGGTCACACCAAGCCGCCTCTCCACGCGCCGTGACGCGTCCGTGCGCCATCAGTTCCTGGTAGCGCTTGAGATTGATGGCACTCCAGATGCTCCTGGGCCGACGAGGTGTGAAACGCACGATGAACGAGTCGTCATCGTGGGCACGTCGAACCCCATCAATCCAACCGGCACACAGTGCCTGGTCGAGAGCCTCCTGGTAGGTCATCCCCTGGCCTGCGGCATGTTTCTTGAACAACCGGACGGTCAACTCGTCCTTGATGGAGCCATTCTTGGCTAGCCAACCCCGGAACAACACTGCGTTCTTGAAGGTCCTCACAGGGGTATTGTGCTACGTGTTTATCGATAATCTGAAATTTCAGATCTGACTTCATACTGCGCCGAACAAAGGCGAGCCCAGCGGACCCTCCGCGCAACGTTCCTCACGAAACGGATCAACGGTCCACGCGCGAGTCTCGGCCAGCGCGGCCGCCACGGCGTCGGGGCCCGTGGACTGGGGCGTCAGTCTGGCGCGCACGGCCGCTTCGGGCGTAATCGCCGCGAAGACGCCGTCTTCGAAGACCTCGTGGTAACCCCGCCAGTCGTCGAGTGTCAACGCCGAGAAATCGCGGCCTGATTCGTAGAGATCGCGAGCGATGCGACCCGATACTTCGTGCGCCGTGCGGAATGGCATCCCACGTCCGACCAGATAGTCGGCAACTTCGGTCGCCAGCAAGAGACCCGACGCGGCCTGCCGCATGACGCCGACGCGCGGTGTCAGCGTGCGCACGACCGCGGCAACTGTCATCAGGCATCCGTCCAGATCGTCCTCGGCGCCGAACGCCAACGCCTTGTCCTCCTGCAGATCCTTGTTGTACCCCAGCGGCAACCCCTTCATCGTCGCCAACCAGCCGGAGAGCACACCGATCGCCGTGCCAGCCTTGCCGCGTACCAGCTCCATCGGATCCGGATTCTTCTTCTGCGGCATCAGGCTCGACCCCGTCGCCACCTCGTCTGCCAATTCAAAGAATCCGAATTCCTCGCTGGTGAACAAAATCACGTCCTCTGCCATCCGGCTCAGACGTGTCATGCACAGCGCGCATGCGTACATGAACGAGGCGACGAAGTCGCGGTCACCAGAGGTATCGATGCTGTTCAAGGTGACGCGCGAGAAGCCAAGTGTCTCGGCCAGGAACGCCGTGTCGATCGCATAGCTCGTCCCGGCGATCGCGCCAGAACCAAGCGGCATCAGGTCGGCTTCATGCCTGGCGGTTTCAAGACGATCCCAATCGCGCCTGAGGGCCGCCGCATACGAGAGCCACACGTGCGCGACCAGGACGGGCTGCGCGCGCCGCAGGTGTGTGTACGACGGCATGGTGGCATCACCCGCGCGTTCTGCCTGTGACACCAGCGCCTCAACGACCGACACCACCGCCCGCTGCAACACGGGGATGCGACGACGCAGGTAGAGGCGGAAGTCGACTGATACCTGTTCGTTTCTCGACCGCCCCGTATGCAGACGCTTGCCGGCGTCACCAATCCGCTCGACGAGTTCGCGTTCGACGAACGCGTGTACATCTTCATCATCGGCCCGGTCGAGCATGGACGGATCGGCGTGCACGGCCTCTTGCACCGCATCGAGACCTGCCACAATCGAGTCCGTGTCGGTCTGCGACAACACATGCGATTTGCCCAGAGCCTGCGCCCACGCCCGACTCCCAGCGATGTCATCGTCGATGAGTCGCTTGTCGACCGGCAGCGATTTGCCGAAGTCAAAGACGTCGGCGTTAGGCGCGCTGTCGAAACGCCCGCTCCATAAGTTGGCCACTAGACGGGCACCTCCTCTACGCGACACTCGTCGATACGGCATTCACCCATCGAACAGGTCAACGTCACTCTGCCGTGAACCGCGGGCCAGGTCTCCGGCGCGGCAGTGGCAAGGGCTTTCATTGCCTGATGCAGCACGACCGGCCCCGGCGCTTCTTCAACAATGCGAGGGCGAACGCGGTCGATCGCCGGAAAGTCCAGACGGCCGACGCCGTGCGCGCCTGCGACCGTCTCAAGACTCGCGAGCAGTTCCACCAGCGGCATCGCAACCCCGTTGAGTGAGGTCGGCACACCCTCATCAAACTCCACCACCAGCGTTGCGGGAGTTTTCGGCCAGTCGGCCACGGTGCAGGTCAACAGAAAGGCCTCCGGTGGCAACTCCGTCCACGGCCCGGAGAGCAGGTCGCCGGACAAGGCCCGGCCCCATAACGAGCGGACGCTTGTGAGCGCCGCACCCGAGGGCGGCACTGGAATCCCGCGCGCCTGTGCGAACTCCACCTTGGCCCTCAGGGACAAATCCCAGTCGCGGCAGGGTGCGAGCACGTGCAGGTCTTCATTGGCATCCAGAATTGCCGCGTCCATGCCGCTGTCGGACAGGACCGGCTGAAGACTCCCATGCGCCACCGTGGCGGTACCCTCGATGTCAGCGACACGCGCGAGTTGCCGACCAATGAGAGGGCGTGACAACGCCGCCACGCGCGGCTGATCACACCCGTGCTTGAGCGCTGGCGTCACAGCGGTTCGGGCCAGTTCGTCACGCACATCAATCACGTGGGCTCGTACAGCTCCAATGGCCAGGGCCTGATCGCGCACATCGCTGAGATCGGTCGCTTGCCCGAGGTCCAGGGTGAGCGTCACCACATCAGCTTGATACTGGTCAGCCAGCCACGCCAAGGCCACCGATGTCTCAAGTCCACCGGCGTACGCCAACACAATCACGTCTTTCTTCGAACTCACCCTTTTATGACCTCACTCCACCGTTCGTCCAGTGCCCGCGCCGCGTCATCCCCACGACCGATGATCAGGATGGTGTCGTCCCCGGCAATGGTCCCGGCGACTTCCGCCAGTTGTGCCCGGTCCAACAGTACCGCTACACCCTGAGCCTGGCCAGGATCGGTCCGCACCACCAGCAGCGCGCCTACCCGTTCCAGCTTGCGAACCTGACTGGCAACGGCTTTCCTGAGTTGTTCATCGACGGCCGGAGAGCTTCGCGCCACGCCCGGCCGGACATAGGCCCCGTCTCCGGCGCGTTTGACGAGCCCCAGGTCCTTGAGATCACGCGAAATAGTGGCCTGTGACGCCTCAATGCCTCTGACGACCAGACGCTGACGGAGCTGTTCCTGAGACGTGACGGCCTCCTGATCGACCACTTCGAGAATCTGAGATTGACGCCATGACTTCATAAGTATTCAGTCCGAACGTGATTATACATCCATCCTATGCACTCAATGTACATATTTTAAGCACTTTTGGGTTGATCGGCCTTTCCAACATTCCGTATAATTACTTCTTCCGATGAATAAATATTCATCTCCAGTACGTGTCGCGATCGCGGGAGCTACCGGGTATGCGGGCCAGGAACTGCTGAGTCTGCTCGTCCGGCACCCGGAGGTCCATTTGGTGGCCGCGATGTCGTCGAGTCCTGACTCGGCGACCCGCTCCATGCCTCGGCTGGCCCGAACGTGGGAAGGCAAGATTGAGCCGCTCAGTCGCGCAAAGCTGGCCACGGACGCGTCGTTCGTATTTCTCGCGGTGCCCGAAGCTGCAGCAGCAGACTTGGCGCCTGCGCTGTTGGACGCGGGCGTCAAGGTGATCGACGTCTCGGGTGCATTTCGCGTGCGAGACGCGGCCCTTCGGGCCAAGTGGTATCCGGCAACGACGATCCTGCCTGAGCATGTGGCGTATGGACTGGTGGAGCACAACCGGGACGCCATCACGAATGCGTCATTGGTCGCCTGCCCAGGTTGTTACCCAACCGCAGCACTGCTTGCGCTGCTGCCGTTGGTGCAGGGCGGCCTGGTGGATGTCTCGCGCGGCGTCATCATCGACGCCAAGTCTGGCATCTCCGGCGCGGGTCGGACGGCCAGCGATCGGACGCACTTCTCCGAGAACCACGGTTCAATGTCCGCGTACGGCGTGCTTGGTCATCGCCACGTGGCGGAAATGGAGCAGGAATTAGGAACGGAAGTGACGTTTGTGCCGCATCTGGTACCGCTCGACCGCGGCATTCTTGAGACGATTTATGTCAGGACGACACCGGGCACCACGGCTGCCGCCATTGGCGAGTGCCTCGGGCGCGCCTACCAGCACGCACCGTTCGTTCGGCTCACTGGAGACGCGCTGCCGGAGATCAAGCACGTGGCGTGGACCAACTTCTGCGACATCGGCTGGAAGTTCGACGCCGACAGCCAGAGGTTGGTGCTCATCTCGTGCCTGGACAATCTGGTGAAAGGCGCGGCGGGTCAGGCCGTTCAGAATCTCAACGTCATCTGCGGCTTTGATGAGCGGGCGGGACTCCGATGACGGGTCCACTGGTCATCAAGCTCGGTGGCGAGTTGATAGAAACGCCGGCGTCACGATCGGCGTTTGCCGCCATGGTCCTGTCACTGCAACAGTCACGGCCGCTGGTGGTGGTGCATGGCGGTGGTCGCGCGATTGACGCCGAACTCGCACGGCGCGGCATCACACCGAAGAAACGGGACGGCATTCGAATCACTGACGCCGCCACTCTTGAGGCCGTCGTCGCCGTGCTCGCAGGGACGGCCAACACCGACCTGGTCGCGGCACTCGTGAACCTCGGCATTCGCGCGGTCGGGTTGACAGGGGTCGATGCCGGCATGGGTCAGGCCACCATCGAACACCCAGACCTGGGCCTGGTGGGAGACCCGGCTGAAGTCGATCCGTCGCTGGTCGAATTGTTGATGACTCAGGGGTACGTTCCGGTCGTGGCCAGCCTTGGTATTGAGCGGGGTGCTGCCGGCGCCGGTATTCTGAATATCAACGCCGACGTCATGGCGTGCCGACTGGCCGCAGCGCTTGGGGCCGAACTCATCATCGCCGGCACGACGGCAGGCGTCCTCGACAATTCGGGCACGCTGCTGCCCACCCTGACACTGACGGACATCGCCGCCCTGATCAACGACGGCACGGCGACGACGGGCATGGTCGCGAAACTGCGGGCGTGCCAGGTCGCGCTTGAAGAGGGCGTGCCTGATGTTCGACTGGTCGACGGGCGCGCGTTCGGGGCCGGCATCGATCCGGCACAACTGCCGGGCAGCACACTCACACGGGAAGCTGCCCGGGAAATCGTCAAGGTATAGACAGCCATGAGCACAACCGCAACCAAGACCTCGGTTCAGGACCAGGAAGCCAAACACATCCTGCAGGTGTACAAGCGCATGCCCGTCGTGTTCGAACGGGGTGAGGGCTCCCGGCTGTATACAGGTGAAGGCGACAGCTACCTCGATTTCATCTCAGGTGTAGGCGTGGCGTCGCTGGGCCACGGGCACAAGGCGCTGGCGGACGCGCTCTCGGCACAGGCCCACACGCTGCTGCACACATCCAATCTCTTCTTTCATCCGTTGCAGGCGGAGGTGGCGACGCGCCTGGCCGCCCGCACAGGCCTTGACCGCGCGTTTTTCTGCAACAGCGGAGCGGAAGCCGTAGAGACATGCCTGAAGTTCGCGCGCCGGTACTGGCATACCCAAGGCGCGACCGGTCGCACGAAATACGTCGCCTTCAAACAGTCGTTCCACGGGCGTTCGATGGGGGCACTCTCGGTCACCTGGGACGACCACTACCGAGCGCCGTTTGCCCCCCTGGTGCCCAACGTGGTGTTCGCCGATCCGGCCGACGTCGCCGGGCTTGACGCGCTCGTCGATGACACCACCGCTGCGATCATCGTCGAACCCCTTCAGGGTGAAGGAGGCGTCCGCCCGATCCCCCAGGCAATGGCGGATGCCATTGAGGCCGCGTGCACACGCACCGGCGCGCTGCTGATTACTGACGAAGTGCAGAGTGGATCTGGGCGAACAGGCCGGTTCCTCTACGGCCAGACGCTTGGTCTGACGCCTGACCTCGTTGCCCTCGGCAAGGCACTGGGCGCCGGTGTTCCCGTAGGCGTGGCGATGTTCACCGACGCAGTAGCGGCGGCCGCCTCACCAGGGGATCACGGCAGCACCTATGGAGGCAACCTCCTCGCGTGCCGCGCGGCGCTGGTCTTTCTTGAGGCGTTGGCCTCCCCTGCCCTGGCCGCGTCGATGGCCGCCGCATCTGACCAGCTGTTTTCTGGCCTCGCGGCAATGAAGCGCCGCCGGCCGGTCATCCGTGATGTGCGCGGCGCCGGCCTGATGGTCGGCATCGAACTTTCGTTCGAAGCCGGCCCAGTGGTGACGGCCGCGTTCGAACGCAACCTTCTGATCAACCGCACGAGTTCGACTGTGGTGCGTTTGTTGCCGCCGTACACGATCACGACGGCCGATGTGGATGCCGCATTGCAGCTGCTCGAAGACGCCATCGTGGCGGCGGAAGGAGCCCGGCAGTGACCGATTTGACCATTCGGGCGGCGACCACCGAGGACGCAGAAGCGATTCACGCCCTCGTCACGAGCCATCTTGACGAAGGGCATCTGCTGCCACGGGAGCTGTCGGAACTGCGTGTGCACGCCAGTCGTTTTGTGGTGTGCGACGTCGCAGGACGCATCGCTGCGTGTGCCGAGTTGGCCCCCCTCTCGACCACGGTGGCCGAGGTACGTTCGCTTGTGGTGTCCAGAGACTTCCGCGGCGTTGGCCTGGCACAACGACTGGCGGGCGAGCTCCGCACACGTGCGCGGACGGTGGGGTTCAACACCCTGACCGCCTTTGCGCACGATGCCAGGTTTTTCGTTCGTCAGGGTTTTTCGATTGTTCCTCATGTCTGGCTACCCGAGAAGATCATGACGGACTGCGTTGGGTGCCCCCTGTTCCGACAGTGCGAACAGTACGCGGTGGTCCTCCCACTTCAGGCGCGCCAGATGTATCGACCGGCACAACCACGCATCGCAGCACAGGTCGCCTGACATGCACGCCACATTAATCAACGGCGGCGTCACGACGCCAGAGGGCTTCACGGCAGCCGGCGTCTACTGCGGCATCAAGGCACCAAACCCAATCACGCACCCATTGGACTTGTGCTTGATCAAGTCCACGTCGGGTCCTGTGCCCGCAGCCGCTGTCTTTACGACCAACCTGGCCGTGGCGGCGCCCGTGGTGATTTCACGGGATCATCTCACGCGCACGAGGGGCCTGTGCGCCGGTGCCGTGGTCAACAGCGGGTGCGCCAACGCCTGCACCGGGGAAGCCGGCACGGCGGTCGCCCACGCCATGGCCGCCGCCGCCGCCGCCGCACTTGGATGCTCCGACGACTTGGTCTTTATTGCATCCACGGGCACCATTGGCATGCCACTCAATCTCGACAAGATCAAGGCTGGCGTGCTCGCCGCCTCGGCCGCACTCTCAGTCGAAGGCGGCTATGAAGCCACGCGCGCCATCATGACCACGGACCCGTTTCCCAAGTCCTGCGCGGCCGTGTGTGACACTCCAAAGGGCCGCGTCACGGTGGGCGGCATGACCAAGGGCTCGGGCATGATTGAACCGCGAATGGCGACGATGCTGGGGTTTCTGACGACGGATGCCAAAGTGTCGCCTCAGGTCTTGCAGGCCGCGTTACGTCGCGTGTGTGATGAGACGTTCAACGCCATTACCGTGGACGGTGAATGCTCCACTAATGATTGCGTCCTGCTCATGGCGTCTGGTGCATCCGGCATCGAAATTACAGACCCTGCGGACCCCGCACTCATCGAACCTCTGCGCGAAGTCGCCGGTCATCTGGCGCGCGAGATCGTGCGCGGCGGCGAAGGCGCGACCAAGTTAGTCACCGTCCGCGTCACTGGTGCCGCATCCCTGGCGGATGCCCGGCTGGCGGCTCGCACGATCTGCAACTCGCCACTGGTCAAGACCGCCATCCATGGCGGCGATCCCAACTGGGGCCGCCTCATCGCCGCCGCCGGACGATCCGGCGCACACTTCGTGCTTGATCGGGCGTCGGTGCAGATTGGGGACGTCGACCTGTTCGTGACCGGCGTCCCCTACGACGAGCGCACCGAAGCGGCGGCCTCTGTCTTGCTCCAGCCACAGATGGTGATCACCGTGGACCTGGGCACGGGTGGCTCGGGCGAGGCCACGATGTGGACCTGCGACTTCAGTGAGGAATACGTAAAAATCAATGCGGAGTACCGGACGTGAGGGGAAGAGACAATGACCGTTGAACTGCCGTCGCTGGCGTCGAAAGACTTCCTGTCCATCCTGAACCTGAGTCCAGACGCACTTGCGCAGGCGCTGGACTTGGCGGCGGTATTCAAGTCGGAACGCCTCAAAGGGCGCCCGCACGCGCACGTCCTGGAAGGCCAGCACATCGCACTCCTGTTCGAGAAGCCCTCCCTTCGCACCCACTCGGCGTTCACGATTGCCGTGCGCGAGCTGGGCGGAGACGTGATCGAACCCACCAGCGACGTGGCGTTCGGGGGACGGGAGTCGGCCGGCGACGTGGCTCGCAACCTCGAGCGCTGGGTTCCGATCGCGGTCGTCCGGACCTTCGCGCAAACTCGCTTGGATCTCTTCGCCGCGTCGTCGTCCCGCATGCGCGTCATCAATGCCCTCACCGATGAGGAACATCCGTGCCAGGCGCTCGCTGACATGCTGGCGCTCATCGAACGCTGGGGTGCGCTCAAGGGCCGAACGATTGCATTCGTGGGCGACGGCAACAACGTGGCGGCGTCGCTGGCACAGGCCTCGGTGATGCTCGGCATGCACATCCGGCTCGCGACGCCGGTGGGCTTCGAACTCAACGCCGGGCTCGCCGCCTCTGTCAGAAAGGCCGCCCAGTGTGGCGCGACCTTCACCGAGGGGCACGACCCCGTGGCCGCCGTACAGGGAGTGGACGCGATCTACACCGACGCGTGGGCGTCCATGGGCCAGGAAGATGACGCGGAACGTCGCGCTGGAATTTTCCAGCCGTATCAGGTGAACGCCGGCTTGATGTCGCATGCAGCACCTGGTGCCCTGTTCATGCACTGCCTGCCGGCGCACCGCGGTCATGAAGTCACCGACGAGGTCATTGATTCGCCAGCATCGATTGTCTTTGACCAGAGCGAGAATCGGTTGCACACTCAGAAGGCGCTGCTCGCGATGATGTCATCGCGGTAGGCCTACCATATGCATCCTTGGCACGACAGCGACATCGACGACGCACAGGTTGATACCGCGTTCCCCGTCATTATCGAGATCCCGAAGGGCAGCTCGAACAAGTACGAGCTCGACAAGGAGACGGGATTGCTGCGTCTCGATCGTGTCCTGTACAGCGCCGTCCACTATCCCGCCGACTACGGCTTCATCCCACGCACGTATTGCGACGACGACGATCCGCTCGACGCGCTGGTGCTGGGTCAGGGTCCGGTTCACCCGTTGACCATCGTCGAGGCGCGCGCCATTGGTGTGATGCGCATGCGCGACGAGAAAGGCATTGACGACAAGATCGTGGCGGTCAGCGTACGTGACCCCGCGTTTGCTGACTACACGGACAAGAGCCAGCTCCCCACGCATGTTCTTCGGCAAGTGCGTCAGTTCTTTGAGGACTACAAGGCGCTGGAAAACAAGGAAGTGATCGTGGAAGACATGCTCGGCCCCCAGGAAGCAGTTCAGATCATTCGTAGCGCGCTTGAGCTCTATCGACGCCTCAGGCGTGGTGAGTTGGGCAAACGATAGTGCGAGTGGCGTTGGGTTTGATCGCGGCAACTATCGCGGCTCCGGCAGCGGTGGCCATGGCGTTCGCCGGATTGCATTATCTGGAAATCGGGTGGTTCGGAGCACAGGACTGGTCCGTCGTCGAGGAGAACATTTGGCTCTACGCCATGTTTTCAGCTCCGGTCGCATTCTTTATTGCCCTTTCTGCTGGAGCACCCTTCGCCCATCGTCTGGCTGAACAGGGGCACCGCGGCATTGTCGGGTATGCCCTGATCGGCCTCCTCCTGGGCGCCTCTCCATTTGTGGCGTTTGACGGCTACATCCTCGGTTCCAGATACCTCCTCGAGACGCGCCCGACCCCGGACATGGAGGCAGTGGTGACGGCCGCTCGGTGGGCCGCCCTCGGCGCCTGGTGCGGGCTCTGGTCTGGGCTGGCGTATTGGGTCGCCGCCATTCGGCAGCCAGCACGTAGCACGTAGCACCCAGCACCCAGCACCCTTTCATGGTTGAGGAGGGGCTGCGTACGTTACAGTTCCCCGGTTCTTTCCCTACAGTTGGAGGCTCCATTGGCACGCAGAAGGATTCACTCACTCGTTCTCGGGTTGGCGCTACTCGCGCCGTTTTTGATTCCTGCGGCCGCGGCGCGGCTTGCTGGCGCACCATCACCCGAACAGGCATCTCCTCAAGCCCCCGCCGTGGTCGCAATTCGGAACGCGACACTCATTACCGTGACGGGAGGCACCATCAACAACGGCACGATCGTGCTCCGAGACGGGAAGATCGCGGCGATCGGCAGGAACGCACAGGTCCCGGCTGGCGCCACCATTGTTGATGGCACGGGCACGTTCGTCACGCCCGGACTCATCGACGCGCACTCCCATATCGCCAACGACGCCATCAACGAAGGCGCCACGGCCGTCAGCGCGATGACCGACATGGGGCAGGTGCTCGACCCGCGCGATATTTCGATTCAGCGGGATCTGGCTGGTGGACTGACCACGGCGAATATTCTGCACGGCAGCGCGAACCCGATTGGTGGACAGTCGGTCACTATCAAGCTCCGCTGGGGAGCGGAAAAGGGCGAAGACCTGATTTTCGAAGGATCGACGCCGGGCATCAAGTTCGCCCTCGGTGAGAATCCGAAACGTCAGGGCGGAGGCGCCGGCGGCCTTCAGGGCAATGGCCCGCCACGTTATCCGGGCACGCGTCAGGGTGTGGAGTTCGTCATTCGCGATGCGTTCACGCGCGCCAAGGCCTATCAGAAGGACTGGACGGCGTACCGGGCCGCGACCACGGCCGGACAAACCATCGTCGCGCCGCGACGCGATCTGCAACTGGACGCACTGGTCGAAGTCCTGGAGGGCACCCGGTTGGTGCACGTGCACTCCTACCGGGCCGACGAGATTCTGATGATGATCCGGCTCGCCGACGAGATGGGGTTCAAAGTCGCCACATTCCAGCACGTGCTGGAGGGCTACAAGGTCGCGAAAGAGATCGCGGCCCATGGGGCTGGAGCCTCGACATTCTCTGACTGGTGGGGCTACAAGATCGAGGCGGAAGACGCCATCCCTGGCAACGCCGGGCTGATGACGCACAAGGGCGTGAACGTGTCGATTAACTCCGACTCAGCCGAGCACGCACGACGCCTGAACACCGAGGCGGCCAAGTCTGTGCGCTGGGGTGACGTCAGCGACGACCAGGCCATCTCGATGGTGACGATGAATCCGGCAAAGCAGCTGCGCATCGACGATCGAGTGGGCTCGCTTGAGGTGGGCAAAGACGCGGACGTTGTGATCTGGAACAACCATCCGCTCAGCACCTTCGCCATCGTCGAGCAGACCTACATCGACGGCAAGAAGTATTACGACCGTGTGGAAGACATGGCTCGTGCAGCCAAGGTCGATGAGGACCGCGCGGCGCTCAACGGCGGCCGTGGGGGCCGAGGCGGCGCGGCGAACGCCGCACCAACGGTCACCACGAGTCTGTTTGCGATGCAGAGCCAGCCGGGCGAGGTGCTCTATAACGCCGGCGGCGCCGCGTGGGCCATCACGAATGCCCGCATCCATCCAGTCACCGGCCCGGTCATCCCGAGGGGCACGATCGTCATTCAAGGGAACAAGATTCTCGCGGTCGGCGCCAACGCACGAGTGCCTGCGGGTGCCCGAGTTGTGGACGTCAAGGGCGGCAACGTCTACCCGGGCTTCATTGACGCGTCGACCGACCTCGGTCTGGCCGAGCCGGGCGCAAGTAACTTTGACGATGTGGACGAAATTCTGACGTTTAACCAGATGCTGCGCACGCGGGTGGCCTTCCAGTCAGACAGCGATGCGATCGCAGTCGCACGCGTGGAAGGAATCACCTCGGCGGGCATCTTCCCCGGCGGCGGCATGATCGGCGGCGAAGTACCGCTGATGAACCTGGAAGGCTGGACGTGGGAAGAGAATACGCTGCGTGCCTCGACCGGCCTGTCGATGTCGATGCCTGGCGGCGGAGGCGGCGGACGAGGCGGTGGTGGCGGCGCGAGCGCGGCGAGTCTGAAGGAGCTTGAGACGATGATGGCGCGGGCACGGGCGTACGGCAAGAACCCAGACCGCGCGATGAACTGGGACCTTGAGCCGTTCCTGCCGATCATCAATGGCGCGCAGCCATTTTATGTGCAGGCTGGAAGTGACGCGGCCATCCGTCAGGCCATCACGTGGGCCGACAGTCAGCACGTGAACCTGGTCATTCGGACCAGTCCTGCCGTGGCCGTGACAAGCGCGGCCGTGCTCGTGGCGGCCAGCGTGCCGGTCATCATCAGCAATGTGCTAACCATGCCCCAGGGAGAGGATACGTTTCACGCGGCCTCGTATCAGGCGGCGGGTCAACTGGAAAAGGCGGGCGTGACGTTCGCGTTTTCGAGCGGCGGCTACCAGAACGTGCGGCTCGTCCCCTTCCAGGCGGCGATGTCGGTGGCATGGGGATTGTCGCCGGAAGGCGCGCTCAAGGCGTTAACCATCGATGCGGCGAAGATTTTTGGCGCCGACAAGATGGTGGGCAGCATTGAGCCCGGAAAAATCGCGAATCTGATGGTGGTTAACGGCGATGCGCTGGAGGTCCGGTCGCGCATTCAGCACGTGATTATCGCTGGCAGGGATGTACCGCTGCAAAGTAAGCAGACGGAATTGTTTAGCCGTTACATGGGTCGTCAGTAGGAGGATTAGAAAAGTGCGAAACCTGAAAACACTGTTCGCTCAGGGCGCCGCGATCCTCATCGCGATGCTCTCGTTTTCCCTCACCGGTGATGCCGCGCAAACGGGCCTCACCTACGCCATCAAGGATGCCAAGATTGTCACCGTCTCTGGCACGACTATCGAGAAGGGCACCATCCTGATTCAGGGTGGCATCATCACGGCGGTGGGCGCGACCGTCGCTGTTCCCGTGGATGCGGTCGTCACTGACGGCACGGGGATGACCGTGTACCCCGGGCTGATCGACATGGCCAACACGGACCCGGTGGACCCGGGCGACACGCCGGCCCCTGCAGCCGGCCGTGGTGGTGGCGGTCGTGGCGGTGGCGGCGGGCAGACCTTCGCCACACTTGAGGAGGCCGACCGCGTGAAGCGAACGGCGCTGCTTCGCCCCGATTACATGGCGTCAGGCAATCTGATTGACGGCAGCGAGCAACTCACCGCGTTGGCCAGCGCGGGCGTCACGACGGTGCTGGCGGTGCCGGCAACGGGAATTTTCAAGGGCCAGAGTGCGTTGGTGAACGTGGCCGTACCACCTGACGATCCGCAGATCAGTGCGCCCGGCACGTACCGGAAGGGTCTGGCGGTCGTCAAGTCGCCGGTCGCTCAGCACATCAATATCTACGGACGCGGCGGCGGACCTGGCTTCCCGAACTCGCTGCTGGGCGTCATCGCGTTCACGCGACAGGCGCTGCTCGATGCGCAGTGGCAGCGGGACGCGACGGCGATCTACCAGAAGATCGACGGTCGAGGGCCGCGCCCCCTGGTGGAACCGGCGCTCGACTCGCTGCAGCCGGCGATGGCCAAAGCGCTGCCGGTCATCTTCGATGCCAACGAAGGCCGCGAGATCGATCGCTCATTGCTGATGGCGAGCGACTTTGGTCTTGACCCGATCATTGTTGGGGGCGCGGAGGCTGGCGACCGGATTGCTGAACTGCAGGCCGCCAAGGCTCGGGTGCTCCTGACGATCAATTTTAGCGACGGGGCGGCGGCCGGTGGTCGCGGTGGCGGTGGCGGACGAGGCGGCGGCGGAAACCCATCACTGCGCCAGTTGCGTCAGCAGGCGAACGCACCGAAGGTGGCGGCGATGCTGGCACAAGCGGGTGTGCCGTTTGCCTTCACATCGGGAGGTTCCACGGGGGCCGAGTTCGTCCGCAACGCAGGACGCACCGTCTCGGAGGGGGGGTTGACGGCCGAGGCGGCGCTCAAAGCCCTGACGATTGACGCGGCGCGAATCGCCGGCGCTGACGACCGTCTCGGGTCGATCGAGGTCGGGAAGATCGCCAATGTGATTGTCACCAGCGGCGACTTGTTTGATGCCGCCACGCGCGTGCGGCACGTCTTCATTGACGGCGTGCCGGTTGAACTGGCGGCGCCGGCGGCCGCCGGCAACGGTCGCGGAGGACGCTAGAGGGGTGCTGGGTGCTGAGTGTCATCGGGCCTGCGGTTTACAACCGGCTGGTCTCGGCAGAATCGTCGAATCAGTCCCTGCGGGATGACTTCTGGGCGTACACCCACACGGACGAAAACAGTGACCGTGTTGGTGAGTTCGCCATCGGCACGAACATCCAGTTGCGTGAAGTGACCGGTCACATTCTGCAGGACGAGAAGCTTCCAGGCATCCACATCGCCTTCGGCAATCCGTACGGCGCCCACACGGGAGCCGACTGGTATTCGTCCACCCATATCGACGTCGTCGGCGCGCACTTCGACATCTGGATGGATGACGACAAAATCATGGAACACGGTCAGTTCTTGATCTGATGCTGGACTGGGCGCGCGCCCAGTTCGACCGAACCTTTTCAGAGGCGCGACACCAGGAGTTTCTCAGCTCAATGAGCAGGCAGCTCAGCGTGCCGATCGAGTTCCGGCTATCTGAAACCCCGTGCTTCTTTTCGCAATCGCTGATGCAGTCGCTGGTCGATGCTGCACAAGTGATGACGGAACAGTTGCTGTCCAATCACGCCTACCGGGTCGCCGCCGACGCCATCGTGCCGGAGCAGTTCCGACTGGCGCACGGCGAGACGCTGCCCACGTGCGTACAGGTTGACTTCGGGTTGGTACGAACGGCGTCGGGCAAGACTGAAGGACGCCTGGTCGAGCTCCAGGCGTTTCCCTCACTCTACGGATTTCAAATGGTGCTGGCCGAGACAGCGCTGGCACACCTCCAGGGCCCAGAGACCGGCGTCAACCGGCTCACGCCGTATCTCGATGGCCTCGACCATGAGTCGTACGTGGCGTTGATGCGTCGTGTGCTTGTGGGCGAACACGATCCTGCCCATGTCGTGCTGCTGGAGGTCGTTCCGGAGCGACAAAAGACGCGGCCAGACTTCGTGGCGACAGAAGCCACCTGGGGCATTCGCGCCATCGACACGAGTGAAGTTATTCGAGAGGGCCGGCGGCTCTTCTACCGTCGCGATGGCGTGCGCACTCCGATCGCGCGCATCTACAACCGCGTGATCCCCGACGAACTCGAGCGGTCGGGCGCAACCCTGGCCTTCGACTACCGCGATGATCTTGACGTGCAGTGGATCGGCGGCCCCGGCTGGTTCTTCCGCATCAGCAAGTTCTCACTCCCCTGGCTCGATCACCCGTGGGTGCCGGAGACCCGGTTCCTCTCAGACGTGCCTGGACTGCCGCCCGATCGTGACCAGTGGATTCTCAAGCCGCTGTTTTCGTTTGCGGGTGGAGGCATTCTCTTTTCGCCGACCGATGACGATGTGGCCGCGATCCCAATAGATCAGCGGCACCTTTACGTGCTGCAGCGTCGCGTCTCGTTCACGCCGGTCATCAGGACTCCGCACGGCGACACCCAGGCCGAACTGCGCATCATGATGGTCCGCGACGCTGGTCGTTATCGCGCGGTGCTGACGCTCGTGCGTATGGGCCGCGGCAAGATGATGGGCGTCGACCACAACAAGGGCCTCGCCTTCGTCGGGGCGTCGGCTGGACTCGTCGGGTAGGGCGCTCACGCATCCTTTTCCTTCTTCGCACGGTCGTTAACGAATCGAGGATGACGAGGCTCTCAGGAACACGTGCCAGGCCATGGCCCCATGGCCTCATTCATGAATGCCCGGCGCCTCATGCCCTGTACTGGCGACGTACTCCAAGTAGGACCCGGGAAACAGGTGGGGCTCGTCGCCGCTCAGTTCCAACACACGGGTGCTCAGTCCACGCAGGAAGGACCGGTCATGCGAGACAAAAATTATCGTGCCATCGAAGTCTTTCAGCGCTGCGATCAACATGTCTTTGGTCGCCAGATCGAGATGGTTCGTCGGTTCGTCGAGGACCAACAGGTTCGGCGGATACATCAGCATGCGCGCCAGGACCAACCGCGAGCGCTCGCCACCGGAGAGGGATCGAATCTTCTTGTCGACTTCGTCGCCAGAAAACTGAAACGCGCCGAGCAGGCTGCGCAGCGAACCCACCGTTTCGCCGGGAAAGTCAAAAAGCGCCTGCTCCCAGACCGTTCGATCCGGGTTGAGCAACTGCAACGCCTGCTGAGCGAAGTACCCCATCTGCACGCTGGCCCCGATGCGCGCCTCACCCGAATCAGGTTTGAGCGCACCGGCGATCATCCGCAACAGCGTGGTCTTGCCGGCGCCGTTGGCCCCCATCACGGCCCAACGTTCACCACGCTGAATGGTCATGTTCAGGCCGTCGTACACCACGTGTGAGCCGTACGCCTTGTGCAGGTCTTCGACCATCACGACCTTGTCACCGGATCTTGGCGGCTGGCGGAAGTCGAATGCCACGACCTTTCGCTTTTTGGGCAATTCGATCTTTTCGATCTTATCCAACGCCTTGACGCGACTCTGCACCTGGGCGGCTTTGGCGGCATGGGTCGAGAACCGGTCGATGAACCGTTGTTCCTTTGCCAGCATCGACTGCTGCCTGGCGTACGCGGCCTCACGATTGGTCTCGCGAATGGCGCGCTCGCGTTCATAGAACTCATAGTCGCCGGCGTACACCGTGATTTCGCCATCGTCTATTTCCGCGATGCGCGTCACGATGCGGTTCATGAACTCGCGATCGTGCGATGTCATGAATAGCGCGCCTGGCAGCGACTTAAGAAAACCCTCGAGCCAGATAATCGACTCAATATCGAGGTGGTTGGTGGGCTCGTCCATGAGCAACACGTCGGGCCGTCCGAGCAGCACTCGCGCCATGCCCACTCGCATCTTCCAGCCGCCAGACAAGGCCCCGACATCACCATCGATACGTGCGTCGTCAAATCCCAGGCCGTGGAGCACCTCGCGGGCCTGGCTTTCAAGTCCGTAGCCGCCGAGATGATCGTATTCCTCCTGGACCTCGCCAAATCGTTCAAGAATGCGGTCCATGTCGTCGGCACGGCCTGGATCGCCCATCGCCTGCTGGAGTTCTTCCAATTCGTGGTGCAAATCTCCAAGACGACCGCTGCCGGCGATAGCTTCGTCAAGTACCGATCGGCCCTCCATCTCCTCAACATCCTGGCGAAAGTAGCCGACCGTGAGCTTCTTTGGGACGGTCACATCCCCATCGTCGACTCCTTCTTCGCCAACAATCATGCGAAACAGGGTGGTCTTTCCTGACCCGTTGGGCCCGACCAACCCGACCTTGTCGCCGGCATTGAGCTGAAAATTGGCGTCGACGAACAAGATCTGCCGCCCGTACTGCTTGGAAATGTTGGAGAACGAAATCACCCCACCATCAAATCACGGATTACCTCCCCACCTCCCCATCTCCCCACCTCCCCACCTCCCCACCTCACCAGCTTCTTTGCCCTTTTTCGCGTACCCTGCTACGC
>JABMNV010000138.1 GCA_013203475.1 Acidobacteriota bacterium
CGGCAACGCTGGCGGCGGCCCAGGTGTTGGCCGGGGCGGCCGCGGTGGGGGGCGTGGGGGTCGTGGTGCAGGCCGCGGCGGGGCAACCGGTTCGGCCGTGACACCGCCACCGGCGCCCCCGGCACCCACGGGGCCTCCCGCCCCGCGGACGTGGGGCACGTTCGAACATGTGCCCCGGTTTCACAACAACTATGTCGGCCTGCGCAACCGCTTCGCCCTCCTGAGCGAGGCCTACGCGTATGCCACCTTTGAAGACCGCATCAAAGCGACGAACTATTTCATCGAAGAGGCCATGAACTTCGCGCACCAGAATGTGGCGAAGATCAAGCAGGCCGTTGCCGACGCCGATCAGGAAACAATCACCGGCCAGACGCAAGCGACCCGCGCGCAGAAGAGCAGCGGCGGCCTGATCGAAATCCTGATGGGTGAGGTGGAAAACGAAACCAATCCGCTGAACGGGGCGGTCATGAACCGTCGCACAGATGCGCTCACGCGCGAGCAGATGACCGACGGGTTGTGGTTCGAGCCGACGTCCACCGAGGTCGCGCCTGCCACCTACTATCTGCCTGCATCGGCGGTCAAAACGCGAGACCTGCTTCTGCTGCACGGCGTCGAGATACACCAGACCACCGAACCCATCACGGACGTTGAACAGTTTGCCATTACCGCCAACACACCCGTTCGCTCGGGACGAATATCGACTTTCTGGGCCACGCCATGCGCACGCTCGACGGCGCCTGGGCGCCCGCGCCAGACGCGACAGTCCCCGCTGGCTCCTGGGTCGTGAGGATGGATCAGGCACTCGCGCGGCTGGCGTTTTACCTGCTGGAACCGACGTCTGATGACGGGGCCGTCACCTGGAACTACCTCGACAACGTGCTGGCGACCGAGGGTGTCACCACATACCCGATTCTGCGCAAGCGCTAGCCGAGCTTCTTGATCCGCTTTTCGACGTCGGCGATCGCAGCCTCGAGCTGCTTTTGCCGCACGGGATGTTCGGTCGCGGCAAGCTGGCGTCGCAGCTCGGACAGCCCCAGTGAGAGAGTTGCGATTGCCGCGTTCTTGACCGGATCGATGGGAGCGCGCTGAATGCGCCGCTCGCGTCGAGCGGCCTCGCGCTCATCGACCAGTTCCTGAATCCGTGCGTCTGCGTCTATGAGGCCTTCGCCAGCGTCACCCATCCCATCAACATAGCAGAGGTGCCCCGTTGTGTGCGATAGCATGATGGCTATGCGTCGAAGTTTTTTACTCCTCTGCGCGCTGGTTCCGATGGTGATGGCCGTTCCAGCGATGACCTTCACCCCCTCCGCTGCGGCCGGACAGGGGGCCGAAGCCACCTCACTGCGCGGCCAAAAACTGGCGGCGCCGCCGCTGGCCGCCGAGGCACGGACCCGGATGAACGCACAATTGGCCGATGCCCTCCGGGACTGGAACCAGCATCAGGATGATGCAGACGCTCTGATTTGGGTCGGTCGACGCGCCGCCTACGTCGGCCACTTCAGAGATGCGATTGCGTTCTTCTCGGACGGCATCGCGCGCCACCCCTCAGACGCGCGTTTCTATCGGCATCGGGGTCATCGGTACCTCAGCGTTCGGGAGATCGATCTCGCCATCGCGGACCTTGAACAGGCGGCCACCCTCATCCAGGGCCAGCCGGATCAGGTGGAACCCGACGGACAGCCCAACGCACGCAACATCCCGACCAGCACACTGCAGTCAAACACCTACTACCACCTGGCGATGGGCTATTACCTCAGGGGCGACTTCACTCGCGCAGCCGACACCTGGCGCAACGCGCGCGACGTCGTGCGGAACGCCGACAACCTCGTGGCCGCCAGCAACTGGATGTATCTGTCACTTCGGCGGGCCGGTCAGCCAGCAGCAGCGGAAGCGGTCCTCGCGCCGATCGACGCCGGACTTGAGGTCATCGAGAACAGCAGTTACCACGCCCTGTTGATGATGTACAAGGGCGCTCGCACTCCAGAGGAGGTGCTGGCCACCGCTGGGGAAGGCGCCAGCGCCACGGCCGTGCGCTACGGGGTCAGCACATGGCACCTGATCAACGGCCGGCGGCGCGAGGCTGAGCAGTTCTGGGCCACGATTCTTGCCGGGCAGGACTGGCCGTCGTTTGGCCACCTGGCAGCCGAGGCCGACATCGGCCGGTAATCGCTAGCGAATCAGCCGCGCGACGTCGTTGTAGATCACTGTGACCATCAGCATGAGAATGAGCGCGAATCCGGCAAACAGGATGCGCTCCTTCACCTTGAGACTGAAGTCGCGACGCGCCATCCCTTCCATCGCCAGAATGGTGATGTGACCGCCATCAAGGACTGGAATCGGCATCAAGTTCAACACGCCAAGGTTGAGGCTGATCATCGACATCAACGCCAGAAGAGGGAGCCAACCCAGTTGGGCCGTGGCGCCAGAGATCTGCGCGATGCCGACCGGCCCGATGACGCCCGTCATGGGCGTTGACCGAGTGAACAACCCTGCGAGGGTCGAGAAGATCTGCTGCGACCCTTCCCAGGTCTGTGCCGCACTCATCTGCACCGCCGTCTGAAAGTTCGGATCGATTCGACGAGTCTCCCAGGGAGCGATGGACACGCCAATGACGGCCACTGAGCCGTTCGATTCAGGCACGATGTTGAGATCTATCGGCGCCCCGGCACGCTCAACCGTGAACACCAACGGGGTGTCAGTGCTCTTCTGAATGAGCGCAATAATCTCTGGCTGAGCCAAGCCACGTTCACCCGCAATCGCGAGCAACACATCGCCCGTCCGCATCCCCGCTTGGGCGGCAGGCCGACCGGGCTCGACCTGTGAAATCTGTGGCCGGAGGACCGGCAACACGCCGAGATCGCCAAAATCGAAATAACCTGACGCGTCCGGAAACACGGTCATGTCGAGATAGGTCCCCTCCCGCTGCACGACCAGGGCCACTTCGCGACTGGCCTTCGTCACCACAGCCATGTCGAACTCATCCCACGTGTCGGTCGCCTGATCGTCAACCCGGACAATGCGATCGCCCACCTGAAGGCCCGCCTTGGCGCCAGCACCATCGGCGACCACGACACCCAGCACCGGAGGCGCTGTGCGATAGAGCGGCACATCGGCGCCCTGCAGCAGCACGACAGTCGTTAACACCAGCGCCAGGGCCACGTTCATGAGGGGGCCCGCCAGGTAGACCTGGAACCGGACCCACTTGCTCTGCGACAGAAATTCCGTCGGGTCACCCGACGGCGTATCTTCGGCCGTCTCGCCCGCCATCTTCACGTAACCGCCCAGAGGAATCGCGCTGATGCAGTACTCGGTATCACCGCGAGTCACTTTCAGCAACTTGGGGCCAAACCCGAGAGAAAATGCCAAGACTTTGACGCCGTACCAGCGGGCCACCAGAAAGTGACCCAGCTCGTGCACAAAAATCAGCACGCCGATCACGAACAGGAACGGCAGAATGTTTTGAAAAAATCCGATGATGTTGTCCATGTGTGGTTGACCCCGTCAGGAGCTATGACGATGGTAGCGTACTGACGGTTTCAGTGGCCTGCTGCCGGGCCCGGGCGTCAGTGGCCCTGACGTCGCTGAGCGACCGCGGCACACTGGTGTCTCGGCCTGCAGCCTCAAGCGCCTGCTCGATGATTCGAGGAATGTCCAGGAAGCGCACCCGGCCCGCCAGAAACGCCTCCACGGCGACCTCGTTGGCCGCATTGAGCACCACAGGCCAGGCGCCGCCGTGTTCGAGGGCCTCATAGGCCAATCGTAGGCAGGGAAATCGTGCGAAATCGGGAGGCGCAAAATCAAGCTGCCCCATGCGCGTGACGTCGAGCGGAGCGACCGGCGCATCCCAGCGTTCGGGATACGAAAAAGCGTATTGAATGGGCAGCCGCATGTCCGTCGCACCGAGTTGCGCCATGACTGACCCGTCGCACAACTCGACCATCGAGTGCACGATCGACTGAGGATGCACCACAACCGAAATCTGCTCCGGCGTCACGTTGAACAGCCACCGGGCTTCGATCACTTCGAGCCCCTTGTTCATGAGCGTAGACGAATCGATGGTGATCTTCCGGCCCATCTGCCACGTGGGGTGCCGCAGCGCATCAGCGGGCGTCACCTTAGCCAGGGCATCATCGGTCCAGCCACGAAACGGTCCACCAGACGCGGTGAGGATCAACCGGCGCACTTCGTCAGCCTGCCGACCGTGCAGGCACTGATGAATCGCGTTGTGCTCGGAGTCCACCGGCAACAGCCCCACACCGCGACGCCGAGCCGCATCCACCATCAACGCCCCGGCCATCACCAGCACTTCCTTGTTCGCCAACGCCACGGTCTTGCCGTGGTCAATGGCGGCCAGGGCCGCCTCAAGCCCGGCGGCTCCGGACGATGCACAGAGGACAAGGTCGGCGTCGGCATGCGTGGCAGCGGCCAGCAAACCGTCAGCGCCCGCCTCAAGCATGGCGGGACGTTCACCCGGCCTCAGGCGCGCCCTCAGGTCATCGAGACCGGCCGCGGTTGCCGCACTGGCGAGCGCCGGTCGGTACTTTTTGACCTGTTCCGCCAACCGCTCCGTATTGTGTCCTGCGGCCAGCGCCACCACTGCCACCCGTTCCGGATGGCTGTCGACCACCGACAACGCGCTCTGGCCAATCGATCCGGTGGACCCAAGAATTGCGATACGGATCATCCGACGTACCGCAGAAAGAGGGCGTAAAAAGGTACCGCAAACAGATAGGCGTCGATGCGATCGAGCACACCCCCATGCCCGGGAATCATCGTCGAACTGTCCTTCACCCCTGCGCCGCGCTTGAGCATCGACTCGAACAAGTCCCCGACGATGCCGGCCAGACAGAGCACCACGCCGAGAGTCAGTCCCTCAGCCATCGAGGCCGCCTGGCCCCACAGAGGCCCGAGTGACGCCCCAACAGCAGCGGCAGCCACGATGCCGCCCACGGCCCCTTCAACGGTCTTGGCTGGACTCACCGCCGGTGCCAATTTGTGACGGCCAAAGGCCCGGCCCACGAAATACTGGGTCGAATCACTCACAACAATCGTCGCAATCAGAAACGTCACGACGCGGGGACCGTAGATCAGGTGCATCCACGCCATGGCCCCCAAGGGCACGCCCAGGTAGATGGGCGTCATCAGCGTCATCGCGGCCCGCGTCATCGTGGATGGCGAGGGCGCGCCACCGGCCAATGTCACAACCCCGGTCGTCACCACCAATGCGAACACGACCACCAACAGCGCATCACCTGAGCCAAATCCAATCGGTACGGCCGCGCACGTCGCCACGGCGGCACATGACACCACCAGTACCGGCACCGGCGCACCCACCGCGCGAGACAGGCCAGCGAGTTCGTACGCACCGAGGGCCGCCACAGTCGCCGCCAGGACCAGCACGGCCCACCAGGGGCTCAGCCAGAGGACGCTGCCGACCAGGGCGATGAGAACAAGGGCGCTCAGGACTCGGGTCACGCGTTATTTCAGCGCCTCGGCCGAATCAGACGTGACCGCGCCATACCGTCGGTCACGTTTCTGGTAGTCCGCCACGGCGTCGAGCAGGTGCCGCGCACGGAAGTCAGGCCAGAACGTGTCGGTGACCCAGATTTCTGCGTAGGCGATCTGCCACAACAGGAAGTTGCTGACACGCATTTCGCCGCTGGTGCGAATGAGCAGATCGGGATCGGGCTGCCCGGACGTGTACAGAAACGACGCAAACATCTCTTCGGTCAGGGCTTCGGGCTTCACTCCGTGCGCCAACGCCTGCCGTGCCGCATCCACAATCTCCGCACGACCGCCATAACTGAGGGCAATATTGAAGACCATCCCGCTGTTGGTCCTCGTTCGGTCCACAGCGGCCTCGAGCTCTTCGCGCACCTCGCGGCTGAGCCGCTCCAACTGGCCAATGACGCGAAACTGGATGTTGTTCCTGAGCAGGGTCTTGAGTTCGGCGCGCAGGTAGTGGCGCAGCAGGCCCATCAAGGCAGTCACCTCGGGCACCGGGCGCTTCCAGTTCTCCACCGAGAACGCGTAGAGCGTGAGGACCGACAGGCCGAGACGCGCCGAGGTCTCGACCGTCTGTCGTACCGACTCGATGCCGGCGCGGTGTCCTTCCACTCTGGGGAGATGCCGTTCTGCGGCCCAACGACCATTGCCATCCATGATGATGGCTACGTGTTTCGGCAAACGGTCAAAGTCGAGCCGTCGGGCGACAGCCTCTTCAGGCGATCCGGACAGCACGCCAGCCAGCACGTCAACGAGCGCCATGCATGCAGTCTACACCGGGCTACGCGTAGTCCACAGAGACCAGCGTCAACCCCTGGGCCGGTGCGGTCTCGCCCGCCTGGCCGCGGTCACGCGAGGCCAGCAGCCCGGGGATGGACTGGGCGGTGCGGCGGCCCGAGCCCACCTCCACAAGCGTCCCCACGATGGCTCGCACCATATGACGAAGAAACCCGTCGCCATGCACCTCCAACACCAGTTCGCCAGCACGCTCGATCCATTCCACCCGGTCCAGCGTCCGTACGGCGTCGCTCACCTCGGAGCCCGTGGACCGAACCGCTGAGAAATCATGTCGCCCGATCAGGTCGGTTGCCGCCCGACGCATCGCCGTCAGATCCAGTGGCTGCGGCACGTGCCAGACGTATCGATGCGTAAAGGGCGACACCAGGGGTGTCGTGGCGATGCGATAGCGGTAGGTCTTTCCGGTGGCGTCAAATCGTGCGTGAAACTCTGGGGCCGCATCGGTGACGTCGAGCACCCGAATGTCCGGGTCCAGGCGCACATTCAGCGCCCGACGGACGGCGTCCGTCGCGTGTGTGGTTTCGACTCGCACCGACGCCACCTGCCCGAGCGCGTGCACGCCGGCGTCCGTGCGGCCCGCGCCCGTGACGCTGGGTGATGGCCCCAGCAACGACGCACAGGCGTCTTCAAGCGCGCCCTGAATCGTGGGCCCGTTCTCTTGCCGCTGCCAGCCGCAGTAGTGCGTGCCATCGTAGGCCACCAGCAGACGCAAGACTCTCATCGTGTTGGGCAGAACAGGCGCTTCAGACTCTGGAGCCGGGCTTGGTCACCGGGGTCCCGGCCGCACACAGCGGGCACGTCGCCTGGTCGTAGACCGGGAGCGACAGCGCGACGAGCGCTCGGAACGGCACATCGAGTGCGGTGGTGCCTCCACTGCGATCGATGATCGAGCCGGCCCCCACGACCGTGCCTCCGATCCGCCGCGCGACTCCGATCGTCTCACGCGTGGATCCTCCGGTGGTGACGACGTCCTCGATCACCACCACGCGATCGGCCTGCGCCAGCGAAAAACCACGCCGGAGCGTCAGGGAGCTGTCCTGGCGCTCCGCAAAGATTGCGCGCACACCAAGGGCGCGTGCTACTTCGTGTCCAATGATGAGCCCACCCAGCGCCGGCGATAACACCACGGTCGGTTGCAAATCGCGAAGCAGCTCGGCCAGCGCACGCCCGATGGCCTCGGCGTGTTCGGGATGCTGCAACACCAAGGCGCACTGCAAATACCCCGAGCTGTGTAGGCCCGACGACAGCCGGAAGTGCCCTTCGTGCAGGGCCCCCAACTCACGGAACACGTTCAGCACATCACTCATCGCACGTCTCGCAGTTCCTGTTCGAAAAGTTTCAGAATCCGCTTGTACTCGTCGGCCCAACTGGTCTCCTCGGTAAACCCGTGGCTCTCGACCGGGAATCCCATCAATTCCCAGTTCTCCTTGCGGAGCTCAATCAAACGTTGCGCCAGCCTGACAGAATCCTGAAAGAACACGTTGGTGTCGACCATGCCATGAAGGATCAGCAGGCGGTTCTTCAATCCATCTGCGTGGAAAATCGGGGAGCTCTTCCGGTACGCCTCTGGATCGGTCTGCGGCGTATTGAGGATATTGGACGTATACCCGTGGTTGTAGTGCGCCCAGTCGGTGACGGGCCGCAGCGCAGCACCGGCAACAAACACGTCCGGGGTCGTAAACAACGCCATCAATGTGATGAAACCACCGTAGCTGCCGCCATACACGCCGATACGCTTGGCATCCACTTTTTCGGTGGCGACCAGAAACTTCGCGCCGTCAACCACGTCCTCGAGATCCTTCCCGCCCATGAATCGATAGATACCAGTGCGCCAGTCCCGTCCGTATCCCGATGACGCGCGATAGTCGGGATCGAGCACGACATACCCCTTCGACGCCAGGAGGTTGTGGAACATGTACTCGCGGTAGTAGCTGGACCAGTATTTGTGCGCGTTCTGCAGATAACCGGCGCCGTGCACAAACACCACGGCCGGCTTCTTCTTGTCGCGCTTGGCGCCGATCATTTCCGGCGTGTACAACCGGGCGTACACGTCCTGCCCGTCGCGCGCTTTGTACGTGACAATCTTGGGCTCGATCCACTTGAAGTTGCGCCACTCCTCGCTCGGTGTCGTCGTCACCTGCGCGGCCTCGGCCCCGGGCGCAAGCGGCATCATGTAGAGTTCGGGCGGCTTTGTGCTGTAGGAGTAGATCAACGCGATCGAACGTTCATCCGGCGAGACGGTCGCGGCGTTTGAACCCGTCAGGGACGTCACCTTGGTCATCGCCCCCCCGCTGCTCGGCATCGTGTAGAAATGCCGTTCACCAGGGTGTACTTCGTTCGTAGTCAGGAACACCAGCGAGCCGTCCTCCGACAGCGCGGCGTTCGTGACTTCCCAGGCGCCCTGCGTCAAGGGCGTTGCCATGGGCTGCGGGGCACTCATGTCTACCGAGTGCAGGTGCAGGTAGCCGCTCTTTTCTGACAGGAACAGGAAGTGTTGGTTGTCGGGGAGCCAGGCGATTCCCGCCCCGCCCCCGAAGCCGCCACCGCCGCCAACGCCTTGTTCGCGGATCCAGGCGTCATCACGCTGGTTGTCGATAACGCGTGCCGCCCCGGTCGCAGGATTCACCGTCACAAACCAGCGGTCCTTGTTGTCCAGCGCACGGACGGAAATCACGGCATAGGCACCATCGCCAGACATGTTGGGCGACCCCCAATTGACGATGCGCGGCCCGGTCACCGCGCCGGGCACCGCTGACCATTCATTGCCAGCGAACGGGGCGGCGTCCGCCCAGACCGAGGTGTTCTCCTGGACATCGAGAATTGCGAGCTTGCGCACCGACTGCTCATCCCCCACGTTCGAGCGGGCTCCCGGCAACATCTCTGGATAAGACGACTCAGTCACGTACGCCGGTGTCTCCTGAGGACGAGCCGCAACCTCAGGCTGTTCGCTAATCTCAATCCACACGTATCGTTCATCGGCGGAGAGCAGGAGGCTGGATACGGACTGGCGCACGGCAAGGGCGAAACGCGCGATGGGCGCCTGCGGCGGGCCAGACGCTCCCCCGCGACCCCCACGCCCACCACGCCCCCCCACGCCCCCCTCGCCCGGTTACAAGAGTAATTA
>JABMNV010000139.1 GCA_013203475.1 Acidobacteriota bacterium
CCGTGGCTGGTGATCCAGCGGCTGATGCGCACGCCAATCGCTGCAATTGTCTTCTCTCGCCCCTCGGGCCCAACCCACACGCCGGACAGGCCCGTGACCCGCGTGCGGGCGATCCCAAACTCGCGCAGGGCCATCATCAGCACTTCCTCAAGATCACGCACGTATCGGTGCACATCACACCGATCGGGTTTCAGGTCAAAGATGGGATATCCCACCAGTTGACCAGGACCGTGGTACGTCACGTCCCGCCGATAGGCCGTATAAAGGGGCTACCCCAAGACATAACGTCCGCTTTCTCGCGTGTTCAGGCATGCGGCATCACTGGGGCCGCGGTCCCTCGGGATGGTGCCCCCTGGTGACACACGCAATCGCCCTTGGCGCACGGTACCTGTTCTCCGCTCCGCACCACCGGCAAGCGTAAACGCACTGTCCGCCACACTTGCTAATCAGTGGGCTCTCCTGTGACATGTCCCAGTGACCGCGTGGCTCCTGCGATTGCATCGACTCGACACGGGCCGACATGCCGCGTGGGCGGTGCTCTGTGCGGAGGCGCGGTACTGCTCACTGGCCGTGCCAAATGTCTCGACACCGGTGCGCCGACTGCTCACGGGAGCCGACTGGAAGGTCGTAGCGGTTGAACTGAGCCTGGGCTTGAACGCCTGCGTCCAGACCTATTGCGAAGGCCTTGGCGGCAGAGGCGGGGGCAAGCCTGATCGCCCAATATGTGACGGCGTTTGAGGTGAAGGATGCACCACTTGAGGTCACACGCGCCCTCGATGCTCGGCTGCTGAGTCAGCCGTATTCGTGAAGTCTGGCCCTTGAAAGTCGTTCTACTGAAAGTGTCCACGGAGTCGGATCAACCTCATCGCGATTGCGTCGCGGCTGGACGAGGATGTCGATGACGTCGCCGTCCTGGTCGACGGCGCGCCAGAGAGACTGCCGTCGACCTTGGATGGTCACGAACACCTCGTCTAGATACCAGGTGTCGCCCATCAGGCCGCGTCGGTGTCGGAGCGTGCGCGCGTAGTCGGGCCCGAAGGTCTGACACCACTGCCGGATGGTCTCAAAGGAGACAGTGATGCCGCGTTCCGCGAGCCGATCCTCGACATCGCGGAAACTCAGGCCAAAGCGGTGGGACAGCCAGACCGCGTGACTGATAATCTCAGGAGGAAAGCGGGAGCCGCGGGAGCTGGGCGTCAGCGCGCGACCGTCTGAACGATCACTTGGCCCTGCTGCTCCCAGGCGATCATGGTCTTGTCTCGCAGCGCCAGCAGTGTCGGGAACCGGCCTAGGCCGAGGGCCACGCGCGAGCCATCCTGTCGAAGAAGTCTGATGCCAGCCGGGGAACTCCACGCGATGTCCTGCTGCCCCTGACTCCGGCTCACAACCGGATCACGCCCCGGGCCCAACGCCTGCTCGGGAGTGTTACTGGTCGTCAGATAGACGGTGGTTTCGCGGCGCCAGACGGCGGTGATGTCGTCAGTGCTGATGTCGATCGCTCCGCCATCCATGGGGCAGGCATCTAGCGCCCACGAGTTGGTGCCCAACCGGGTCGCCGCGGAAAACACGACGCCGTCGGTCGAGCGCGTGACATACATGTCGCGATTGCCGTTCACGTTGTTCCGGAACATGACGGCGATGTGTCCGTTTGGCCCGATCGACACCGAGGGGTGACAGCACTCGCACACTGAGCCTGACGGGGAAGCGTAGACCAGCACGTCCGGCGCCCAACTTGCACCGTGATCGTGCGACACTGCCGCATAGATCCGGGTGCCCTTGGCCCTCAGGTCAAGCCATGCCAGCACGACAAGGCCGGACGGTGACGCCGCCATCGCGTGGAGTCCTTCCCTTGCCGAACCGGGCACATCATTGATGACCATGGGCGACTCCCATGTGGCACCGAAGTCGCGCGACCGGTAGAGCACCACGTCGCCGTCGGCGCCTCCACCGCGCGCACCGACGACCGCCGAGATCAGCAGCGTGCTCGAGGTGCCGGCGATGCGCGGACCTCGGCGCATCCCGAGAGGCATCTGGCCTGAGACCGGGAGTGGGGCAAGTTGTTCGAAGGAGTCTCCCTCGTCAAGCGAACGGGCGACGTGAATGACATTGTCCTGCCCGAACAGCAGATAGACGTTGCCGGCGACGGCTGCCAGCTGCGGCTGGAAGCCCGAGAAGACGACGGCGGCGAGAACCGAGGCAATGGTTGGCATATTGCGGCAATCATACCGGCTTGCAGCGGCAGGTTCACCAAGTCGAGCGTCCGCCCTTCGTTGTGGCGGCGCTCAGGGCGAAATCGCCAGTATCACGCTCGTGGCCTGGCAGGCGCTGGGTGCGGACATTGACTTCTCGATCGTCCGGGTCGCGACGGTGCTGGTCAGGATACAAGGAATTAGTTGGAGAACCGCTGCGCAGTCGAGGGCAGCGGCGTATCTGGTCACCATGACGCTCACGGACCGCATCGAAATGAGCCCGCGCGTGATGCTGGGCAAACCCGTACTGCGAGGCACCCGGATTCCGGTGGAACTCCGAGAGTTCGCCAATCGCGCCGTCCACTACGTCCGATCGCTCCGGGGCATGCCGGGGATACACATCGGCTGCACCGCGTCTCCCTCCACCACCTGCCGGAGGCCGCTGCCGTTCGCATCGACATCGACTACGTACAGCGTGCCGTCACCCTGGCGTCCGGCCGGCTCGAAAATTTCTTAAGTGGTGAACGCGATCTGCGTGCCGTCTGGCAACCAGGCGGGATGGAATCCGATGTCCGTCACCCGCCGGACAGATTCGCCCGTGGCACCGGCCACGAAGATGCCGCCATCGTCGTCGGATTCGTGGAAGGCGATGCGCGCGCCATCAGGCGAGAAGGCGGGCCCGGACTCGTCGCGGTCGGGTTCGTCGATCAGGGCCGTCGCATTGCGACCGCCCACACGCTGGGCATAGATGCCCCAGCTTCCGCTGACGCGGCTGGCAAACGCGACGGTCGTGCCATCGGGCGACAGGCTCGGCGCCGTCTCTTCGCCGGCTGATTCTGTGACGCGCGTGAATGTGTCCCAACGTGGATCGACCACGTCGGCCGGACTTCGCCAGCCCCACATCGCCGCCATGCCGACGAGCGCCATCGTGGTCAGCGCCCACGGCAATCGCGACGTCTCCCTCTGCCGCACGGGCGGCTCGACGTCAAGCCTGGCCGATGCTGAGCTCGAATCGGATGAGAGTGTCTCGAGCGCGAATGCGAGATCGTTCGCCGACTGGAACCGCAGCTCGGGTGTCTTTTCGAGGCAGCGCCTCACGATACGCTCGAGGGCCGGAGAAATGGACAGATGTGCCGCGTCGAGGTCCGGCGGCTCCTTTGTGAGAATGGCCGTCATCGTATCGGCGGCGGTATCTTCCTTGAAGGCGCGTCGACCGCTCAGTATTTCGTAGAGCACGGCGCCGAACGCGAACATGTCGGCGCGATGGTCGACCACTTGACCGCGCACCTGTTCCGGCGCCATGTACCCGAACGTGCCCAGGACCATGCCGCGCCGGTGACGGGGCCTGCGCCGCGCGTGGCATCCTCTGTGCCCAGTGCCATCGGTTTGGCCAAGCCGAAGTCCAGGATCTTGACCTGGTCACCGCGCGTGACCATCACGTTCTCTGGTTTGAGATCGCGATGCACGATCCCGCCGGCACGTGCGGCTCCCATGCCGCGGGCAACCTGCAGAGCGTAGGCGACGGCCTTGCGCGGGGGCAGCGGTCCCTGCGCCAACCGGGCGCGCAGCGTCTCGCCGTCCACCAGTTCGGTGACGACGAAGGCCGTGCCAGGTTGGCCTTCGCCTGTCGCCGGTTCACGGCCGAATTCGAAGATGGCCAGAATGTTCGGGTGCGAGAGCTTGGCGATGCTCAAGGCCTCGCGCTCGAAGCGGGCCAGTGCCTCGGGATCAGAGGCGAGTGCGGCACCAAGGACCTTGATGGCCACCTCACGATCGAGTCGCGGGTCGCGGGCGCGATAGACCTCGCCCATGCCCCCTGCACCGAGTGGACTTACAATTTCATACTGTCCGAGAAGGGCGCCGACAGGGAGGGACATGGTGTGCCGGGATTATAATCCGTCCACCTCATGCCACTCACCATTGGTAGCCGCCTCGGGCCGTATGCGATTGTCGACAAACTGGGCGAGGGCGGCATGGGCGAGGCGTACCGCGCGCGGGACACCAACCTCAGCGAACCGGACCGCCTGATGCGTTTCACGCGCGAAGCGAAGACGTTGGCGTCGCTTAATCATCCGAATATTGCGGGCATCTACGGGATCGAGGATCGTGCCCTTGTCATGGAACTGGTCGAAGGCGAGGACCTGTCGGGGCACATTGCCACGCGGCGCATTGCCGGTCGGCAACGACACCATCAACGGTAGCCGAACAGGGGCGGGAACATGACAACCACCAGTGCCGCCCATACCGAGTACACGGGCAGATAGGCGACCTGCCATCGCTCGAGGGCGGCAAACGAGCCCCGGTGACGCAGGAAGCGCGCATAGAGCCACGCCGACCACGCCAGGTTGACGAGCAGAATGAGATTCTCGCCAAGAGCCGCCACCCGGTTGGGAGTGAAGCCAAACTCGGAGATGCGGGCTGCGATCGCCGCGAGCGCCACCCCATCCACCACGAGCGCGCTGGCCACGAGCAGCAGTTGCAGGCCGTCGAAGAAGTCGGGCGGTGCCTGCGGGTCGCGCGCAGAGGTGGCGTAGAGCATCAGCCCCGCGACCAGCACCAGCAGCAGGTCGAAGCCGATCAGGACCTCCCGTTCCACGTTGATGGGGCTGCCCGTCCACGCCATCGTCCCCAGAAACGCCAGGAGCAGAACTGTGAAGAGCGGCGTGAACAGTCTGGTCAGCACCGGTGCCATGTTCTCGATGACACTTTGCTTCGCCTCCACCAACCATGAGCCGATGATCAGGGCCCCCACCGCCCCGCATGGGATCAGCCAGCCTGCGACGAACCAGTCAGGATTCATGTCGATGGCGCGGAACATCATGAACGTGAAGAGGATGCTGACGAAACCGCCGAGCGCGATGAGCACGTAGTAGATGGCCAGCTCGCCCGAGAACCGCACGAAATTCATGCGCCCACCGTCGGCGAACCAGCGGCCTCGGACGTACGCGAAACCGACGGCCAGCCAGAGGGCGATGGGCAAGTGCAGCACCGTCAGCACCTCGGTGTCGCCGGCCGGGCGAAAGGGGAAGACGTTGGCGAACACAGCCCCTGCCGCGAAGGGCAGCGCCAGCCAGAGGCCGCTGACCATGCCCGACCCGCGCTTCCACACGAAGTAGACGGCGAGCAGCGGGAAGACGAAGATGCTGGCGTTCCTGGCGTAGAACAGCGGCATTTCTTCATCAGGGCTGAGCTGATGACCGAACAGCGCCGGCACCTTGATGGCACACGCCGCGGCGACGGCCAGGAGAAAGACGACGAGCGTCTCGGCGGAACCGGTCTGGGCTGGCCCATCGGCCGCGCCGGGGGCCATGACCAACTGCTTCCACAGCCGATCGGAGTGCGCGCGTGCGAACTCGCGTGACAGTGCATCGAGGCTGCCCATGCGCTTGACCGCGATCAGGAACGCTTCGTCCCCTGCCAGGCCGGCATCGGTGAGCGCCACCAACTGGTCGCGGAGATGTCCCTCGAGTTCCTCCACGTCGGGACGGGACAGAGCCTGCCGGCGGCTGACGTACGCCCGCCACTGTGCGATTTGCTCCTCAAGCGGTCGATCAGCGAAGGTCGTCATGCCGTGCACCCCTGCATCCAGATACCCCGCAGGGTGCCGTCCACGGCCTTCCACTGCTGCCGCTGGGCCACGAGCTGCGCTCGGCCTTCTCGAGTGATCCGGTAGTACTTGCGCCGGCGGCCCTGCTCGGACGCAGACCACTTCGCCGCGACATGACCTTGGCGCTCAAGCCGATGCAGCACGGGATAGAGCATGCCGTCGGTCCACTGCAGGTGCCCGCCAGACAGCTCGGTCACTCGCTTGATGATGGCGTAGCCGTAACTGTCGCCTTCGGCAAGGATGGCGAGCACGAGCGGTGTGGCAGAAGCAGCAACCAGATCCTTGCCCATATGCATACGTAGTGGTGTTTTACATTGTGGTTCTATGTATGTCAATGTGCCACCGTCAGGGCTCGCGCAGCGAATAGCTCGTGCTCCGGCCCCCGCCGGCGTCCTGTTGCAGAATGCCGAGATCGATGAGCGCACGGATATCGCGCAGCGCCGTATCGTGCGAGCACTTGGCCAGCTTCGCCCACTTGGTCGTGGTCAGCGTGCCCTCGAAGCCGTCAAGCAGCCTATTCAGGATGCCGCGCTGCCGATCGTTGATCGGCACCTGCGCGTGGCTCTCCCAGAAGCGTGCTTTGCGCATCACCGCTGACAGCGTTGCCTCCGTGCCAGTGAAGGCGCGGCCGATGCATCCAAGGAACCAGGTCATCCAGGGCGTGACGTCGAGCGTGCCTTTCTGGGTGCGCCCAAGGATGTCGTAGTAGTCGTTCCGCTCCGCCAGAATCTGCGCCGACATGCTGTAAAAGCGCTGCGCGCTGTTTTCCGCGCGCGCAAGCTGCCAATCGGCAGTCGCGCGCGCGATACGCCCATTGCCGTCGTCGAACGGATGGATGGCAACGAACCACAGATGGGCCACCGCTGCCCGCAAGACCGCATCGGCCTGCACGTCAGTGCTGTTCACCGAATCGAAGAAGGCAGACATCTCTTGCGGCAGCCGCGCTGCTGCCGGTGCTTCGTAGTGCACCTTTTTTTGCCCACCGGGCCGGACACCACTTGCATCGGCCCGGCGGCATCGTCGCGCCACGCACCAACGATGATCTTGCGCATGCCGCTACGCCCGGTCGGAAACAATGCGGCATGCCAGCCGAACAGCCGCTCGGCGCCAAGCGGCTGTTGGAAGTTCTGCGTCGCATCGAGCATCATCTCGACCACGCCCTCGACATCGCGCTCGGCCGCGATGGTCCACGCCGTTTCCATCCCCAGGCGACGGGCGATGGAGGAGCGTACTTGCTCCGGATTGAGGTGTTCGCCTTCGATCTCGCTGGACTTGAGCACATCAAGAGTCAGTGTCTCGAGCTCTGCCTCCTGACGGAGCGAAAAGCCCAGCCCATCCATCCGGCCAAGCAGGCGGCCCTGCCGGTGCCGAATCTGGGCCAAATGCGGGGCCAAGGCCTGATGGTCCCAGTAAAACATGGGCCAATCTGGCAAGCGATGGATGTATTAGCGACTCATTCTACGCAACTTGTGCGTAGAATATGGGCTCTATTCGACGCACGGGCAAGGTTAGTTGATGCCGAATGGACAGGCCCCTCCCGCCAGACCCCGAATGCACGGGTCCGTCACGGACGGTGGTGGACGGCCCGTAGCAAGTGGCGGCAGAGTCGAGGCCTGCTATGCGGTCCCAGCATCAATGCGTACAGGTTCTGCAATGGTCTTCTTCGCGTATGGGACACTGCAGTCGGCGGCAACCTCATCCTCGGTCTTGAATACGAGCGTCGTGCGTTCGTCGAACTGACTATCGGGTTCTCCGGTAGTCCAGGGTCGAAGTTCACGGTCGGTTACCGAATCGGCGGGTGAAGTGTGACGGTCGTTCATACGGCCGACTCACAACTCGTACACGAGAAAGGCGCCCGGCAGTTCGGCGTTCGTGGCGGGTTTGGTCATCGTGGGGGCGTGGCCAAAGGCCTCGACGAAACGCGGGTTGGCCACGAAACACGCGGCGCGCCAGCCCCTGAAGCGCGCCAGGGCGTGTCCCATGTCTGCGTAGAGGTCGAGCAGCTTTTCTGGCCCCTCCTCTCCGCCGATGCGGACGCCGTATGGCGGATTGAAGCAGAAAACACCCGGCTTCATCTCGGCCGCTCGCGGCAGCAGGCCGGCGATGTACTCGGGAGTCAACGTACGAACGTCCTGTTGCCCGATCACGATCGAGTCCTCGTGGGACCTCCCGGTCAAACCCGCCGCCCGGAGGTTCCCCACCATCGCCGGGATCCGATCCTGGTCAAGATCGAGCGCGACGATCTGCGGCACGGTGCCGGGAAACAGATCCGGCGTGGCGGTCGGCAGTCCGTCGAACGCCGCCAGGTGCCGGAACGGAAGTTCCGCCGGACGCCGGATCGCGGCACCCACCGCCAGTCCGGCCGCTTCGATGGCAATCGTGCCGCCTCCGGCCATCGGATCCACGAGCGGCTCGGTTCGCGCGTCCCATCGAGACAGCATGATCAACTGCGCTGCCATGGTTTCACGAAGCGGAGCGGGGCCGACGGCGACGCGGGCGCCACGACGGTGTCGCGCGCCGAGGCCGATGTCGATTCCGACGACGGTGCGGCGGCTCTCTGGGGTGCCAGCGCGCCGCACGACAAACACCACGTCCGGTGAGTCGGCGTCGATTTCGGCCGTCACGCCGCGATCCCGCAGCGCTTCGACCAGCGCGTTCTTGACCACCCCACGCAACTGCAGCGGCGACGCCTCGAAGTCGTGTGCGGACCCGAGATCGACCGAGAACCGCAACGTGGTTGCGGCAGGCAGTCGATCGTCCGACTGCAGGGCCGGCAGGAGCGCCTCGAAGAGCGGTTCGAGCCGCACGGCGGTACTTGAAAACAGATCCCACGAGATCCGCGAAGACGTCCGGTGATGACACGCGGCCACCCAACTGATGCGGGCGTCGAAGGGGTAGAGAAGCGTCGACTCCCCTTCGCGCCTGGGCTTGGGAAGGCGCACCTCGAAGGGGGACCGCATCACGAGGCGCTTCATCTCCGCCTCCATGACGCGATTGGCGCCGCCAGATCCGGTCAGTCGAAGCTCGTCGCATCGCATACACCGAGAGTATATGGGGTCGCTCGCGGCGCGAAGAGGCCGGTGATCACCGGACGGTCGTCTGCGCGCAGCAGGCTTCGTCGAGCGCCGCACTGGGAAGGGCAGTCATCGGCAACTCGTCACCCTGGAACGAATCGAATCCGGCAGCCCTGCGGAGTCGCCGGTGCCTGCGCGCCGACGCCGGCCAGACGTCGTTGACGATGGGCACCACATTCACGATGACGTCGCGTGTCCTGCAGGAGGAGCGTCGAATCAACGTGTATGAACCCCCGCGTTATGGCGAGGACAACGAGGAAGACAAGAAGATTGCACCCCGGGTCGGGCGCTCACAACTGTTCCGGCAGTTCATTCGCGAGGAATTGATCCCGACCATTCGCAGCCGCTACGCCACAACAGTCTTCGCGCCTCGCGCCACACCAGGCGGCGGGAACCCCCAGTAACGGACTCCGCTCGTCAGGGGGCGCCTGTGGCCTGTCCTGAGCTGCCGTTGGCCCGGATGTATCATCGCTACGCACGTCTGCTGAGTCGCGTCGCGGCTCCACCACCCCCAACGGGCTTGGGCCCGCAGGAGAATCCAATGAAGAAGCCAGCCCATTTCCCGCGTCCGGTACGCGCGGCGTTTCGGATCAGCCTGATCGCGGTCGCGGGCCTGATCGTCGCCTTGAGTCTCAATCTGCCGGTCACGGCACAGCAGCCGGCCGACCTGTTTGGCGGCATCACGTTCCGCGACATCGGCCCGACCACGCAGGGCGGCCGCTTCGTGGACTTCGCCGTCGTCGAGGCCACGCCGCGAACTTTCTATGCGGCCAGCGCCTCTGGCGGCCTGTGGAAGACCGAGAATCGCGGTCTGCACTGGCAGTCGATCTTCGATGACCAACCGGTGATTTCGATCGGCGCCGTGGCTGTGTCGCAGACGAACCCCGACATCGTCTATGTCGGGTCAGGCGAGGCTAATAACTCGCGCAGTTCCTACTCGGGCGACGGCGTCTACAAATCGACGGACGCGGGCGCGACGTGGACCAACGTCGGCCTGCCAGACTCGCGACACATCGGTCGCGTGATTGTCCATCCCACGGACCCGAACACGGTGTACGTGGCCGCACTGGGCCACCTTTACTCCGAGAACGAAGAGCGCGGCCTCTACAAGACGACCGACGGTGGCGTGACCTGGACCAAGTCGCTTGCGGTGCAGGCCGCCGGCAAGGCGATCGGCGTCGTCGACATCGTGATGCATCCCACCGACCCGAACACGCTCTATGCCGCGGCGTATGACAAGGTGCGCAAGCCATGGACGTTCGGCGAAGGCGGCCCCGGCAGCGGGATCTACAAGACCACGAATGCGGGGCAGTCGTGGTCCAGGCTCGAGCGGGGACTGCCCACGAATCCACTGGGCCGTATCGGCCTCGCCATTGCGCGCACCGCCCCGGACACGTTGTACGCCGTCATCGAGAACCTCGGACCGGCCGACGCCGCCAGACTCGCGCGTCTGGCCGAAGGCTTCGGCGGCGGCCCGGAATATTTGGGCGCACAGATGTTCCGCTCCGACAACGCGGGCGGTACGTGGCGGCAGGTGGCACCCGCTCCTCAGGCCCCCGGCGGCGCCGCAGCGGGCCAGGGCGGACGGGGCGGCGGACCCAACCTCGGCAACCCGCCTTATTACTACGCTCAAGTGCGGGTCGACCCGAACGACAAAGAACATTTGTTTGTGCTCAGCAGCGGCTGGTCACAGAGCCTCGACGGTGGCACCACCTGGCAAGGCATGGGGTTCGGCGGTGACAACCACGCACTGTGGATCAACCCGAAAGACACCAACCACATGCTGCTCGGCTACGACCACGGCCTGGGCGTCACGTTCGACGGCGGAGAGAACTGGTTCACCCCCGACAACATGCCGCTGGCGCAGTTCTACGCCGTGAGCTACGACATGGAGGTCCCCTACAACGTGTACGGCGGCATTCAGGACAACGGCTCGGCCAAGGGACCAAGCACGATGCGTGGCGGCGGCAGCATCCCGTTCGAAGCGTGGTACCGGGTGGGTGGTGGCGACGGCATGTACAACGTCGTCGACTGGTCCGATAGCCGCTGGCTCTACAACGAGAGCCAGTTCGGTCCGCTTCAGCGCGTCGACCAGCGCACAGGCCAGAGCGAGGGTATTCGCTACAACCGGGCACAGGGTCAAGACCCGCTGCGTTTCAACTGGAACGCGCCGATCCTGGTGTCTCAGCACGACCCGAGCGTGATCTACCACGGTGCCAACGTTCTGCTCAGGTCGGCCTCCCGCGGCGATGGGTTCGAAGAGATCAGCCCCGACCTGACGAAGAATGACGAAACGCGCCAGGGCGGCAGCGGCAACATTCAGTACGCCACGATCACGACGATCGACGAGTCGCCCATCGTCGCCGGGCTCCTCTACGCCGGCACCGACGACGGGAACTTGCAGATGACACGGGATGGCGGCGAGATCTGGATCGACGTGACTGACCGGTTGCCGGGCCATGCCGGCTACTGGATCAGCCGCATCGAGGCGTCGAACCACGACCCGGCCGTCGCCTACGTCACGGCCACGGGCTACCGGCGCGACGACTTCCGGCCGTTCGTGTGGAAGACCACAGACTACGGTGCCACCTGGTCGTCGATTGCGGCCAACCTGCCCAACGAGCCGGTCAACGTCATCCGTGAAGACCACAAGAACCCGAACCTGCTGTTCGTCGGTACGGAGCCAGGGCTCTACGTCTCGATCGACGGAGGACGCGTGTGGCACGACCTGCAGAACAACCTGCCGACCAACGCGGTCTACGACCTTCAGATTCACCCGCGTGACAACGAACTCATCGTTGGTACCCACGGTCGTAGCATGTACATCGCCGACATCACGGGCCTCCAGGGTTTGACGAGCGAGGTCATGGCTGCGGGTGCAGGACTCATGGACGTGCAGCCGGAGATCCTCTGGGTCACCGGACAGCGCCCCACGGGCGCCGCGATTAACTTCAACGGCCAGAGTCGTCCCACCGGCGCATCAATCCACTACTACCTGGCATCGGCGGCAGGCGCCGCCAAGGTACAGATCTACGACGGTGCGAGGATGATTGCCGAGGTCGAAGGTCCGGCAAGCGCGGGCGTCAACACCGTGCGCTGGAACCTGCAGGCGAGTCGCGAGGCGATTCCGGGTGAAGCCGTAGGGCGTGGCGGACGTGGGGGACGTGGCGGCTTCGGCGGACGCGGCGGACGTGGTGGCGGGGCAGCGGCAGTGCCGGTCTTTCCCACCGGAAGCGGTGTGCAAACGCCCGTCAAGCCCGGCAGCTATCGCGTGGTGCTCACGGTCGCAGGTCAGACGTTCGAGAAACCGGCGGTGGTGCTTGAGGATCTCTGGTACCGGTGACGCGCGTCCGTCCACACTGAGCTGACAGGCAGACGGCTTCCTCGGCTGTGTCGCGCCCCTCATGGTGTGTTGATCTGGATCCCGCGCGATTTTGGTACACTGGGCCATGGCACAAGCCGCGCAACTCCAGGTTTCGACGGGGACACGGGTGTTCTGGGTCGTCTTAATCTTAATTGTCGCCGTGCTCGGCATCTCGTCGCCGTCGGCGACGACGCAGGAGTATTGCTCGGTGACGCGCCCTGAGGTCTGTGGGTCGCACATTATCGAGCATTCGTATGGCGCGGTGATTTACGACACCCAGGCGGGGATGGCGCAGAGCATCGCGGCCCGCGTCCAGGACAAATGGTCCTGGTATGTGTCGTGGTTTGCGCCGATCGCCGCCGAGGCACCGGCTGGCGGAAGTCATCCGCCGTTCGGATCACCGATCAAGATCTTCATCACCGATGACGCCACCCTGGCGTTGGAGGACCTTGCCGCTCCTGGGGCGAGCTTTCCCGGCACGTCGGAGATCTTCATTTCGACAAACTCGGACACGTGGTGGCCAGACATGCTCGGCTATCGGAACTTTCTGTCCACGCTCTACCACGAGCTGTGGCACAGCTTTCAAAGAAACGCCGGTGCCCTTGACGTCTACGGTCCGCCTGATGCCCGAGTCGTCACGGAGAGTACCGCCGTGCTCGCATCAACGATCCTGGGAGAAGTCGAAAACGACGCGCTCGGGCACGAGGTGGGGCTGTATAAGTCACAGGGATTCCGGCGCGGCCTGCTGGACGACTCGAACCGGTATGACTCGTCGCTGTTTCTTCACTGGATGTGGCAACAGTATGGCGACAACAGCATCCGCGAGCTGATCTCGAGTCTTGGCTCGACCCAGAGCGACCGCGAGGCACTCAAAACCGTGATCGCCGACGGCGACTTCAGGGAATTCGCCAAGCAGCTGTACAACGACGGTGAGTACCACTTCGAAGTCAACGGCCGTCGTCTCACAGACTTGTTGGGCCAGAACTTGAAGATCGACGAGAGTTCGTTGCTCGTCCTGCGCTGTGGCGAGAGTCCGGTCGGGCGAAGCAATGTGTCGCCACCGGAACCACTCCCGCCCTTGTCGGTGCGTCGATACAAAGTGTCGGTCAACAGCAACGCCAAACACTGCAACATCTATCTCAACGACTTCAAGAAGCATGAGACCGGCTTCGCCTACCTCTTTCTGAAGGACACTAACGACACGATCAAGGTCATCGATGTCACCGACGAGTCGTTCGTGCATCTGTGTTTTGAGGCCGAGGACGTGTGCGATGGCGACTCGCATCGTGATTTTCTCGACGTGCAGTTGATCGTCGGCAACGACAGCCTCGACGATGCCATTGAGATTGAGCTGGCCGCCGGCAATCTCGCCGAAATCTACGAGTTCCGCCAGGCGGCCATTTTCAGTAATGAGGACGATCTTCGGACGTCGGTCGTCGGCGGACACACGCTCGAGTTCTATGAGAACAACGTGGTCATTTTGCGCGGCAGACCATGGTGGATCGTGCTGCCGTCACGGTTGTTTACGCAGGTGAACAGCGACCCGGAGTACGCGCAGGCGCTCAACTGGATCAACGATCGCTGCCGCATGCGTGGATACGCGCGCTTCCGCTCCGAGATCGTCAAAGCCGAGATGAACGACGATGGCGACGAGGAGATTACGCTCAAGCTGACGCTCAACGACATGGGTGGATTCGCGGATAGCCCTGAGGGGTGGTTCTGCGATTTCTCGAGAGAGTATGCGCTGTCCGGTGTGTTCGGCGGGGCGGCCGGTCAGGCGGCCGTGGCTCGTGTGATGACCGATCTCAACGCCACCGACTACGCACTCGACACCGTGATCGGTCGCATGGGGCAGACCATGCGGCACTTCATGACCCTGGGGTTGCTTGAGGGACAGTCGCGGGAAATCACCATCACGCATCGAAAGGCACTGACCAGCAACCGAATGGTGATCGAGTTGCCCCTGACCGACACGCTGATCGGCTATTTTCTCGAGGCCGTCAAGTAGGCGACAGTGCCGGAGGCGGGGGGCGGCCCCACTGCAGGCAACACTTCTTGAATTTCTTCCGGCTCCCGCAGGGGCACGGCGAGTTGCGTCCGAAGGTGGGGCGTTCACGCCGGAGGTCCTGTCGCCAGGCAGCCGCGCGCGTGCGCAGGTTCTGACTGAAGACGCGCTCGAGCGCCTCAAACAACTTCGGGTGCTTGCGCTGCATCACGCCTGGCCGCTCAAAGAAATATTCCGACGCGACGGCGAAGAACTCAGACTCGTTGGTGAGCGCGTAGCGATTGATGTCGGAATTCCGATCTTCGATTTCGGCCATCTTGCGCCGGACGAGATCGATCCACGGGCCAACGGCCTGGCGATCGAGACCCACATGGGGTACCCCGTCAATCGATCCGTCGCTCTTGTCGACCAGGTGCGCGAATTCGTGAATGCCCACGTTCCGCTTGTCGGTCGCGTTCCTGAACCCATTGATCAAGTCAGGCTTGGCCAGGATCATCAAGCGGCTCAGGCTCCCGGTGCCGACCATGCCGAGGATGTTGTGGCCCCGCTTGTCGCCGAACTGGAACTCGCCATCGAATCGATTCGGGTAGACGAGCACCTCGTTGATCTGGTCCCATTCCCAGTCCGGGAAGCCGAAGATAGGGATGATGGCGCTGGCCGCGACGAGTACGCGCGTGGTCGCGTCGAGCCGCGTGCCGACACCGGTGATGCGCTTTTCGCCGAGGAACACCTGCACGTACTGGCGAAATCGTCGCTGTTCGTCGGAGGCGAGGACGCGAAAGAACACGACATCCCGCTGCAGCACCGCCTCCCATTCGGCCGGGAACGGCTCTCGGAGGACCGCGCGCCGCCGCCGAATCCGTCGCGTCTGCCAGACGTACACCGCAACCGCCGGAGCCGTGACGAGCACGAGCGCAACCGCGGTGGAGGGCCTGACAGCCAGAGCCAGGAGCACGAACGCGAACAGGGCGAGCGCGGCGAGGACGCCGGCCCACCACCGCGTGCGCCGCTCCCAGCCGTCGAACGGATACGTGCTGGACTCGGTCATCAGTCTCTCATTCTGGCCGCGCGTTCACCTCACACGCAAACACATCACAGGGTGCCCGTCCGTTGCAGTGGTTGCGGGACGAAACGGCCGCACGGTAGGATCAGCCTCTCCCGAAGGGGAATAGACCCCGCTCCACACCACAGGACCGACACATGCATCGCAGAATCAGCCCCCTTCGTCTCGGACTTACGGTCGCGGCGGCCGCCCTCTTTGGCGCCTTGCTCGCGACCTCCGGAGCGTTGAACGCGCAAACCAGCGCTCAGATCACCGAGGCAGAGCTCTCGGTGCTCTATCCACGTGAAATCGGGCCTGCCGTCACCGGCGGTCGCATTACCGATATTGAGGTCCAGACTGACGACCACTCGACGATGTATGTGGCGACGGCGTCAGGCGGCGTGTGGAAGAGCGTGAACGCCGGTCACACCTTCGATCCTATCTTCGATGACCAGGCGGTCAGTACCTTCGGCGACATCGCTATCGCCCCCTCCAATCCGAATGTCCTGTACGTGGGCACGGGCGAGCAGAACAACCGACAGAGCACCTCGTGGGGCAACGGCGTCTACCGCTCCGACGACGCGGGCGAGACGTGGCGGCACCTGGGGCTCGTAGGTACCCGGCACGTGGGCAAGATCGAAATTCATCCGACCAACCCCGATATTGCCTGGGTGGCGGGACTCGGGAATCTGTGGGCGGCCAACGAGGAGCGGGGCATCTTCAAGACGACCGACGGGGGAAAGAGCTGGCAGAAGGTGCTCTACGTCGACGAGTTCACGGGCGGGGTCGATCTGGAAATCGACCCGTCGAATCCGGACGTGCTGTACGCCGCGATGTACCAACGCATGCGTAAGGCGTGGGGCTTTAACGGCGGCGGCCCGGGCAGCGGCATCTACAAGTCGACCGACGGTGGGTCGACCTGGAACGAGCTGACGAACGGCCTGCCCGACGTCGACATGGGGCGCATCGGCATTGCGATCTCCGCGTCGAATCCGTCCATCGTGATGGCCCTGGTCGAGGCGCCCAACCGGCCGACTCCGGCCCCGGTCGTGGCGCCCGGACGTGGTGGATCCGGTGGCCGTGGTGCCGGCGGACGTGGCGGCGGACGTGGCGGACGCGGTGGACGTGGCGGAGGGACACCCGATGCCACCGGGACGTATCGCTCCGAAGATGGCGGTGCGACCTGGGAGAAGGTGAGCAACGAGAACGGCCGCCCGATGTACTACTCACACATCTTTATTCATCCGACCAACCCGCACCTCGTCTTCAGCGCAGCCACCAACACGACGAAAAGCATCGACGGCGGCCGCGAGTGGCAGAACATCTCTGCGCAGGCCACGTATGACGTCGGCGTCCACCTGGACATGCACGCGATGTGGCTCGACCCCGACGACGAGGAGCACTTCTTCCTCGCCGGCGACGGTGGGCTGCACGAGACCTTCGACGGGGGAGTGAACTACAAAAAAATCAACACCTTCGTGGTCTCGCAGTTCTACGGAATCGGCGTCGACATGCGGGAGCCGTACTACGTCTACGGTGGGCTGCAGGACAACCACTCGTGGATGGGCCCTTCAGAGACGCGCCACTACGACGGCATCCTCAACGACGACTGGCAGCAGATCGGCTTCAGTGACGGGATGTATCAACAAGTGGATCTGGCCGGCCCGCGCTACGTCTACAGCTCCGCCACCGGGGGGAGCTACACGCGCGTTGACGTCATCGGCGGCACCAAGCGCTCGATCAGGCCACAGGCCCCTCCCGGTGTGCAGTACCGCTTCGACTGGACGTCTCCCGGACTCGCCTCGATTCACCAAGAGGGCCTTTTCTACATGGGCGGCAACCGGCTCTTCATCTCCCGCGACTTCGGCGAGACCTTCGAGGCGACCGAAGAGCTGGACCGGGGCATCGATCTCGCCACCCTCGAGCTCATGGGGGTACCGACCGGCGACGTCTACATCTCGCGCGACGACGGGGTCGGTGGCTTCGGTGTGACCTCGACGCTGGCCGAATCGCCTCTCGACATGAACATCCTCTGGGTCGGCACCGACGACGGCAACGTCCAGGTGTCCCAGGATCAAGGGAAGAGCTGGACTGAAGTGTCGGGCAACGTGCCCGGAGTGCCTGACGGCACGTATGTGAGCCGCGTCGCCGCGTCGATGGCGTCGCGTGGGACTGCCTATGCGACCTTCGATGGCCACCGCAACGGCGACTTCTCGCCGTATGCGTACAAGACCACTGACTTCGGCGCGACCTGGACGCCCATCAACGCCGGTCTGCCGGAAGGCTCGGTGAGCGTGATCGTCGAGCATCCCGGCAACGCCGACGTCCTCTTCCTCGGCACCGAGCACTCGGCCTGGGTGTCCACCACGGCGGGCACCCGGTGGACGAAGCTCCAGCACGTCCCAAACACGTCGTACGACGACATGCTCATCCATCGCCGCGAGAAGGACCTGGTGCTGGGGACGCACGGCCGGGGCATCTGGATTCTGGATGACACCCGCTTCTTCGCCGAGTGGGGTGAGGCACAGGCGGCAGCCGCGCACCTTTTCCCCATGGACAACGGGACGATGTTCCGATACCGGAAGGACAACTCTTACCGGGCGCAGGCTGCCTTCGCGGGAGTGAATCCTGTGGACGGAGTCGAGTTGACGTATCGGCTCGGCCCTGGCGACGGGCCGGCCGAGTTGGAGATCAGCCGTGACGGCATCGTCGTCCGACGGATGTCTGTGCCCGGCGGTGCAGGGCTCCATCGAGTGAATTGGGACCTCCGTCACGGCGATCCGAGCCAGCCTGACGTCTGGTCCCGCTTCGACGATCCGGACTATCCGCGGCCGCCCAACCAGAGTGGTGAGGTGTGGGTGTCGCCGGGTGTGTTCACTGTCACGCTGAAAGCGCGCGGCGTCGAGTCGGCAAAGACGGTGGAGGTTGTCGGAGATCCGTTGCTCGATTTGACCACAGCCGACTACCAGGCCACAGAGCGCTTCCTGCTGCAGGCTGCTGCGATCGCGGATCGGGCCAGGGCCGCTTCGCAGGCGCCCGGCATCACCGAGGAAGAGGCCGCCCGTCTGTCCGCGCTGGCGCGCGAGGTGCAGGCGCTGACGAGGGGGTATGGCGACGGCGGCCGTTTCGGCGATGGCAACTTCGGACCGCCGACGGCTGCGCAGATTGGCCGACTGGCTGCGCTGCAGGAGGAGATCGACGCGGTGTCGCCGCCCGACGGTGGGGGCGGCTAGCGGGTCGACGATCAGCCGGCGGTGCGGGGGCTGCTATCAGCGGGATGGGACCCGCGCGAGTTGACGGCGTCTTCGCGCGTCTCTTCCCACGCCACAAGGCCATCCCAGCGGCGCTTGACGTCGTGCAGCAGTTCCTGAAACTCCCTGTCGCCACGCAACGCTCCAAGGTACTTGCTGTATTCGTTCAGGAAGGGATAGTTGACGAACCCACACTGAATTGCGGTTCGCATCCACCGCAGCGCATCGGCATGACGCCCGAGCAGCGCATAGGCCTCGGCCATCATGATGGCCGAAACCTCATTGCGGAGCGTGTCCTCAAGTCCGGCCCAGTGCGCCAGCGCTCCCGCCTCGTCACCGGCGAGCGCGCGCTCGAGAAACGACGCCAACGATCCGAGGACGCTCGCCGCCAGCGCCTCCCCAGCCGCACGGAGGATGTCGGCCCCTTCCGCGCGATACCCGGCCGCGTCCAACTGCCATCCCGCGATGATGTGGAGCATGGACGGTGCCGGTGCCATCTCGACCGCACGGCTGGCAAACGGCGCTATCTGATCGTGCCGGCCCTGAAGCCAGTGGTAACAGGTGAACACCAACGGTGTGACGGATGCCAGCGGGTCAATCTCGCCTAAGCGATCCACGAGCTCACCGAAGTGCCGGAGTCCCGCGACATTGGAGAACCGGCAGACCTCCGTCAGGATGTTGGCGTCATTGGGCGCAAGTGCATGGGAACGGTACAGGTCAGGCAGCGCCAGTTCCGGCTGGCCGCGAAGCCCCGCCACAATGCCGCGCACGTAGATCGCGAGCGGCAGATCCTGATCCAGCGCCAACGCCCGGACGGCATAATCGGCGGCGTGCGCGAGGCCTTCCTCGGCAGTGACGCGAAGGGTGTTGACGTCATTCCAGTGGAGAAGTCCCTTCGTGGCCAGCAGCACGGGGACGTCTCCCACCACCGACAGTGCCTGATCGACCAGTCGATGCGCGCGCAGCGACGCCGCCGGCGTCCAGCCGTACATTTCCTGGCGGGCCCTGAGGTAACAGTCGTAGGCCACCGTATCGGCAATGGGCCGCTCGGCCACCTGGCGCGACTCCGAGTCGGTCAGCGTCACCTGGAGCGCCGCGACAATCTTGCGGGCGATCTCTTCCTGAATGCCGAACACGTCTTCGACGGTGCCCGAATATTTCTCGCTCCAGACCGGCGCATCCGTGCGGGCATCCACCAGTTCAGCCGTCACCCGCAATGCGTTGCCCGCTCTGCGCACGGACCCCGTGACCAGGTGGGTGACGCCCAGTTCGCGGGCCAGCGTTGCCGTGTTCTTGGTCGTGCCCTTCAGTGTCATCGACGAACTGCGGGAGATGGTGCGGAGCGCGGCGATGCGCGAGAGATCCGCAATCACTTCTTCGGTGAGGCCGTCACTGAAGTACTCGTTGTCCGGGTCGTCGCTCCGATTCGCGAACGGCAGCACCACCACGGTCTTGCCGACGGTTTGTCGCTCCCTTGCGGTGCCGCTCAGGTCCGAGACGATGGCCTGCAACTGTTGACTGACCAGCACCGCGCTGTGGGGCCGGTCGGCGGGATGCTTCTTCAGGCAGTGTCGGATCAAGGCGTCGAGGGGGGCGGGCAGAGGGGGGCGGCCCACGGCGGCCACGGCCGGGTCGTCGCGTAGAATGGCCGACATCAAGGCAGCCTCGTTGTCGCCGTGGAACGGGCGCGCGCCGCACACCAGTTCATGCAGCAGGATGCCGAATGCAAACAGGTCGGTGCGCGGGTCGACCGGCAGGCCCTGCACCTGCTCCGGTGACATGTAAGGGACCGTGCCCAGGATCATTCCGGCCTGGGTCTTCACCCTCGTCTCGCTCGCACTGGAGTCGGCGGTCACGCGCGTCGCCAGTCCGAAGTCGAGCACCTTCACTCGCCCCCCCCCGGGTGACCATCACGTTCGCGGGCTTGAGGTCGCGATGCACGATCCCTTTCTCATGCGCGGCCGCCAGGGCGTCTGCAATTTGCCGCGCGAGGGCCAACGCGTCGCCAAGTGACATCGCGCCGCGGCCAATACGCCCGGACAAATCCTCGCCCTCGACAAGTTCCATGACAAGCGCACGAGTGCATTGATCGCCGGACCCAGGACCCGGGCCCTGGGCCCCAGACTCCTCGATTCCATAAATCGCCGCGATGTTCGGATGATTGAGCGACGCCAGCGCCTTCGCCTCGCGCTCGAAGCGCATCAGACGATCGGGATCGTTCGCAAACGACTCGGGCAGAATCTTCAGCGCGACATCGCGATCGAGCTTCGTATCCCGCGCGCGATAGACCTCGCCCATCCCGCCAGCCCCAAGAGGCGAAACGAGACACCGCCGGAGTTTGAGTCGTTCGCCCGTCTCTTCTGCCCTAAAGCCGCCGTCGAGGCGCTCACGGTCGTGGCTCGATCGGCAGAGACCGGAGAAATGGTTGGTGCGCTGCTCACTGAAGAGTCGGCGTCTGCGCCCCCCGGCGGGATGGATCAGTTGAGCGCGAAGTTCGATCCAATCTTCGACATCCTGGGCCAATTGGATGCGGAGTACCGGACAGGCCGTCCCATACGCCCAGGCGAATCGCTGCACCTCTTCCTGCTGGGGGTCGCTCCCCGATTTACCGGTCGAGGTATCGCCCATCGGCTGGTCTCGACAGCCGTGTCGCACGGTGTGGCCAGGAAGTACCGCGTGGCAGTGAAGGAGGCGACGAACAAGACGTCACAGCACGTCTTCCGCACGCACGGCTTCGTCGAACGGGTCCAGCGCTCATACCAGAATCATCAGTTCTCTGGCCGGGCGGTGTTTGGGAGCATCGCTGACCAGGGAGGGCCGATCCTCATGGACAAACAGTTGGTGCCGTGATCGCCGATGGGCCGTAGTTGTGGTCCAGCGTCGTTAGCATCTGTTAAAACACAATACAACTCTAAGGTGTCGGCTAGCCAATCCCTGGTCCATCCGCCTGGCAGCCTGTCCTGGTGCTCAGGCCACGCCGAGAAGTTCCACGTCGAAGACCAGCGTTGCATTCGGCGGAATCACTCGCCCGGCGCCGCCAGCGCCGTAGGCGAACTCGGGCGGCAACACCAACCGGCGGTGCCCGCCGACTTTCATGCCCTGGACACCCTGGTCCCACCCTCGAATAACCTGTCCCGATCCGAGCTTGAACGAGAACGGCCCTCTGCCCACTGAGGAATCGAACTGGGTCCCTTTGTTCTCGGGTTCGCTCTCCGAATACAGCCACCCGGTGTAGTGCACGGTCGCGGTCTGGCCCGTCGTCGCCATCGCGCCGGTGCCGTCCTGAAGATCGATCTGCGAATACGTCATGGTCAGCACGATATCGCATGGCGCCCCCGCGGCGAACCATTTCCTTGCCGCGTTCGTGTGGACTTGTGTGATCATTGACGTCTATTTGGATCGGTTCGCCCCCCCGCAGATGCTGCTGATGGTGCCGCCGCTGTGCCCATCACCCTCTTCTGCAAGGACCGTCCCCTCGTGCCATTCCTTCGTACGTCCTGGATATCCCGTGAGTCCTGGTTCTCCAATGTCCGCGGCGATGTGCTCGCAGGCCTTGTCGTCGCGCTCGCGCTGATTCCTGAGGCCATCGCGTTTTCGCTGATTGCGGGTGTCGATCCAAGAGTCGGTCTGTACGCGTCGTTCTCCATCGCTGTTGTGACGGCGTTTGCCGGCGGTCGTCCCGGCATGATCTCGGCAGCCACGGGCGCGATGGCCCTCGTCATGGTCGCGCTCGTCAAGGCGCATGGCCTTCAGTACCTGCTCGCCACCACGGTGCTGACGGGCGTGTTACAGATGGCTGCCGGGCAGTTCCGGCTGGGCTCCCTGATGCGCTTCGTCTCACGGTCGGTGGTGACAGGTTTTGTCAACGCGCTCGCGATCCTCATCCTGCTGGCGCAGGTGCCCGAGCTGATGTCCGCGGGCTGGACGGCCTACGCCATGGTGGCCGGTGGTCTCGGCATTATCTACCTGTTTCCCTATCTCAATCGCTCGGTGCCATCGCCGCTGATCTGCATCGTCGTCTTGACGGCCATCAGCGTGCTGGCGGGGCTGGATATTCGGACGGTCGGCGACATGGGCGCACTGCCGGACAGCCTGCCGATCTTCCTGGCGCCGGACGTGCCGCTCACGCTGGAGACCCTGCGAATCATCCTGCCGTTCGCGGTGACGTTGGCCGTCGTCGGACTGCTCGAGTCGATGATGACCGCCACCATTGTTGACGACCTGACTGACTCCACCTCAGACAAGAACCGCGAGTGCATCGGTCAGGGCGTGGCCAATGTCGTGACGGGATTTCTCGGCGGCATGGCCGGTTGCGCCATGATCGGCCAGTCGGTCATCAACGTGAAGTCAGGCGGTCGCACACGGTTATCGACCATGGCCGCTGGTGTTTTCCTGCTGGTGATGGTCGTCTTTCTCGGTTCGTGGGTCGCCCGCATCCCCATGGCTGCGTTGGTCGCGGTCATGATCATGGTGGGCGTGGGCACGTTCAGCTGGAGTTCGGTCGCCAACCTCCGCACTCATCCCAAGAGCTCAAGCGTGGTCATGATCAGTACCGTGATCGTCACCGTCGCCACCCACGATCTGGCCAAGGGCGTGGGCGTCGGCGTGTTGCTCAGCGCCCTCTTCTTCGCCCGCAAGGTGGGCGACATCCTCTACATGAGCAGCACCCTGTCAGACGATGGCCGGATGCGAAGATACGACGTGGTCGGCCAGGTCTTCTTTACGTCCGCCGATCAGTTTGTGGGAGCCTTCGACTTCAAAGAGGCGATCGAACGAATCACGATTGACGTCTCAGCCGCGCACTTCTGGGACATTACCGCGATTAGTTCCCTGGATAAGGTGGTGTTGAAGTTCCGCCGCGAGGGGGCGGACGTCGAGGTGCTTGGGCTCAACGAAGCCAGCGCCACGATGGTCGATCGGTTCGCTGTTCACGACAAGTCAGACGCCGTGTTGAAGGTCATGGGACACTGACGAGAGAGCTGGAGGGACAACGATGGCCAACGAAGAAGTCATGGCGTGCGTCGACGGGTCGGAATTTTCGGCGGCCGTGTGTGACTATGCGGCGTGGGTCTCCCGGGGACTCGAGGCACCCCTGAGTCTGCTGCACGCGATCGACCATCGGCACGCAGTCGGGCCGGCGGACCTGAGCGGCAGTATCGGACTCGGGTCGCAGGAAACCCTGCTTGAGCAGCTCGCCGTCCTCGATCAGGAGGCCGGTAAATTGGCCTTGGAACGAGGCCGATTGTTGCTCGATGCCGCATCGGCGCGGGTCACGGCTGTCGGCGTCGAGTCACCGTCCGTTCGTCAATTGCATGGGTCGCTGGTCGACTTGTTGGTGGAGTTGGAGTCGTGTGTCCGAGTGCTCGTCATTGGCAGGCGCGGACAAGCCGCCCACAGCGCGCAGGATCATCTGGGCAGCAACCTCGAACGCGTGATCCGTGCGATGCACCGCCCGATTTTGGTGGTGCCGGCGGAGTATCGTGAGCCGAAGAGCTTCATGGTCGCGTTCGACAATGGCCCGAGTACCCGCAAGGGCGTCGAAGCGTTGATCCGCGGACCGCTGTTCCAGCGGGTGGAGTGCCACCTGGTGACGGCCGGAGACCCAGCGGGCGACATGGCGAACGCCCACGCATGGGCCCGCAAGGAACTGGAATCGGCCGGCATCTCGGTCCAGGGCGGCGTCTATCCCGGTGACGCCGAGAGCGTCCTCTCCACCTACTGTCACGACCACCCCGTTGACCTGGTGGTGATGGGCGCCTATGGCCACTCACGAATCCGTCATCTGCTCGTCGGCAGCACGACGTCGGCGATGATTCGACGGGTGGCCACGCCTCTGCTGCTGCTGCGTTGACGCACTCGCGCGATCGGGGCGACTTCTGGTTCTACACACAGCGGCGCCTGAACGTCGTCGCGATCTAATTGGACGACATGGGCTATCTTTGTTGCACGGACGCGAGCGCGTGCACGCGATCACCACCATGGCGACCAGGAAGTCGAACACCGACACGCCTCTCACCGGCGCAGGCTTGATCAAGGACGTCTGCCGCCGCATTCGCGTGGCGCGTGGCTACTGGGATGCGCATAACAATCGCGCCTGTCGTGCCGAGCGGGAAAAAGCGATGTCGCTCTACGAAACTCTCAGTGCGTCAGAGCGCGCCAAGGTGCCGCAGGTACTGCGCGTGTGGCTTCGGTATCGGTCCGAAAAGTATTTCGGGGCGCACCGCACACCACCGAAGGCCTGACTCGAGGATATGCATCCGCGCAACCGATTTCGCACAGGGTACGACGTGCCGGCGCTGGTCGCGAGCTGTCCTGCGCTCGAACCATTTGTCCGTACGAGCCCGCGAGGAGAAGACACCATCAACTTCGCCGATCCGGGCGCCGTGATGGCGTTGAACCAGGCGTTGCTGAAGGACGCGTACGGGCTTCGGTGGAGTATTCCACGCGGTGCGCTCTGTCCGCCGATCCCTTCGCGATGTGACTACATCCACCATCTGGCCGACCTGCTGTCTGGAGGAGATGCGGCGGCGATTCCTCGTGGTCGCGCCGTGCGCGTGCTCGACATCGGCACCGGCGCCAACTGCATCTACCCATTGATTGGCGCCAGCGAGTACGGCTGGAGTGTCGTCGGCACCGAAATCGACAAGGCCGCGATGCACTGGGCCAGGCAGATCGTGCGGGTGAATAGCCCAATCGCCTCACTGATCGAGTGCCGGCTCCAGCCGAGTCCGTCGGCGTGCTTGGTCGGCGTCGCGAAACCAGGCGAAAGGTTCGCGGCGTCGATGTGCAACCCGCCGTTCCATGCGTCAGCCGCGGAAGCCGCCGAGGGCTCGCGGAAGAAACGTCGGAACCTCGGCTTCGCGAAGTCGACGCCGGCGTTGAATTTCGGTGGTCAGGCCGGCGAGCTCTGGTGCACAGGTGGAGAGGTGGGATTCATCCAGCGCCTCATCGCCGAGAGCGCCGCCCGACCGCGCCTCTGCCGATGGTTCACCACACTGGTGTCGAAAAGCGAGCATCTGCCGCGCCTTCGGCAGTCGCTCACGCGCGTGGGCGTCACCGACGCGAAGGTCATCGACATGGCTCAGGGCCAGAAGAAGAGCCGAATTCTGGCGTGGACATTTTCTATCTCGGCGTTCGTGTGAATCCGCACACTGGTGGGGACTCGTTCACTGAGAAGTCCTGCGTTCATCGCGGCCGACCGAACGTATCGACTGCGCGCATGGCATGGGATGTGCTCCATGCGAACTGGAACCGCGGCTCGAACTTTGTATAAAGAACGAGATGCTATGTACGATCGAGGTGGCGGGCAGAGATAAAGGACACCCAAATGCGGATCATCGGACTCTTCTTGGCGTTGGCCCTGTGCGCGCCCTCGGCGTTGGCGGCTCAGGCCACGGACCAATCTGGCGGACAAGTACGGCCGGAGGTGCAGGCCACCCGGGCCACAGGCCCGATCCACATCGACGGTCACCTGGACGAGGCATCGTGGGCGAGGGCAACGCCCGTGACCGGATTCATCCAAGTAGACCCTGAAGAAGGCAAACCGGTGAGCGAACTGACCGAGGCGCGGGTCCTTTATGACGACGAGGCCCTCTATATCGGGGTTCGCCTCTACGACCGTCAACGGCCGTCGCAGCGCCTGGGGCGTCGGGACATGGACCTCATGGACTCAGACTGGCTGGGCGTGGTCATCGACTCGTACCACGACCATCGCACGGCCTTCTCCATGGACCTGAACCCCGCTGGCGTGCAGCGCGATGCCGTCAAATCCATGGGCCCGGGCGGGACTGAGCAGGATGATCTCTCCTGGGACGCGGTCTGGGAGGCCAAGGCCACCGTAGACGAAGGTGGTTGGACGGCGGAGTACCGCATTCCCTTCAGCCAGCTTCGCTTCGGGAGCGCGCCGGACCAGACCTGGGGCATCCAGCTCGAGCGTGTCATCGGCCGCCGCCGGGAATACGCGGTGCTCGCATTCACACCCAAAAGTGAGCCGGGAGGAATCCCCACGTACGGGCACTTGGTGGGACTTCAGAACATCGAGGCCGGAAAGAGTCTGGAAGTGCTTCCTTACGGCGTTGCCCGCGCGGAGCGTGTGAACCCTGGATCCAACCCGTTTCGGACGAGCGCGGAGTCGTCCGGCTCGGGTGGAGTGGACCTCTTGTACCGCGTGACGACCGACTTCGCGGTGAACGCCAGCATCAATCCAGATTTCGGTCAGGTCGAGGCGGATCCTGCAGTGGTGAACCTGACGGTCTACGAGACATTCTTCGAGGAGAAACGTCCGTTCTTCGTCGAGGGGAGTGAGATTTTTGACTTTGGACGCAACACGTCGGGCGGACGTCTGTTCTACACCCGGCGCATCGGGCGCAGTCCCCAGGTGGGACCGCCCACCAACGCGGCGGACGTGCCCGAGGTCACCACGATCCTGGGCGCGGCCAAGGTGAGCGGGAAGACCGCCTCTGGGTGGTCACTCGGGATCATCGAGGCGGTCACCGGCCGTGAAAATGCTCGCTACCGGACGTCGTCGGGCACCGACGACCTCTTCGCGGTGGAACCTCTGACCAACTATCTGGTGGCCCGAGCCCGGAAGGATTCGAATCAGGGGCGCACGTCCGTGGGCGGCATCTTCACCGCAGTGAACCGGAATCTTGTCACCGAGCCGCTCCGGGATGCACTCCGTTCCTCCGCCTACGCGGGCGGCGTGGACTTGCGCGCCGAGTCTTCAAACCGGGGGTGGGTGCTTCAGGGGTCAGCGGCATTTTCGAGAGTCGCCGGGTCGCCCGAATCGATGGTCCGCGTGCAGAGGGCAGGGAACCACTTCTTCCAGCGTCCTGATGCCGAGCACCTCGAAGTGGACGAGCAAGCCACCTCCATGAGTGGGTATTCCATCGGCGCGTCGCTCGCCCGACAGGGCGGCACCCACTGGCGGGGCAATCTGGCCGTGGCGGCACCG
>JABMNV010000140.1 GCA_013203475.1 Acidobacteriota bacterium
CGGGGATGACGGAGACGCTCACCCTGCTTCTGGGGGCGATCGCGGCGGTTTCTCTCGTGGTCGGCGGAATCGGCATCATGAACATCATGCTCGTGTCGGTCACGGAACGCACGCGTGAGATTGGCCTTCGACTCGCGATTGGAGCGAAGAGTTCAGACGTCCTCCTCCAGTTCCTGGTGGAGGCGCTGCTCATCAGCCTGGTTGGGGGCGGACTGGGTGTCGCGTTTGGATTTGGCGCGGCCGAATTCGTCAAATGGTACCGAGAGTGGCCCGCCGTCGTGCCGTCTGACGCGGTCGTCATGGCGTTCGGCGTGGCGGCCAGCATCGGCGTCTTCTTTGGCTACTATCCCGCCCGCGTGGCCTCAGCCCTCGATCCGATCGAGGCACTACGCTTTGAGTGACGATGGCACAGCTAGAGCAGTTTTCATAACCCTGTAGGCGCCGCATATCCGCAATGGCGGAGATACGCGGCACATTCGGCGGCGGTGTAAAGCCCGAGCGCAATCGCAAAGTGCTGACACACCTGATCGAAGGTGCGCGGTCGCACCTTTCGGAGGTAGGCCTTGAGCTTCGCGAAGACCAACTCGATCGGATTGAAGTCCGGACTGTAGGGCGGCAGAAAATGGATCGTCGCGCCGGCGGCCTCGATCGCGGTGCGGACGGCGGCCTGTTTGTGGATCACGAGGTTGTCGAGGACGACGCGATCTCCGGGACGCAGCGTCGGCACCAGCACCTGCTCGACGTACGCCAAGAAGCTGAGATTATCGATGGGGCCGGTGAACACCGCGGGCGCCGTGACGCCGTCACTCCGGAGCGCCGCGAGGATCGTGTACGTCTGCCAGTGCCCGAGGGGCGCGTGGTCCAGGAGGCGTTGTCCGCGGGGACTGCGGCCATACCGCCGGATCAAATCCGTCGTGACACCACTTTCATCGAGAAACACCCACGATGCGGCGTCCCACAGTGGGGCGGTGTCGCCCCAGGCGTGGCTCGCCGCCACCACATCGCTGCGCCGTTGCTCAGCGGCGTAGACGGTTTTTTTTAACGGTCAAATCCAAGCGCCCCAACGCGCGCCACACCGTGGTCAGACTGGCCGACGTGCCCAACACCGCCCGAAGTTCGACCAACGTCCGATCGGGTTGCGCCGCCACCAGCTCACGCAGCCGGTCGTCCTGCCCGGCCGGCACCCGCGACCGAAAGCGCATCTGCCGACGCGGCGCGATCTCGCCAGTCTCGCGGCGGCGCTGCACCAGGCGATGCACCCACGCGCGACTGACGCGATACTTGGCGGCCACCTCGTCCGCCTTCAGCCCGCCATCCCAGTCTTCCAACACCCGCGTCCGTAAATCCATCGAGTACGCCGCCATGCGCCGCCCTCCCACCGAGAGAAGTACCACGCAGGCGTACTAGGTACAACTGAAAACTGCTCTAGCCGCCGGACCCTCCGTTGTGGCCTTCAGGATTGACCGCTTACTCTTCTCGTAGAAGTTACAGAGCAACTGTCGACGATTGTTGGCGAAGTAGCCCAGTGTGACCAGCAGACCTGTCTGCTCGCTGTTGTTGCTAGTGCGCCCCGTTGACCTTCGGGCCGAATGTTTCGTATTGGCGGCTGATGCCGTTATGCGTCGCCGCAAGTGTTCAGCACGTCATCGGTAAGCTTGAGCGTGAGCCCATTGCGTCACGGTTGCTGTCGTGGGCGACATACTTGCCCCAGTAGAGCAGGTTCGGCACCGTGCGATCCGGGTACTTCTTGCCGTACTCGTCCAGGTCCACCATGCGATCGCGTCCATCCGTCTCGACCACCGGGGTGATCAGCGTGATGAGGTGATCGCGAATGTTCCTGATGTAGTCGCTCTCATCGACCGCGAGGCGATACGCCAGTTCCATCAGGGCTGTGGGCGCACCAGCTTCGGGCGAGTGAATCGTGCCGGTGATGTAGTAGACCGGCGTCGTCTCCCCTGCCAGGCGGAGCGCCTCCGTATCGTTCATGTTGATCGTACGCGGGCCTGCCAGCTTGTTCAGGTTCGCCTGGTTCGTGTCCAGGCGCGCCAAGACCGCTTCTGACGCGACCGCCACCGCGATCATCTCGGTCCTTCTTCCGACTTCCTAGGTGCCAAAGGACACGCCCCTCACGCGCGGCGACGACGTGGCGAGTAGTCGCATGTAGTCGTGGACTTCTTTGGTAGTAAATGATTAGCACTATTCTGTCAGGTTGAGTTGAGCATTTCGGCCTGAAAGCGCGGATTTTGCTTGTACCGCACGACGGGATTCCGTACCGTCGCGCGCATGACCACGGACTCCGCACG
>JABMNV010000141.1 GCA_013203475.1 Acidobacteriota bacterium
CGACAAGGCTCGCCGTTTGCTCTGGCCCATCAAGCAGAAATACGGCAAGAAAATCTCCTGGGCCGACCTGATGATCCTGGCCGGGAACGTGGCCCTCGAGTCGATGGGGTTCAAGACCTTCGGGTTCGGCGGAGGCCGCGCGGACATCTGGGAGCCGGAAGAAGACATCTTCTGGGGACCTGAGGGCAAGTGGTTGGAGGACGCGCGTTACACCGGTGACCGTCAGCTCGACAATCCTCTCGCCGCCGTGCAGATGGGGTTGATCTACGTCAATCCTGAGGGGCCCAATGGTGTCCCGAGCGCGCTCGCCGCGGCTAGGGACATCCGCGAGACGTTCGCCCGTATGGCGATGAATGACGAAGAGACGGTGGCGCTGATTGCGGGCGGGCACACGTTCGGCAAGACCCACGGCGCGGCCGATCCCGGCCAGTATGTTGGTCCTGAGCCCGAGGGCGCGAGCCTTGAGGAGCAGGGCCTTGGCTGGAAGAACACGTTCGGCACCGGCAAAGGCGCCGAGACGATCACCAGCGGCCTCGAAGGCGCCTGGACACCCACCCCGGTCGCCTGGGACGACAGTTTTTTCGAGACGTTGTTCGGCTACGACTGGGATTTGACCAAGAGCCCCGCCGGGGCGTGGCAGTGGATACCGACGAATCCCGCCGCAGCGGGCACCGTGCCTGATGCGCACGACCCGTCGAAGCGGCATACCCCAGTGATGCTGACGACGGACCTCGCGCTGCGGATGGACCCGGCCTACGAGAAGATCTCGAGGCGGTTCCTGGAGAAGCCGGGTGAGTTCGCGGATGCCTTCGCGAAGGCGTGGTACAAGCTGACGCACCGCGACATGGGGCCGACCTCCCGGTATCTGGGCTCGCTCGTGCCCGCAGAGCGGCTGCTGTGGCAGGACCCCATTCCTGCTGTCGACCATCCGTTGATCGATGATACGGACATGGCGGCGCTCAAGGCCACGATTCTCGCGTCCGGCCTGTCCATCTCTGCACTGGTCTCGACCGCGTGGGCCTCGGCCTCGACGTTCCGCGGCAGCGACAAACGCGGCGGAGCGAACGGTTCGCGCATTCGCCTTGCGCCGCAGAAGGACTGGGCCGTTAACGAGCCGGCACAACTGGTGACCGTCCTTGAGAAGCTGGACGGGATCCAGGCAGAGTTCAACAAGTCGCAGTCGGGCGGGAAGAAGGTCTCACTGGCTGACCTGATCGTGCTCGGCGGGTGCGCGGGCGTAGAGAAGGCTGCGAAGGATGCTGGCCACAACGTGAGGGTTCCCTGCACGCCCGGGCGCATGGACGCGTCGCAGGAGCAGACCGACGTTGACTCCTTTGCGCCGCTCGAACCGAACGCTGACGGGTTCCGCAACTATCTCCGAAGCGGATCGGCCGCGGACCTGCTGTTGGATCGGGCGCAATTGTTGACGCTGAGCGCCCCTGAGATGACGGTGCTCATTGGCGGCCTGAGGGTTCTGGGCGCCAACGTCGGGCAGTCCACACACGGTGTCTTGACAAACCGGGCAGGGACGTTGACGAACGACTTCTTCGTCAACCTGCTCGACATGAAGACGCAGTGGCAGCCCACCGCGGCCTCAGAAGGCGTGACCGAGCGCGCGGAAGGTCTCTATGCCGGGCGCGATCGCGCCACGGGCAGTGTCACGTGGACCGGCACCGCTGTCGATCTCGTCTTCGGTTCGAACTCCCAGCTCCGAGCCATCGCCGAGGTCTACGCGTGTGACGATGCGCAAGAGGTGTTCGTCCGTGACTTCGTGGCGGCGTGGGACAAGGTCATGAATCTCGATCGCTTCGACCTCGCCTGATGGCGCCCCGGCTCACTGCCCCGTGGTGGGGGAGTGAGCCGGGGCCCGGTCGTCGCTGACGTTTCCACCGTAGATCCGTCGCAGGAAATACAGGCTCACGTGCACGAGTCCAATCAGGACCGGCACCTCGACCAGCGGGCCGACCACCGTCGCGAATGCGATGGGCGAGGAGATGCCGAACACGGCGATGGCGACCGCAATGGCCAACTCAAAGTTGTTCCCCGAAGCCGTGAACGCCAGGGTGGCGGCCCGGGAATAGTCTGCCCCGACCTTCCAGGCCAGTAAGAAGCTGATCAGGAACATCAGGGTGAAATAGACGCTGAGCGGCACGGCGATCCACAGCACATCGAGCGGTTGCGACACGATTCGCTCGCCCTGCATCGAAAACATCACCATGATGGTGAACAGGAGCGCGAAGAGCGTGATCGGCGAAATGCGTGGCACAAAGACGCGGTCGAACCAGTCGCGCCCTTTCAATGGGATAAGAATGACGCGGCTCAGGATGCCCGCGGCGAACGGAATGCCCAGGTAGATCAGCACACTGCGGAAGATGTCGTCGATGTGCACCTCGACCGCCATGCCCGGCAGTCCGAACAACGGTGGGAGTACCGTGATGAACAGCCACGCGTAGAGCCCAAACGTCAGGATCTGGAAGACGCTGTTCACGGCGACCAACCCGGCGGCGTACTCGCTGTTGCCGCGTGCGAGCTGGTTCCACACCAGCACCATGGCGATGCAACGGGCGATGCCCACCAGAATCAGACCTACCATGTAGGCGCCCCAGCGGGGATCTGGCCCAAAGAGGGCTGGGGCGATGAACCCGAAGCTCAGGACGGCCAGGGTGAACATCAAGAGTGGGCCGACGATCCAGTTCTGGAGCAGCGAGAGCCCCAGAATCCGAAGATCGGCGAACACCGCGGGCATGAGCTCGTAGCGCACCTTCGCCAGCGGCGGGTACATCATGAGAATCAAGCCAACGGCGATAAGCAGGTTCGTGTGCGCGCCCACGGTGAACGCGTCGTTGAACCGTTCGACTCCCGTCCGGAACAGGGCGCCGATGGTCACCCCCACACCCATGGCGACGAAGATCCAGATCGTCAGGTAACGGTCGAGGAAGGAGAGCTTGGCTGGAGGTTTCATGAATCGCCGATCATACGATCTATCGGCGGTCGCACGGGCGCAAGCTGCTAACCTTGCGACATGAAGCCCTTTCCTCCGACGTCGATCGTTTCGACCCCTTTTCTCGCCGCAGTTGTCTTGGTCGTCTCCTTTGGTCTCGGGGCTTGTGCCACTCCACCCGGTGGCGACCCGTCGGTGGCGCCAGCCGACGCGCAGGCCGGGGGAGGCATCTTCACTGGCGCCGTGGTCGAGACGATGGATGCAGGAGGCTACACCTACATGCGGTTGCAGGCAGAGGGGAAGGACGTCTGGGTTGCGGCTGACGCGTTTGCCGTCACCATGGGTGAGGCTGTCACAGTGCCGCTGGAAATGCCGATGGTAAATTTCCATAGCACGACGCTCGACCGTGATTTTTCGACGATCTACTTCGTGACACAGATCGCCAGAGGTGGGGCGTCACTCCAAGCGGTACCCGCCGCCGGCCTCCCGACCATGCCGATGGCCAGCCACGGGGCGTCTGGCGCCGCGGCGCAGGCGTCCGGTCCTCCAGTCGTCAAGCCCAACGCGCCGCCCGCCGGCGGCCTGTCGATTGCTGACACATGGTCGAAGCGTGAGTCACTGTCCGGCGCGGCTGTCACCGTACGCGGCACGGTCGTCAAGGTGAACAACGCCATTATGGGCTTCAACTGGTTCCACCTGCAGGATGGATCGGGCCGCGCGGCGGACGGCACCAATGATTTGACGGTGACCACCGACGCCATTGTGAAGGTCGGCGACGTGGTGACGGTGTCTGGCATCCTCGGCGTCAAGAAGGACTTTGGCGCCGGCTACGCGTACGACGCCATTCTCGAGAACGCCATCATCAAGTAGCGCGGCGGAGGCGGCGACCCGTCAGGCGTCAGGTGCGGTCGAACGGAACGCCGATGAAATTGGGCACCTGGTCCACGCGCACGATCAGTTGGGTGTACATGAACGTGATGCTCATGCGGCCATCGGCCAGACGGCTGACTGGAATGGGCTGGCCGTTCTTCACGTGCCAGTCATAGAGGTCGTAGAACACATCCGATCCCACTTCGCACGAATCCGGGAACTTTCCGTTGGCGCGCCAGTACTGCGTGTACGCCTCCCGCAGTTTGGGGACGAAGCCAAACGACAGGCTATTGGTCTTGAACGCGGCGGCGAGCCCTCCCACTGAATCGTCAATGGTGCCGAGCCGATCCTGAATGCGGGTCAACAACACGGTATCTGCGTCTTGTCCGGCCGTCGTGGTGCGTGTCTGACGCGCGTCATCGGGGAAGGAACTGTTGGTGGTCGCTGAAGCGGTTGCGGTGAGTGCGCCAACGGCGCCGCCTGTCACAAGTTGTCGGCGTGTAAGCATGAAGATCTCCTCACCTCAGATTATGACGCCGACGGACCACAAGTCGTTTGGGTCGACAAGAATCAGGTCGCCAGGCCCGGCGCCTGTGATTCCCGGCGCAGCTTGGTAGGCTTGTACCCATGTTCGATTCGCTTCTGCCGTGGCTGCAATCGCGCGGCCTCGCCGGCACCCACGCCCAATGGGTCGTGATGTGCGTCGAGGTCGTCACCGTCATCGTCATTGCCGTCCTGGCGAATATCCTCACCAAGCGGCTCGCCGTACGCCAACTGCAACGATGGACGGCCAGAAACCCGACGACGTGGGACGATCACCTGGTCAGCCGCAAGGTGTTTCTCCGACTGTCGCACCTGGCGCCGGCGGTCGTCATTTATCACTTCGCTGGCGCGGTGCTCGAGGGCCACACGGGCTGGTTGGCGGCCGTGCAACAGGGCAGCATTATCTACATGCTCGCTGCTGGCACGTGGGCCGTGTCGAGCCTGTTCAGTGCCCTTGACGATATTCTCAGTCAGAGCAGCTCCGGCCGCAATCTGCCGATCAAAACCTTTGTGCAGGTGGCCCAACTCCTCCTGTTCGGCCTGATGGGCCTCACCGTGACGTCGCTGATGCTCGGCAAGTCTCCCCTGATCCTGTTCAGCGGCCTGGGAGCCATGGCTGCCCTGCTCTTGCTGGTCTTCAAAGACCCGCTGATGGGCTTTGTCGCCGGCATCCAGCTCTCCGCAAATCAAATGGTTGCGATCGGCGACTGGATCGAAATGCCGCAGTATGGTGCCGACGGTGACGTCATCGAAGTCGCCCTAACCACCGTGAAGGTGCAGAATTTCGACAAGACGATTGTCACCATCCCAACCTACGCGCTGATCAGCGGGTCGTTCAAGAACTGGCGCGGGATGACCGAGTCGGGCGGTCGCCGGATCAAGCGCGCCATCGTCATCGACATGGCGTCCGTGCGGTTCTGCGACGACGAGATGCTCGAGCGTTTTAGTCACATTCAGTACGTGGCCGACCACGTCTCGCAGAAAGAAGCCGAGATTGCCGAGTGGAACCACACGCAGGGCGTGGACGTGTCGTCCCCCGTCAACGGCCGGCGGCTGACGAACCTTGGGACCTTCCGCGCGTATGTGATTGCCTACCTGCGTCATCATCCGATGGTGCACCAGGAGATGACGTTCCTTGTGCGCCAGTTGGCTCCAACAGCCCAGGGGCTGCCGATCGAGATCTATGTGTTCTCGCGCGACCAGGACTGGGCGAACTACGAGGGTATTCAGGCCGACATTTTCGACCACATCATCGCCGTGGTGCCCGAGTTCGACCTGGGCGTCTTCCAGGCGCCGTCGGGCTCCGACGTGCGCGAGGCGCTGTCGTCGTCCTCCGAAAAAAAATTGAGAAAAATGCATGGCAGGCGCGTCATTGGAGAGCCATTCAAGTAGTATTTCCTCCACTCATGGCAGCCTTAGTCACAGTTCTGTGTTTCGTCATCTATTTCGTCGGCTACAAGTTCTACTCGCGCCATCTGGCGGAGCGGGTGTTCAAGTTGGACCCGGCGATGATCACGCCTGCGCACGCCCTTGAAGATGGGATTGACTTCGTTCCGACCAACAAGTTCGTCCTGTTCGGCCACCACTGGGCGTCAATCACTGGCCTGTCGCCCATGCTCGGCCCCGCCGTCGCGGTGATCTGGGGCTGGGGACCAGCGATGGCGTGGGTCGTGCTCGGCGGACTCCTGGTGGGGTGCGTCCATGACTTTAGTGCACTCGTCATCAGCATTCGAGCCAAGGGCGTGTCGATTGGCAAGGTCACCGAGGGCATCATCGGCCCGCGTGCCAAGACGTTGTTCCACCTGATCATCTTCTTCGCCATCGCACTGGCCATGGGCGTCTTCGTGTACGTCATTTCCGACCTGTTCGCCATCAGCGACGCCTGGGACCCGGCCGTGCCGCTTGCCGATCCGGCGTCATTCCCGAGCGCCGTGCTGCCGTCGGCAGCCTTGGTCGGCATCGCGTTTGTGATGGGACATCTGCTGTACCGGAAGCAGTACCCGCTCGGCAAGACGACGGCCGTGGGATTTGTCCTGATGATGCTCTCGGTCTGGGCTGGACTGTACTGGCCACTGATGGGGATGGACCGCGCGGTGTGGCCGTCGGCGGCAGTGTGGACGATCCTGCTGTTGGCATACGCCTTTACCGCGTCGGTTCTGCCGGTCTGGAAGCTGCTTCAGGCGCGTGACTTCCTGAATTCGCTGTTGCTCTACCTTGGGCTGGCGGCCAGCTACGCGGGGCTATTGATCTGGCAACCCGAATTTGCCGCTCCGATGTACCGGCCAAATCCGGAGGGTGCGCCGTCGCTCTACCCGTTCACGTTCATCATCATCGCCTGCGGTGCCGCCAGTGGCTTCCACGCCTTGGTGTCGTCGGGCACGACCTCCAAGCAGATCAACAAGGAAACCGACGCCCGGTTCATCGGTTACGGCGGCATGCTGGGCGAGTCGCTGCTGGGGCTGCTCGCCGTGCTCGCCACCACGGCCGGCGTGGTCGGCGCTGGCGGGCTGTCGGCTGCGGAAGTCTGGAACAACCAGTACGCCAACTGGGGGGTAATCCAGGGACTCGGTACTCAGGTCGGCGTGTTCATCACCGGTGCCGCGCAGTTTATTGAACGCCTTGGCATCGTCGACGCCAGGGCCGCCACGGCGTTCATCGCCATGGTAGTCGTGTCGTTCGCGCTCACGACGCTCGACTCGGGCACACGGCTGCTGCGCTACAACATCTCGGAAATGGGCGAGACCCTCAAGATTCAGATCCTCGGCGATCGATATGTCAGTTCGCTCCTTGCGGTCTTCATCATCGCGTTCTTCGCCTTCTACACCATTGACGGGAGGCCGGCAGGGCTGGCGCTGTGGCGGTTGTTTGGCACGACGAACCAGATGCTGGCCAGCTTGGCGCTTCTCGTTGTGAGCCTGTATCTCTATCAGCGCGGCCGCAACCCCTGGTTCACGGTCGTCCCCATGGTCTTCATGGCCGTGTCGACCATCTTCGCGATGTTGTCGAACCTGCAGGACTTCTGGGCCCAGTGGGACGAAGGCGGCAGCCTGTTGTTCATGGTGGCCCTCGCCCTGCTCGTGCTGGCTGTCTGGCTGATGATTGAGGCCGTTGTTGCCGTTCAGCGCTTCCGGGGCCGCGAGCCCATCGATACGATGGAAGTGATCTTCGAGCAGGCCGCCAAGCGCTGAGACAGACGCCGTGATGCAGCTACCTGACCCCGTGGCAAAGCCGAGGGCACTTCGAGCTGTTTGCCTCACACTGTGCCGCGAGGGCGGCTTCGAGCCGCCGACCATTTGCACGCCGCTCGAAATGCCGAAGGAGTAACCGCGATGGAATCCGATCCGATTCGAATTGGCGCCGAGACAACTGCCCGCCGGCACGTACATGTGCCAGTTCACCGCGATGGATCCGGCGAAAGGGCTGGCGGTGTTCCGGCGCGCGGGAGTCACGTTTCGATAGGACCGACTGCCTGAAAATGTGACCTTCCAGATAACACGGCCGGCGCCGTCAATTGGCGCGAGGCAACTACGGGCCTGACCGATCTGGCCGATTCGCAAGTCGTTCTGGCAGAAGCCCTTGAAGGAGACTGCGGAGGCGTCGACCGAAGCCTCGCTCGTTTCGGTGAAGCGTCCGCGAACGAATCCACGCCTGCAGTTGGTCCGAGCGGCCTATCTCGGCACTCTGACAAGTGGCTCCTTCCTGATAACTCCAGATTTCCCAGCAAATGGCGCCGGCGCGACTTCACGGGCCTGTGCTCCTGAGAATGCCACGAACTCTATTGTTCACTTGGGCTTGTGTTGGGAACCAATTTGTAGAAATGATCTCGTGCTCTTGCTGGTAGCATGAGGCGCGGAATGCGGCAGATGGGGCGGGCCGTGCAAATGGCGCCGTCCACCCATATGAAGTTAGCCAGTCCACAGATTCAGACCGCCACGGGGCCTGTTTCGTCAATATACTCGTCGGCTCTGGTCGTCCGACAGGGAGGCAACTCATGCGGTCATTGACGGTGATGACGTTCGCGGCGATATTCAGCTTGGGATCGATCGGCGTCTGGTCGGAGGTGCAGTCCGACTTTTCCGGGCGGTGGCTCCTGGTTGACAGCCAGCCGAAGGGAACGGCTGCGCTGGGCCTCGATGTGACGATCGTTCAGTCTGGCGCCACAATCCAAATGAACCGCTGGACGGTTGGCTCATCCGACAGTCGTACATCGGATCGTGCACCTGAATATGACGTACAGATCATCTACGAGCTGAATGGCGTGGAACATCCGACCCGAGTGCGTTTCGAGGGGACGCTTCCGCAGGTTCGATCCAGTCCCTCGGTCATGTCCGCCGCCACCGAGGAATCAATCTCGAAGGCTGCGTGGGTTGGCCAAGCGCTCGTGCTGATGTCCTACAACAAGAACCGGTGGACTGCAGGCGGACGAAAACCCAGTTCGTTTACCACGCGGCAAACCGTCCGCCAAGTCCTATCGATCAATTCAATGGGCCTACTCGAGGTCGAGAGCTTGATTGTCGCTGACCCCATGCCCAGGGCGCGCTCGGTCACGGCTCCGAGCCAGGTGACGAGCACGTACAGGCGCCAAGAATAGCTGCTGTCGGCAGGCTGGCTAACTCGGCATGCAGCCGACAGCGGCGCGTGCGATGATAGGCGTCGCTGCGGCTGATGCGCAGCGTTAGGCACACAAAGATCGCGGCGCTATACTCACGGATATAGGAGCAATCGATGCCACTACCAACCTCGGTGGTTCACAGCGACCCGGAGATCATGGGTGGGACCCCTGTGTTCGGCGGAACGAGGGTGCCAGCCCAATCGCTATTTGATTATCTGGAGGCGGGAGACACCTTGAATGAATTCCTCCGCCAGTTTCCGACAGTCAAGCGAGAGCAAGCTGTTGCCGCCCTGGAGCAGGCTCGGGACAGCGTGCTGACTAATGCGCGTACTGCTTGATGAAAACCTCCCTCACGACTTGGCCTGAATTCTCGTCGGCCTTGAAGTGGTGACCGTACGGGGCTTGGGCTGGGTGGGCGTCAAGAATGGGGAACTCCTCCGTCGTGCGAGTGGTCAGGTCGATGCATTCATCACAATGGACCGAAATCTCAGGCACCAGCAGAATCTGGCGGCGTTGCCATTTGGTGTGGTGCTGATCATCGCCCGGTCAAACCGGATTCAAGATCTCCTTCCACTCACCAGCGCGGTTATCGACGCACTGGAGAAGATCCGGCCCGGCCAGTTGCAACAAGTGGGTGCCTAACTTGCGTTGCACCAGACGGCCGCTGGTGCAATCATGAGCGGCCGCTGGTGAACGCCAGCGTTGACCTCTGATCGAAACCGATTCCAAGTCGAGGCAGGTTTAGGGCGCTGGAATTCCTAGGTCCTTGCAGATCTTCTTAGCCAGGTCGTCGTTGATCTCTGGATGGCGGGGCACGGCCGACGTCTTGGCAGCCGTCCGGTTCACGAAAATCGAGTGATTGCCGCCTTCGCGCAACAGCTCGCACCCGTGGTCAAGTCGGTGTCGAACGAGCGCTCGCCGTTTCACGCGCCGACCTTGAACGCCTCACGGATCACTTCGCCGCCAGCCGAGGCTTCCTCGATGATCTCGCGGTTCGCCTGCAACACCATTTCCACCGCTTCATGCAGGTTCGCGCGGGCTTCCTCAAGGGTGGCACCTTGGGTGTTGGCACCAGGGAGCTCTTCGACGAAGCCGATGTAGCCCTCTGGCACTTTACGAAACACCGCCGTCAATTGGAGATCCATGACCGTATAACACGCGCCAACTCACTACGAGGTCTAACTTGCGCTGCACCCGACGGCCGCGGAGTCCGGAGCAAGGCGCGGCCGCGGGTGAGCGCAGTCGTCAAACGGACGACGTCGTGACGCTGAAGTGTTTTTTGTGTAGCCTTCCCGAACCATGTACTCACGCGATGAAGTCAAAGCCATCACCGACAAGATTTTCAACATGGCGGACGGCCACGAGGTGGAGGTGGCCTTGGTCGGCAGCGAGCGCTCCGGCACGCGGTGGGCGAACTCCACCATCACCACCAACCTGATCCAGTACAACCGGCAGCTCACGATTAATGTGCGCATCGGCTCGAAGGTGGGCAGTGCCTTCACTCGTGACTTCACCGATGCCGGGTTGAAGGAAGCCCTTGCTGAGGCCACCACCGATGCCAACGCGGCTGAGGATTCGCCCAACCTCCGACCGTTGCTCGGGGCCCAGGAGTACCTGCCCGTGGACGCGGCGCTGCCCAGCGCGGTGAATTTCGGGCCGCGCGAGCGCGCGATGATGGTCAAGACCAGCGCCGACATTTGCGAAAAACTCGGCGTGCTTGGGTCCGGCTACATCCCGAAGACGTATCAGACTGATTGCACCGCCAATACGAATGGCCTGTTCGCGTATTACTCCTACGCGGAAACCGCGTTCATTCTCACGTGCCGTATGCCCGATGGTAGTGGTTCTGGCTGGGCCGGCACGACGGGGATCAAGGACGTTAGCATGATCGACCCGGTGGCGCTGACGGAGGTGGCCGCGGGCAAGGCGCTCAAAAGTCGAAACGCGCAGGCACTCGAGCCCGGCCGATACACGGTCATTCTTGAGCCGCGCGCGAACGCGCGGTTCCTGTCGCTTGCGACCCGCATCTTCAACCAGCCTGGCGGCGGCGGCCAGTTTGGCGGCGGCGGTGGCGGTCGTGGAGGTGGCGGCGGCGCGTTGCCCTTCATGGAGGGCAAGAAGCCTGGCGACAAGATTCTGGGCGACTTGTTCACGCTCAAGAGCGACGTGGGCAATCCCATCCTCCGTCAGACGACGATGATGCCTGACTTTACTCCAGCCGAGCCGGTGACGTGGGCGGAGAACGGCGTTCTAAAGAATGTGGCAGGCGGCCCCAACGGCCCCAGAGCCAATGTCAATATGAGCGTGTCGATGGGCGGCTCAGACCTGTCTACTGAGGACATGATCAAGCAGACACGGCGCGGCCTGTTGGTGACCTTCTTCTGGTACATCCGCGGTGTCGACAATCAAACGTTGCTCAACACCGGGATGACCCGCGATGGTCTGTTCCTGGTTGAGAACGGAGAGATTACCAGGCCCGTGCAAAACTTCAGATGGAACATGTCGCCCTTGGTCGGGTACAACAACGTGTCGCTGGTCGGCAAGCCCGTACCGATGCACATGGGGGAGTCGTATGACGGTAGCGGCTCGGGCCTGATTCCGCCGGTTCGCATCGAAGACTTCTATATGACGTCCGTCTCGCCGGCGGTCTAAGCGCAACAGGAAACGATCATGGCACCCACACGACGTACGTTTATCAAGGCCGCCGCGGCCTCCGGCATTGTCCTCGCGTCGAGCGATCTCATTGGCGAGCTGCTCGCACAGTCGCCTGGACGTGTGATGCAGTCCCGATTCAAAGGCCTGTCCGACATCGTGCTTGACGAGTGCAAGCGCGCAGGCTGTTCCTACTACGACGTGCGGTTCACACGCACCATGTCGCTTCCAGGCGTTTCAGCCAGTGCCGGCGCGTCTGGCGGTGGACGCGGCGGCGGACGCGGTGGCGGCGGACGCGGTGGTGGCCGAGGGGGCCGAG
>JABMNV010000142.1 GCA_013203475.1 Acidobacteriota bacterium
ACGGTGCACGCCGTCAAAATTGCCAAGCGCGGCAACCGGGGCGTGCCAGCGGGGACGCTGGTCGTTGGGAAAATGCGCTACGTGCATGCGATTCGCAGACCATCGTATGCCAGTGTGATGCCCTCGGGAAGCGACGCACACGTCTCGGCATGGCCCAGATCGTGACAACAGTGCGTGAACAGGGTCTGACGCGCACGCACCCGCCTGGCCACCACCACGGCCTCATCCAGTGAAAAATGGGTCGGGTGCTTCTTCCGCCGCAGCGCATCGAGCACCAGCACCTCCAGCCCCTCAAGCTGCGCCATCGTCTCGTCCGGAATCCTGTTGCAGTCGGTCAGGTAGGCGAACCTGCCGATGCGAAATCCCAACACCGGCCGCCCGCCGTGATACAGGGTCAGCGGCTGAATTTCAGTCGTCCCCAGGCAAAAGGGCCCAACGATCGTGCTCAGGCACAGGCGCGGGACGCCGCCGCTCTTCTGCGACGCAGGCTCGAACACATAGGCGAACATGCGCCGCAGGTCTGCCAGTGTGGCGGCGTCACCATAGAGAGGCATCGGCGCCTTGGACATGTGGTTATAGCGCCGCACTTCGTCAAGACCAAGCACGTGGTCTGCGTGCGAGTGCGTGTACAACACGGCATCCACCTGCCGCAGATCATGCGTCAGCGCCTGCTGCCGCAAGTCAGGGGTGGTGTCCACCAACACCTTCACGCCATCGTCAAGCTCCAGATAGATGGAGGGGCGCAACCGTTTGTCGCGTGCGTCTGTCGACCGACACACCCCACAGTCGCACCCAATCATCGGCACGCCATGAGAAGTGCCCGTGCCGAGAAACAGGACGTTCATCCGCCCTCGTGTTCCTCGGCCCCGCGCAAGGTTGTTTCGACAAAGTCGGCCCGTGCACAAAGACGCTGCAGCTCGGACTCCAGACGGACGCCTTCGCCCTCTTCAGCGGACTGGACCTGGCCTTCGAGATCCTTAAGCTGTTGAACCAGCAAGGCCTGTTCAGTGCGCAGCGACTCGAGGTGCTGTTCCCTGTCCGCTTTGTCGAACATCAGATCCTCTGGTGCCGACGAGCGGGACGGGCGAGGGCTCGACGCCCCTGCCGTTCGGTCAGGCAGCACGGCGTCATGTTCTGATAACTGGCGCTGGTTCATGAATGAGGGCGACACGATTTCGATGCCGGCTTCGTGCAAGGTATCCAGTACGAATCCCCGCAGCCTGGACCGCACACTCAACAGGTGCTCCACCTTCGACAGAAACCCAGCCACCTGATACGTGATCGCAAAATTCCCCAGGCTCAACAAATGGACGAACGGTTTCTCAAGCCCGGCGGCCAGCGCCGCCTTCTGGAGGAGCGCTTCCACCTGGTCGTGCGGCACGTCGTATCCGAGAGACAACTCGGTCGACACAATGGTGCCCGACTCGCGTACCACCTTGACCGGCTGAGAAACCAGATACATGTTGGGAATGGTGGCCAGATCGCGGTCCTCAGTCTGAATTTCAACGTGAAATATTCCGCGTTCGGTGATCCGGCCGAAGTAGTCCCCCACCCGCACAAAATCACCAGTCCGAAAATTCCGCACCGCTCGAAGCATCAGACCGGCCATCGCGTTTGACATGAACGTCGTCGATGAGACGGTCATGGCCACACTGAACGCCAGGCCCAGCAACCCGACAAAGATCGCCGCCGTCTGTTGAGTCTGAGGGTTCACGGACAACGCCACAATCATCGCAGCGACCCCGACAAGTGTCACTGTCAACATGACAATCTGACGAGACAGCGTCTTGAGCGTCCCCAGCTTGCGAACAAACAGCAGCCAGTGGGCCAGCGTCAGGAACAGCACTGACAGAACCACGACGAGGGCCACTGACAAGAGCGCCGGCGCGATTGGTTCAAAGAGGTCAAGGAATTTGGACATGCGTGCTCTCTAACGGCCCGGCGATTATCTCATCCCGGCAAGGCTGGTGCCATTGGTCCAGTCGAGATGGACACCAATGGATAACAATGACCCCATGTCCACTTCCCTCGACGCCAGGGCGCAACGTGCCGGACGAGCGATGTCTCGCCTGGTTCGGATCATGGCCACACTCCGGTCGAAACACGGGTGCCCCTGGGACCGCAAACAGACCCACCAGTCGCTGCGCCCCTTTCTCCTTGAAGAAACCTACGAGGCTCTAGAGGTGCTGGACCGCGGTGACATCGACGCGCTGCCCGGCGAACTGGGTGACGTGCTCTTCCAGGTCGTCTTCCACGCCCAAATCGCGACCGAGGCTGGACGCTTCGAAATGGCCGACTCGCTTGAGGCGATCGCGGCCAAACTCATTCGCCGACACCCCCACGTCTTCACCGCGTCAGGACGTCCGCTGCCGCGCAGCAAGAAGGGCAAGACCACACGGCCGAAGAGCGCTGCGGCGGTGCTGACGCAGTGGGAACAGATCAAAGCGGACGAACAAGGGGATGTGGGTGCGAAGAAGCGATTGCTGACGGGCGTGCCAAAGACGCTGCCCTCATTGTTGCGCGCGTACGAAATCGGCACACGTGTCTCGGCCGTGGGCTTCGACTGGCCGACGACCGACGGCGTGATCGACAAGATTGACGAGGAAGTCCGTGAACTGCGAGAGGCCCTGACCCAGAGTCCTGAACGCGCAGCCGATGAGCTCGGCGACCTGCTGTTTACGATCGCCAACCTCGCGCGCAAGCTCAACATCGAACCTGAGGCCGCCCTGCGCGCGGCCAACGAGAAATTTTCCACACGCTTCGACGCGGTGGAAGCCGACCTGGAACGCCGCGGCTCGTCAGTACACGAGGCCACCACCGAGGACATGGAACGCGCGTGGCAGCGCGTCAAACGCGCCCGACGACTCAAGCCCTGAGCGCTACGATCATGCGCATCACCTGGCCACCACTCGCCCCCAGCGCCAGGCGCACGCCTATTTCCTGGACACGGGTGGTCACAGATAATGCCATCACACCATAGAGGCCAATCGTCGCCAGAAACAGGGCCGCCGCGCCAAAGGCCGTGACCAGGGTGCCGAAGACCTGGTAATGCCAATTATCCTGGGCGATGTATTCCTCCATCGTGCGCACCCAGTAGATCGGCAGGTCAGCGTCCACGGCACCAATCTCCCGGCGCACGTCCGATGCCAAGGCCATGGGTGCTCCACTCGCTCGCACGGCGACACTTGCGAATCGCACTCCCGTGGTCGTCGTCCGCGTTTCAGAATCGGTGCTTAGCGAAAGTGGCACCCAGAGCGCACCGGCGGTCTGGAATTCACACCCCTCTGGCATCACGCCGATGATGGTGCTGAGTTGGCCGTTGACGCGCACTTGCCTGCCAACGATCGTCGGGTCAGCCTCGTAGCGATTCTTCCAGACGGCATGGCCGAGCAGCACGACCTTCGGAGCGCCAGGCACCACGTCTGCGGCTTGCACCAGCCGCCCGAGACTTGGCGGCGTACGCGGCACCGAGAGCAGGCCCGCAGAGACGAATACGCCGTCGAAGCGCTCCGCGCTGCCGTTGCCATCGCTCAGATTCACCGTCCCCTCGTCGAACGCGCCGAAGTCGCCGACCAAGAACCGGACGCTACTTGCGCCGTCACGGTCAAAGCCCGGCCCGTCATCGTCTGGACGCGGAGTGTGCGTCCGTCGGTCTCGATAACGACCGCACCCTCACGATCGGTGCGGAACACACTGACGGAGTGCTGCCGCAGTCGATCCAGAACCAGGGGCGACGGATGTCCGAACAGGTTGTTCTGCCCTGCCGATACCACGGCGACCGACGGCGCATATCGGTCGAGAAACGCCGACGTGGACGACGACCGGCTGCCATGGTGCGCCACCTTCAGTACACGGATCGGAGGTCGCTCGTCATCGGCCATGTACGTCGACTCAAACTCCGGGCCGGCGTCACCCGTCAGCAAGATCTCGACTTGACCAAATCGTAACTGCAGGACCAGCGAGTCATCATTGCGCACTTTCCGCCGCTCCCAATCCGGCACCGGCGGGTGAAGCACGTCGAGCATCACGGGGCCCAACTCAACCTGATCGCCTGCGCGCAGACGACGCCAGGCCACACCGCGCCGGTGGGCATCGCGCCGCAGGTCCAACAGAGGCACGTGGAGCGGCACTGGCACCCCTTCCCACATTTCGATGGGGCGCATGTCGTCGGCCACGCGGCGGGCGCCGCCGACGTGGTCGATGTCTCCGTGTGTCAGGGCCAGCCAGTCGAGTCGATGTACACCCAGCGCCATCAGGGCTGGAGTGACCACTCGGCCTCCAACGTCGAACGTGCCTATCGAACCGCCGGCGTCCACCAGCACTCGTCGGCCGTCCGGCAGCTGCAGACTGATCGCATCACCCTGCCCAACGTCGAGCATCGTGACGCGCAGCCACCCCGCTGGGGGTCTCCGCAGGATCGCCAGTGGGTCCGCGCTGATGACCAGTGCGCACACCACGGCAAGAGCCGCGGCCGAGCGTGTGACTGAACGACGGCCTCGCCACGCCAGTGACAGGATCAGGGCCGCGTAGTACGCGAGCACCCAACCAATCGAAGGCGCGGGCACGCGCCACGACAGCCAAGGCGCGATATCGACCACCGACGCCGAGCCGATCAGCACGGTCGTCGCCCAGTGAGCGACCGACGCCATCAGCGCGGCCCCACCCGGCCATCCAACGGCAACGACACACAAGACCAATCCGGAGATTTGCACGATGGTCATCGCAGGAATCGCGACGAAGTTCAGCAACAGTCCAGCCGCACCCACGCGCATGAACACGGAGGCCGCCATCGGCATGATCGCGATCTCTGCGGACAACGTCGCGAGGAAGAGTCCACGTACAATCCGCCACGGGACTTGAGTCTTGGGGCCCTGTGTGCCCAGCGCCATCAGGCGCGGCAGAATCACGATCAACCCGAGAGTGGCACCAAACGACAACCACGCGCCGACGTCCACCACCACCATCGGGTCCGCCAGCGCGCAGAGGAGCGCCGTCACCGCCAGCACATTGATGGCACTTGGCACCAGTGCGGTGAGGCGCAAACTCAGATACAGCGACGCCGCCAGCACCGCCCGGACCACTGAGGCTTCGCGTCCGACCACCATGCCGTACGCCAGCACGAGCACGAGGGTAACGACGGTGGGGATACGTTCACCACGGACCATTAACCGCAGCATGAAGAAGCCGAGCACGGTCAGCATCGCGACGTTGCCTCCCGAAATGGCGATCACGTGAAACGTGCCCGCCTTCTGCAGGCGACGCACGACGTCACCATCGAGACCGGCCCGGTCACCGATCAGAATTGCCGCAACCACGGCGCTGGTCTGGGCGCCAAGGGGGGTAAGCCATCGACTCGCGACCCGACGCACATGGGCGCGCACGGCGGCAGCGGCTTGATGCCACGGAGCGCCGGGCGTCGCCTCCACGAGCGCGCCACTTTTGGTCGAACCGATCGCCTGATTGGGCCGGGTCAGCACTTGCCAGCGGACGCTCGGTGAGCCTGGGTTCCGGGTGACAGCGGGGATACGGAGGCGCGTTGGCAGCCGCACGGTGCTCCCGGCCGTCCACGTACCGACTTGGGCCAGGGCCAATTCGCCCCCGACCGACACCATCACACGAAGATCGGCGGGCAACCAGACGCCGGTGGGGCGTACACGGGTGACATCCAGATCCAGGCGGACACCTGACTCGGTGACGACTCCATCGCGCCGCAACGTCCCTTCAATAGGAAATGGATCCCCCTCAGCGCTCTCAAGCCAGCTGATGTCCGGATTGAGCACCCGGTCGCGCGCCTGGGCACCGTGGGCCAACGCCAGCGCGGCCAATGTGCCCCACAGAAGGAATCGCCGCGTGCGAGGGAGACCTCGGCCAGCTGCCAGAGCACACGCAGCCAGCCCCAGGGCCGTCGCCAGTGCACCGGCCACACTGAACCAGGGACCCACCACACCCAGCGCCACGCCAACAACGCCGACCAAAGACAGCACCAGTCCGAAGGACATGGCATGAATGAGATGCAAGATTGGTGACGTGGGGAGATGGGGAGATGGGGAGGTTACTCTTCTCTGACCTTCCCTCGTCTCTGCTTCACCTTGGCCCGGAGGGTTTTTTCGCCGAGGCGGCGTTCCTTGGACCCCTTGGTGGGTTTGGTCTTGTGTCGCGACTTGGGGCGTACAGCGGCTTGGTCGAGAATTGCCTGCAGGCGCGCCCTTGCCGCCTCCCGATTCTGCCCCTGCGTCCGATGTTCACGACTGTCGATGACCAGTACGTCTTCCGCCGTCAGTCGCCTGCCGGCCAGGGCCCTCAATCTCGTTTTTAACCCGACCGGGAGGTCAGCTCGGGCGACATCGAGGCGCAACTCCACGGCGGTCGAGACCTTGTTGACATTTTGCCCGCCGGGGCCCGAGGCGCGCACAAAGCGCTCCTCAATCGGAAGATCGTCGAGTGACACCATGACTAAGCCCAGGGGGAACTCCGATTCCCCACTCTCCAGACATGGGCAATGAACTTCCCCACGTCCTCACTTCCCCAGCTCCTCACTTCCCCAGCTCCCCACCTTTCTGGTGGTATTCCTGCAGCGACTTGACGGTCAGCCCTTCCGTGCGAAGGGCCCTGATCGCACTGACGGCTGCGGAAGCCCCGGTGAGGGTCGTGATCGCCGGGATCCCCTGCAACATCGCGGCACGGCGGACGGTGCGGTCGTCGAAAAACGACTCCCGGCCCAGCGGGGTGTTGATGACAAGTGAGATGCGCTTATTGACGATTTCATCGCCCACGTGTGGCCGGCCTTCGTTGATCTTGAACACAATCTCAGCGTCGATCCCGTGCGCACGCAGGTAGACGGCCGTACCGCGGGTGGCCATGATTGTGAAACCCAGATCGGCAAGACCGCGGGCGATGGGTACCACGTTGGCTTTGTCCAGGTTGTTGACGCTGATAAACGCGGTGCCCTCTTGCGGCAGGTGTTGGCCTGCGCCCATCTGCGCCTTGGCGAAGGCCACGCCGAAGGTCTCAGCGCCGCCCATGACTTCGCCGGTGGATTTCATCTCCGGCCCAAGGAGCGTGTCGACACCCGGGAACCGCACAAACGGGAAGACGGGCGTCTTGACAAAGACGCCGGCGACGGTGAGGTCCTCGGTGAACCCCTGTTCGGCCAGCGACTTGCCGACCATGATCTTGGCCGCCACTTTGGCCAGCGGAACGCCCGTCGCCTTCGACAGGTACGGCACCGTCCGTGATGCGCGTGGATTCACCTCCAGCACATAGACCACGTCATCTTTGACCGCGAACTGCGCGTTCATCAGGCCGATCACTTTCAGCGCACGAGCGACCCGACGCGTGTAGTCACGAATGGTGCCGACGTGTTTCTCGCTCAACTGAAACGGCGGCACCACACACGAACTGTCACCCGAGTGAATGCCCGCCTGCTCGATGTGTTCCATGATGCCACCAATGACGACGGCCCCGGTGTCGTCAGCCAGCGCGTCGACATCGATTTCTGTGGCGTCTTCGAGGAACTTGTCGATGAGGATCGGATGCTCCGGCGACAGCTGGACCGCGTGCCTCATATAGCGGTCTAACGAACCGGTGTCATAGACAATCGCCATGGCGCGGCCACCGAGGACATACGAGGGCCGCACAATCACTGGGAAGACGATGCCGGTCGCCACCGTTCGCGCTTCTTCCTCAGTGTGCGCCATGCCGCTGGCCGCCTGGGGGATGCCCAGTTCCCACAGCAGTTTCGAGAAGCGCTCACGATCCTCGGCGAGGTCAATCGAGTCCGGCGTCGTGCCAAGAATGCGGATGCCCGCGGCCTCCAGGCGTCGGGCCAACTTCAGCGGGGTCTGCCCTCCGTACTGGACCACGCAGGCCACATCGCCGCCCGCGGCCCGCTCGCGTGCCACGATCGCCGAGACGTCCTCGAAGGTCAACGGCTCGAAGTAGAGACGATCCACCGAGTCGTAATCTGTCGACACGGTCTCGGGGTTGCAATTGATCATCACCGTTTCGTAGCCCTGATCACGCAGCGCAAACGCCGCGTGGCAGCAGCAGTAGTCGAACTCGATGCCCTG
>JABMNV010000143.1 GCA_013203475.1 Acidobacteriota bacterium
CGGCGGTTCGGTCGCGGGCGCCACGCCGCCGCGTTGAACTACGGAGACTGCCTGGCCTACGCCACGGCGCAGACGGCGCGCGACACGCTGCTGTTTGTCGGAGAGGACTTCTCGAAGACGGACGTCCCACCGGCCTGACGGTCGGTCACCGCTATCGCGGGGGGTTGCCCCACATGCGTCGGGCGATCCGGTGGTCGAGTGAGAACACGCCGGGACCACGCGAGAGAATGATGGCCAGTGAACCCGCCCAGAACAAATGGTCAGACCACGCGTTGGGATACACAAACGTCTGAATGACCAGCAGCATGCCAAACAGCGGCAGCGTCGCCAACCGGGTGCCGACGCCGACACGCAGTGCGAGCAGGAGGGCCGACAGTGGAATGTGTTCGAGGCGTTGATAGAGCGTGCGCAGGCGTTCGGATAGCGTCATGTCCGCAGATTCCTTTGGGTAGAAGAGATGTGAGTCAGCAGGCGGCTGTGAATCAGTTCCACGAGCGCATGGCCTGGATTGAGCGAAGAGTCCTGTTCGAGTGCCTGCTCGGCTGCGGCCTCGATCGAGGCGCCGGACTGCAAGTGTCGCCTGAAATGCCACGTCCCTCGCTCCAGGCGAATGAACTGGATGTCGCCGCGAGTGCCGCGTACTTCAATATGCGTCTGTGAGGCGGCCATCTCGAATCGCTCAGGCACCTGGTCTGTGAGGTACGCACGCATCAACTCGTCGACCGGAAACATCGTCGTGAGATACACCACGCCAGGCTGCAGTCGACAGGTGCCGGCGGCGAGGTCCTCAGGGGCAAGCTGACCCAGCACATCCGGCGCCAGAGGCGGCGCATCGACTGCGACGGACGCCAGGCCGAGATGCCACTCCAGCGTGGCGAAGTCTTCCAGGTATGGGAGATGTCGCTGGCTGGTCTGCGAAGCGAGGAACGGGGGAAAGTCGTGCCCGAATTCCGCCAAACAAAAGACTCGTGGCGGATGCGCGGCGACGTAGGCTTGAGCGGCGTGGGTCAGGGCCTCGTCGCCAATGAGCCAGGCCGTGGCCGGAAAACGCGTCCGAATCGATTCGGTCAAACTCGCATGGAAATGTCGCCGATGAATGGCGAGTCGCTGAGTCGGATCACTCCCACCCGTGAGCACTGGCCGCACATCGTCGAACGCCGAATCTATGATGGCGTGGCGAACGAGGCGTTGCGTGTCCGACAGCCCTGGCATGCGCCCGTTCCAGGCCGCGCGCGGCGTATGCGCGGGTGATCTTGCTCTCGGCGATCAGGGCCGCGAGGTCGGGGATCTCGTTGTCTCGTTCGATGAGCGGCGGCAACGCGCCGAAGCGAGAGACGGCGTATTCATAGAGTTGCCACGAGCCATCCGCGACCGGCGTTCCGTGCGTATCGACGAACACGGTCTGCCCAGCTGTGCCCTCTTCGTCTTCGGCCTCAAAGCCGCCGAGGTGGAGTTCCGCGATCGCGTCAACTGGAAGCGCATCGATATAGGCGTGGGCGTCAAAGCCCATGTTGTGCGCGCTCAGGTACACATTGCTGACGTCGCACAACAGGCGACAGCCGGTCCTGGCCACGAGCGCACTCAAGAATTCAGGTTCCGTCATCATTGACGATCCGAAGCCGACGTAGCTTGAAGGGTTTTCGAGAAGATACGGTCGCCCAAATGTGTCTTGGACGATCGAAATGTGTTCCACCAACGTTCGCAACGACTCATCGTTGTAGGGCAAGGGGAGCAGATCGTTGAGATACTCACCGTCGTGAGTGGACCAGGCCACGTGGCCGGAGAACAGCACCGGGTCGATGAGGTCAACGAGCTTTGACTCGTGCCATGTGCGCACGGTCAACGCCCCCTGCGCTGCCGATGGACACACCGACCGTGTGTACGGAGACGGGATAGTGACGCGCCACTTCTGCCAGTAACTCCGTCGCGTGGGGGTTGGCCAGAAACGTTTCCGGATGCACCTCAAAGAAAGGCACAGAAGGGTGGGTGGCCACCACCTCGGTCAGGTGCGGAAGCCTGAGACCGATGCCAGCGCCGACGACGTGCGGTTGCAGTGCTGTCATGTGTTGACCACCCATGAGTTATTTCGATCCGCGACTAGGACTTCGGCGTCTTGCTGCCGTTGACGATGCGCTCGCAGTAGCCTTCGGCCACGTAGAGCCACGCATTGGGATCGCCGTTGAGCTTTGAGGTGCCCGCGCAGGAGCTGTTCCCGGTGGAGGCACAGTCGTTCTTGCCGGCCTTGGCGATGCCGTAACACTTCTCAGCCTTGAAGGCTGGTTCTTGCGACGTAGAGGTCATGGAGGCGGCGGCGAAGACGGCCGGGGCGCTGACGGCGGCCGCAAGGGCCGAGGCGATGAAGAGGCGCTTGTTGAGGTTCATGTGTCGTGTTCTCCCTAAGAAAGTGGTCTGTCGTGTTGGACGGCCTTGCTGGCCGCTCCCCTGTCAGTTCGTGTCAGACGTCTGACGGGTTACAACGCCTCACACCGGTGCTGTCTGGCGAGCGGGAGCGCGAAGGAACGACCGACGTCACGCGCGGTTGACAACAGCGCTACTGCGTCGTCAGGTCGCGATACAACAGCAGGGCCGCCGAGGCTGCGGTCAACACATCGCGCAGTTCGGGATCGCTGGCCCGGAGCACCCACATCGCCCCCGCGTTGATCACCTCGACCGCCACCAGTGCTCGTCCGTTCTGCAGGAACGTGTACCCGCTGGCCTCTGAGATCGGCAGTGAGGAGTTGGCGACTCGACGACTGCCCTCGATGTCGATGGTGCGAGTGCCGTCCGTCAGGGTGCCGTTCATCAACGCGTCGCCTGATGGGCGGGCGAGCACAAGCTTCCACGTGGCGCCGGTCTCGAGGCTCGACATCAGGCCGATCAGGAGGTTCGTGTTCTCAAGGTCGATCGTGAAGTCACGGAGCAGGAACTCGCGAATCTGCAGTTGACTGACGCCCGCAGTCACCGAGAACTGGCCGTCCCACACCCGTCCCTCAGCGCCCGCGACCTCGAATTCGTATCGCTGTGAGGACTCATGGGTCGCAAACCAATTGTTGACCAACGCAAATGTCCGTCGGCCAACCGTCCGCGTCCAACTGCGATCGACCTTCTGGACCCGCACCGGGCCACAGGAGAAGTCCTCAGTGAACGTGAACCCTCGGCGTGACCCTGACAGGGCCACTCCGCCGCGGACGTGGCCAACTCGACCGGCGAGGCAAATCGTGCCGCCTGACACCCAGAGACCGTGATTGCTCCCACCGCAAGAAGAAAGACGAGTGACTTCAACAGCGGATTGTAGACCAATGCGAAAAAACGAAAGGCCATCCTTCATCGTCATGAAGGATGGCCTTTCGCGACGTCTTTGGGCTCCGCCGCTTGCGTCACAAGGTCGCGTTGAGCGACAGCCGCCAGGAGGCGGCAGGGGCAAAGGCTAAGAGCAGCGACGTCCTTCGTTCTTCGGTGGCGTTCCGTCGGCAGAAGCGTTCATCTCTGTCTACCTCCAGTTCCGAGGCGACCCACCAAACCTCTGTCATTGACGCGTACGATGGATCTAGCCTCACGCTAGGCCTCTGCGCCGAAAAAGTCAATACGTAAGTGCCGATCTACTGGTGAATTCCAGTCGTTCCGTCAGCGCCAAAGAGGAGGGGACGCACGAGCGCGTCGAGTTCTGCCTCTGCCATGCGTCCAGGGTGATACGCACGAATCAGTCCCCCGCGGTCCACCACGACGAGCGTGGGAGTCGTACTCACGCCGAACGAGAGATGATTGGCCTCACCCAGTGGCACCGGTACGTTTGCCATCCACGGATACGACGTGTTCAGGACGCCTTCGATGTACGCCAACTCGTTTTCCGGCGTGGCAGGTTCGCCCGCAGCGGCGTAACCAAAGCGTTGCGTGGGAGCCACGATTCGGAGCCCGTCTTTCTGGTAGCGGGTCAGGAGTCGCTCGAGGACCGGGCCTTGAGCTTTGCAATCGGCGCACCAGTGCGCCCAGAAAAAGAGGACGTGCACAGACCCGGTCATCGATTCGGCTTCAAATTGTTGGTCACCCAGGCTCTCGCGCGATTCCAGGTTCGGGATCGGTAGGCCTTCGAGACTGATCAAATTGATGTTCTTCTGGATGCGCTTGGGGAGAGACGTCGAGCCAAACTTGCTTAGTTCGCCCTGTAGGTAGATGACCGCCTCGCTGCGATTGCCACGCCTGGCGCCCGCCTGCGCCAGCACTTCGATGGCCGCACCGATCGCGGTCGGCAGACCCGGTTCCGCGTCCATGCTTCTGGAGCGTAGCAGGTCGGTGCCCTGGGAATAGGTTCGTCTCGCATACCGATCGGCGTCGTCGAGGCGATCCAGGCCGAGCGAGCCTCGGCCGAGCCACGATTGGGCCAGCAACATTTGGGGAGAGACACCAAACGCGGCCTCATTGGCCGCGACCAGGCGCTCGCCGGCCCCAATGTCGCCGTCTGCAATGGCGGCTCTGGTTGCGCTGACGATCACCGAGTTGTCTACCACGGGCGCGGCGACCTGCGGAGTGGCGGAACACGCTGCTGCAGATATCCCACACACCAGGAACGCGGCGAACGGGACAAATCGTACGGGCGACTGAGAGCTTGTCATGATCGTCAACTCCTACGGAGTGAGCAAGCATATCGTTACAGGCGTGCGCGGTCACTCCCCAGTCTCGCGGTGGGGCCTACAGCATGGCGCGCCACTTGGCGTATCGCGGTATTCTTCGCGTATGAGTCTGTTCCACAAAGGCAACACACTGACGAGCCTCGCCAGCACCTGCGGTTGAGCGGCAAAAGTGAGCCCGGTCGGGCTCTCCAAGTTGCTCGACGGTTTGCCGAGGACGACCGACCCAAACCTGTTGGTCGGGTTTGAGACAGGCGACGACGCCGGGGTGTATCGCCTCGACGCTGGCACCGCCTTGGTGCACACAGCCGATATCATCACCCCGCCGGTGGATGACCCGGTCGTCTTTGGTCGCATTGCCGCCGCCAACGCCCTCAGTGACGTGTACGCCATGGGGGGGCGACCCTTGACCTGCCTGAACCTGGTTGGTTTCCCCATGTCGAAGCTCGGCCCCGAGGTGCTCGCCGGAATTGTGGCAGGTGCGCTGGAAAAGATCACTGAAGCCGGCGCCGTCCTTGTCGGGGGCCACACCATGAAGGACGAGGAGCCGAAGTTCGGCTTGTCCGTCACCGGCATCGTCCATCCAGATCGGCTGTGGCGCAACACCTGGGCTCGCGCCGGCGACGTCCTTATTCTTACCAAACCGCTTGGCACCGGGGTGCTGTTCAATGCCAACCTCAGGGGCTGGGTCGACGCTGCGGCCATGGCCACCTGTTATGGCCAGTGCCGGCACGCTGAACAAGGTCGCTGCGGAAGTGTGCGCCGTCGTAGGTGGCGTACACGCCGCGACGGACGTGACTGGCTTCGGCCTGGCAGGCCACGCCCTGGAGATGGCCCGCGGCTCAGGGGTGTCTCTGCACATCGACGCCGCGGCTCTGCCGCAACTGCCACAGGCGCTGGCGATGTACGAACGTGGCGTTTCCACGGGCGTGAACGCCGAGCATCACGAGGTGGTCGATGCCGTGACACGTTTTGACCGTGAGCTGTCCCCAGCAATGGGTGAACTGCTGGTCGACCCACAGACGAGCGGCGGCCTGCTCGTCGCCGTGGATCACGCACAGGCTGAGTCCCCTTATCACCTGGTGTTTTTTTGAAACTGCTCGCGGTGAAACCACAGACCGTCATCGTGCTCATCCTCGTGGTTGTGGGGGTGTGGCAGTGGGATTGGGACACGTCGTCGCTCGAGGTCTGGATTGAACGGAACCCGGTGCTCGGAGCCGGGGTCTATGTCGTCCTTCTGGCGGCGCCGGGCGTGGTGCTGCCGTTTTCATCACTGCCGCTGCTGCCCCTGGCGACGCGCAGTTTCGGCGTGGTGCCGACCGCCGTGCTCAGTAGCGTGGGCTGGTGGGGCGGCTGTCTGATTGCGTTCCAGATCGCCCGCGCTGGGCGCCGGTTCCTGGAGCGCGTGACATCGTTGGACGCGGTCGACCGCGTGGCCAAGAAAGTACCCCAGGACGTTGGCTTCGGCGGAATCGTCGTGCTGCGCGTGACTCTGCCCACCGACGTCGTGAGTTTTGCCCTCGGTCTTCTGAAGGGACTGGATTTCCGAACGTACGCCGTCGCCTCGCTCGTCGGCATCCTGCCGTTTTCATTCCTGTGGAGTTACGCCGGAGGAGAACTCGGTGCCAGCCGGCTCTGGTCTTTCGCTCTCGTGATAGCCGTCATGACGGTGGTCATCGTCGTGATCCGACGCTGGTGGCAGAGCGTGCACTGAGAAACACGCGCTGCTCTACCGCAGCGTCCGGATCTTGGCCAACGGGCGTTTGGTGATGGCCGGCACCTGCGCGTCAGCTGCCGGATAACCGACGACGAGCAGGAGGAACGGTTTTTCGTTGACCGGCCGGCCGAGAATGCCGTTGAGAAAGCCCATCGGGCTTGGCGTGTGCGTCAGGGACACCAGACCCGCATGATGCACAGCGGCGATCAGGAACCCTGTGGCGATGCCCGCGGACTCTGACACGTAGTAGTTCTTCGTCCGGTTGCCGTCGGATTTGACGCCATAACTTTCAGCGAAGACCGCGATCAGGGCCGGCGCGGTTTCCAAGAACGGCTTATTCGCGTCGGTCCCGAGTTGTGCGAGGGCCTCAAGCCATTCTGCAGGGGCACGCTTTTCGTAAAACTCGCGCTCCTCAATCTCGGCGGCCTCGCGGATCTGGCGTTTGATGTCGGGATCGGTGATGACAACAAAGTGCCAAGGCTGGAGGTTGGCCCCGTTGGGCGCGGTGCCGGCGGTTCGGATGCAGGCGTCGAGCACGCCGTCCGGAATCGGTCGAGAGGAAAAGTCGCGGACCGTTCGTCGCCGCGTCAACTCCTCCTCAAACGACTCGGCCCTGTGGCGCATCTCGTCAGCGGGGTACTCTTGATACGTGGTCAGCGGCTGGAATGTCGGCGCCATCGCCGACAAGATTACAATACTCCGCTGGAGGGATTCGCGGGGGGCAGCAGACCTCTGCCGCCCCCCGCGCGTGACTTTAGAAACTCCAGCGCACGCCAAACGTCAACTGCCGAGCCGCGTTGACGGCGGTTGGGCCGCCCAGAATCACGCTGGTGCCGCTGATGCTCACCGACGGGTTGCGCGCCTGCACCGACCTGACGTAGCCGACGTTGAAAAGGTTCTCAGCGTCCAGATACAGGCCGAGTCGGTCGGCGCCGATGTTGAACACCTTCTCCAATCGCACGTCCAGGAGTTGCTGTTTCTCGGTGCGACGGCTGCCTTGCTGTTCAAGCAGAAGATTCAGGCTGCCAGTCCAGTTGAACGTGCTTGAGCTCACGCGCTGGAACGGCGCCCAGGTTGTGCCGCTCAGCGCGCTGAAATAGATATTGGCCGAGACCTCGATCTTGGGCACCTGGTATCCGGCAAAGACCTTGAGTTCATGCGGCCGGTCGAGGGCCACACGGCCATCGGTGTTGATCAGGGCCGTGTTCGGTGTCTCGAATTGTCCGCTTGACACCCCAGAGAAGGCTCCGCTGGCGACGGTCCCCGTGGTCTTCGAGTACACGTAGGAAACCTGCCCCTGCCACCGATTCGAGAGGGCCCGTGTCAGCACGAACATGAGGCCGTTGTACCGGCGGTAGCCGTTGGCCTGAGGCGCGCCGTTGTAGGCAAAAGTATCGACGTTTCCGATCTGGAATTTCTGATCGGACGTGCGGTTCGCCCATTGATAAATCGTCATCGCCTCGTTGTTCAGCGGGTTGGTGTAACTAGCCGCCGCCCACTGGCCGTCCACCAGCGTGGAATTGATGAAGTTCATTGTGTTTCGTCTGATCACGGTGGTTGTGAACTTCAGCGTCCTGCCGACCTGTCGCTCGTACGCCAGGCTGAATTCGTCGGTGCGCGGATGCTTGAGACCGTCTTGGACCGTGAACTTGCTGTCGCCTGGCACGCGGAATATTTCCGTGAGTGCACCGTTGCCCGCCACCTCGAAGCCGACGAAATCACTGATGCCAGGCAGAGCGCGCGACCATGACGCAAACACCGCGCCGTCATACAACTGGCCATAGTAGCCGCGCAGCACGGATCGGCCGTCACCGTTGAGGTCAAAGGCTAAACCCAGCCGCGGCGCAATCGGTGTCACGTTGTAGTATTTCTTGCTGTCTGCCGTTCCGGTGCCGGTGATGTGGTCCATCCGAAGGCCAGCATTGGCCGTCAACCGCCCGACTTTCCACTGGTCCTGGGCATAGAGCGACAAGCGGTCGCTGCGCCCCTTGACGTCATAGGAATACGCATACGCCAGGTACGGGGCACCGCCATAGTCATAGAAAAACAGACCGTCCGTGTACGCAAAGCGATTGCGAATCGTGCTGCGCTCGATCTCCATCCCGAACTTGAAGGCGTGCGAGCCTTTGGCTTCCGCATACTTGGAGAGCGACGCATTCAGCTGATTGCGCGTGCGGTCATACTGCGCGCTGTACCCGGCGCCGCCCGACCATGCGCCCGTGTCGCCATCGAGTCGCGCCGACGTCGGCGTCAAGGGATCGAGGTCAAAGTAGCCCCAGTAGCCGATGAACTTCGCTTCGAAGAACGCCGTGTTGCCCATCACTTTCCGGTACTGCGCGTTGTAGATCATCTCCGGCGAATCCTGCTGAACCACGCGGGCGTCAGTGGTGCCGTTGGTGCCGCCCAGGCCCGTTCGGCCGCCCTGGTTGTACTGGTCGTACTGCGTGGAGATGACGATGTTGTCTGATGGGCTCGGCTGGAACGTCAGCTTGAGATTGAATCGTGGGCTGACCTCCGTGCGCAGTGTGCGCGGGCCGTCCGGATCCTGCTCGATGGCATACCGCTGTACGCTGGCAAAAAAGAAGGCCTTGTTCTCGCGGATTGGCCCACTCATCTGCACGGTGTAGTCCTTCAACTTGTCCACACCCGTGGCTTTGATCGAGGGATTGAGCGCCGACACCGCGCTCGAGACGTTGTCGCCGCGCAGACCCTTGCTCGTATACCGTTGCTCAAAAAGCCCCGCGAAACGGTTGCTGCCGGACTTGGTCACCGTGTTGATGACGGCACCCGAGAAGCCGCCAAACTCGGCCGATTGACCCAGCGAGCCGACTTGCACCTGCTCGATGATGTTGTAGTTGAAAAACGTCCACGGTGTGCCGCCTTCCGGGTCGCGCGTGTCGACGCCGTCGAGCAGCAGCGAGTTGGCGGACCCGGCCGCGCCACCGAACGCCGAGCTGCTATTGATACCGGGTGCGTAGTTGAGCATGCTGACGGCCGGATTAGCCCTCGATATCGGCATACTGAACAGCAGGTCCTGCGAGATGTTCGTGTCTGTGGCCGTCGTTCGGGCATCGACTTTGGCCGACGATCCCTCGACCGTGATCGACTCAGTCAAGCCGCCCACCTCCAGCGTCAACTTCAGATCGATCGACCTGCCAATCGTAATGTCCAGGCCTGACTGAACACTCGGCTTAAACCCCTGCAGCGACGTTCGCACTTCGTAGATGCCCGTGCTCAGGCCGAGGAACCGGAAGTCGCCCTGCTCGTTGGTGATCTGCACGGTTTCGCCAGTGCGGCTGGCCAGCGTCACCGTGACCCCCGGCAGCGCACCACCTTGCGCGTCGAGCACGCGGCCCGCAATCGTGCCGGTCAGCGTCTGAGCCGACGCCGTGACGGCGAGGGCCAGCAACAGCACGGCGCTGATCGTCAATCGTTTCAAGACTCTATTTATGTTCATGTCAGCACACTCCTAACGAATCGAGCCGCGAATGCGGTCATTCTTGGCTGAATACAACGCGTATCCCGTACCCAGCGCCATGACTCCTATTACCAGGAGGCCTGTCCGGGTCTTGAGAAACGAGCCTTTTCTCGCCGCGGGCGTCTGCGGCGAACTCTTGGTTCGTTCGGGTGCGAGGTTCGTAGTCAACACCGACGGCGGTGCAGTCTTGGCGACAATGGCTGCTAACGACCGGCTTGAAAACGACGGCACGGTTGGAGGATCGGACGATGCGGCCATTGCGGGCACGGCAACCAAGGTCAAAAACGCCGTGATCACGCCGACACGGGCGACGCAGGTCAAACCACTTATCTGGGTCATCGAAATGTCCTTTCTGTAAGCGAGTGTTCAAAAATATACGCCTGTGTGGATCGGAACACCAGAAGTAAATTGCGTCCGGGTCAACGATTGACGGCTTCTCTTAGGTAGGTCACCATTCGGCCCTATGCCCTCTGCTTCCACACCGTCGACACGACGGGCGATTATTGTGGCTGCTGCCGCACTTGCCGTGGTTCTTGTGGCAGGAGTGTGGTTAGTCCCTAATAAGTCTCAGTTGGGCACTGGAGGAGTGGTGTTAGGCCCCCTTCCTGAAGGTGTCACCCGGGAGCAATTGAACGTCGTCTTGATCACCCTCGATACGCTTCGCGCCGATCATCTGGGCGCGTACGGTTCGACGGACGTCCGGACGCCCAATCTCGATCAATTGGCCAGGGAGGGCGTGGTCTTTGAGCAGGTGATGACCACGGCGCCGCTGACCCTGCCGGCCCACAGCAGCATCATGACGGGCCAGTTTCCTCCACGACACGGCGTGAGGGACAACGGGGGGTTCTTCCTGGGCCCGGAACAGACCACGCTTGCCGAGGTACTGAGCGCCCAGGGTTTTCAGACGGGTGCAACCGTCGGCGCCTTCGTGCTCGACAGTAAGTGGGGACTCGACCAGGGGTTCGAGGTCTATCAGGACGATTTTGATCTGACCGACGTCAAGGCCATGTCTCTGGCCAGCGTCAAACGTCCCGGGAATGAGGTCGTGGATCTGGCGCTCAAGTGGATGGAGGGCGTCGGCGATCAGCGTTTCTTCTCGTGGCTTCATCTCTACGACCCCCACGCCCCGTACGAGTCACCCGAGCCCTACCGCAGTGAATACCGCGGGCACCCCTACCGTGGTGCGATCGCGTTCACCGACGCACAGGTGGGTCGCGTGCTGTCCTTTCTTCGCGACCGAGGTCTGGCCGACAGGACGATCGTGATCGTGACCGCCGATCATGGCGAGAGCCTGGGCGAACACGGCGAGGAGACGCACGGGTTCTTCGTCTACGAGAGTTCCATGCACGTGCCGCTGATTGTTCGGGCACCGTTTGGCGCGATTACGCCGGGGCGCCGCGTGGCACAACCGGTTCGCACGGTGGACATCATGCCGACCGTGCTGGATGTGCTGCAAATGGACGCCCCTCGTTCGCTGGCCGGCGTGAGCCTGGCGCCGTTGCTGGCGGGGGCAGGTTCTGATGTGGTGACTGAAGGCTATGGCGAGGCGATGTATCCCCTCCATCACTATGGCTGGAGCGATCTGACAGCGATGCGGTCCGATCGGTACAAGCTGATCGACGCGCCCAGACCCGAGTTGTATGACCTGGAGCGCGACCCCAAGGAACTCACGAATCTGTTCACCGAGCGGGCGTCCGTGGCCGACGCGATGCTGCGGCGTCTGCGGGAGCAGAAGCGGGAGATGGCATCTGCGGCGCCGGCCATGCCAAAGAACGAAGATGTTGATCCCGAGACCCGCGCGCGGTTGGCGGCGTTGGGGTACGTCGGCTCGTTTGTCGCCACCTCCAATGAACCGTCCAATGATCGCGCGGACCCAAAAGACAAAATCGACCTGTTCAATCTGATGACCACGGCTCGCGACGTGGCCAAGAATGTGGACCAGGGGCCCGAAGCCATCAGCATGCTCAACCGCGTCGTGGCCGATGATCCCAACGTCATCGACGCCTGGTTCATGCTCGGCAACGAATACTTCAAGGCGGGGAAATTTCCGGAGGCTGTATCGCAGTTCAAACGGGCCCTCGACCTGAAGCCCGACTACGACTTGGCCATCATCAACATGGCCAATGCGTATCGCAGCCTGGGCCAGGATGATGCGGCGTTGGCCGGCTACGAACACTATGTGACCGTCGATCCAAGGAACGCCTACGTTCGCTATCAGATTGGCGAAATCTATCTGGACCGTGGTGATTTGCCTCACGCTGACACCGCGTTTGCCGAAGCGTTGACCATCGATCCCAAACTCGCCTCCGCCCGGGTCGCCACAGGCGTGCTGGCGTTCCAACGTGGACAACTGGACGAAGCAGAGCGACACCTGCGCGCTGCATTGGCCCTGAAAGAGGACGTGAGGTTGGCGCACTTCAATCTCGCGCTGATCGCAGAAGCCCGCGGCGATGACCGCGCGGCCGCAGCGTCGTATCGCACCGAACTGGACCTCCATCCCACCGCGTTCAAGGCCGCGTTCAATCTCGGGCGCCTGCAGGCTCGACAGGGGGAGGCGGTGGCCGCGATGGCCTCATACAAACAGGCGGTTGAGGCCAACGCGAACTTCGCCGAAGGATTCTTCTATCTCGCCAAGGCGTACCTCGATTCCGGGCGTGCGCTCAACGATGCCGAGTCGAATGCCCGCAAGGGGTTGGCGCTCGAGCCGGAAGGTGAGACGTCACCCCTGGGCCATTTCGTGATCGGCAGTGTCCTGATGCAGCGGGGCAAGCCCGACGAAGCCGAACGCGAATTGGCACTCGGCTTGGCCCTGGAAGCCAAGTTAGCCAAACGCCGCCTTCCGTGAGTACGTACCCCCGTGCGACGATTTCGGCTACGCGCCGGTGGAAACCACTGTGAGATGTTGCACAAGCGCCGCCTGAATCGACTTGGCCGTCACGCGGTAGTGCGAGCCGTGCCACAACACCTGGCCATTGCTGACGAGCAACATCTGTGGTGATTCGTGCCGGACCTGCAGGGTGGTTTCTACGGCCCTGGATACGGCGCGCGAGGTCTGGATTCGGACCAGATAGACATCGACGGAAAGGGGCGGGCCTTGCAGCAGGTCAGTGACCTCCTCAAACGCCATCGCACTGGTCCCGCAGGTCGCGCTGTGCTTGTAGATGAGGATTGGGCGGGTCGCAGACGCCGCCACGGCAAGGTCAAAGTCCTCGATCGACGTCAATTCCTGCAGAGGGTTGGTCATCCTCCCCATTGTAGGCTTTTGGCCACAGTCAAATCGTGTAACCTCTTGGCGGGGATAGACCGAATATAAAAAAGGATGACAAATAGTCAACGATTTCGTGTTGGCGCCGCGTCTGTTGCCGTCGTTCTCACGATGGCACTGCCGCAGGCCGTCGCTCAACAGGCTCAACAGATGGTGGACGTGAACACACTTGGACCTCAGGTAGGCGCCAAAGCCCTGGAGTTCCGTCTGATGGACCAGAATGGCCAACCGCAAACACTTTCGTCGGTCGCTGGGCCGAAGGGCACCATGTTGGTGTTTTTCCGCTCGGCCGATTGGTGACCATACTGCCGCACGCAGCTGGTCGAGCTGCAACGACATCTTGAAGACGTGACGCGTGAAGGATATGGGCTGGTTGCGATCAGCTACGACAATGCCGAGACGCTGAAAGAGTTTACCGACAGACACAGCATCACATTCCCGCTGCTGTCGGATCCAGGTTCGAAGACCATCACGGCCTGGGGCATTCTGAACAAGGAGGCGACGGGCCGCACCGCGGGTATTCCGCATCCAGGCACCTTCATCGTCGACCCCGACGGGGCGATCGTCTCGCGCGCATTCGAACAGCCATATACGGAACGGCGAAGCGCGACGAGCATCCTTGAGCAGCTCTCCGGTACCTCACCCGGCATGCCCACCACCGTTCGAGGGGCCCATGTCGCGCTCGCGTTGCAGGCGAGTGACAAGGTGGCCGCAGTCGGGCATCGAATCACGTTGACCGCGACGGTGACGCCAGATGGCAAGAATCACGTCTACGCGCCCGGCCAGAAGGGCTACATTCCGATCAGCCTGAAGCTGACGGACGACCCGGCCTTCAAGGCGCACGAGGTGAAGTTCCCGCCTGCGTCAACATACCTCTTTGAGCCGCTCAACGAGACCGTCCAGGTCTATTCAGCGCCGTTCACGCTCGCGATGGACGTGACGGTGGCGTTGACGCCTGAGATGCGCGCCAGAGCCGCCAAGGGTGAGGTGCTGACCATCAAGGGCGACCTTGAGTACCAAGCGTGTGACGACAAAGTCTGTCATCGACCCGAGACGTTGCCCGTCGAGTGGAAGGTGACGCTCAGTCCGATCGTGGCTCGGTAGCCATGGAGTGGGTCGACCTCGGGTCTGTCGCTGATCTGCGGACCACGGTCGTTCAGGAAATACGCGTCGGCCGAAGTGAATCGTACCGGGAATGTCAGAGGGCGAGTTAATTGAGTCAGGCCACTGCGGCCTGCCCATACGACCGCGCTTCAAATTCCGCCGCCGGCACATAGCCAATCGGCTCGAGCAGTCGGCGCGTGTGGAA
>JABMNV010000144.1 GCA_013203475.1 Acidobacteriota bacterium
CAACGTGTGCTGGCGGAGCGGCTTGGTCCACCCATAGCCCAACGTCCAGCGGGTGTCGTGGCGCGCCGACGCGGTGGTGTCACGCACATTCGAAAATGTGGAGAATGACAGCGAAGGAACGCCCCACGTCAGCGGAGCGGTCGATACGCCGACAATCCCCGCCTGGCCAGCCACATCGTTCACAAAGGCGAAGTTGTTGCGCGTGGACGAAGTGGTCCGTGAGTAGTTGAGCCCGATCGCGTGCTGCGATCGATTCTTCGAGATATTAAGTGTGATCGGAATCGTCAATGTGGTGCCCTGGGTCATCCCCCCCAGCGTCGGCAACACATTCGCCTGCTCGTTTTCATTGCGGCGATACTGCACCTGCGCCGTCATGTTCACAGCGAGTCCACCGCCGCCCCCGCCACGCCCCCCGCCACGCCCCCCGCCACGACCCGCCTGCTGCGTAAAGTTGTGGGTCAGGCGAACGCTGACGTTGTCGGCTGACGAGTCGCGCGTCGTCACATAGTGAAAGTTTCGGCTGGTGCCATCGAGGTTCGGCAGAGGAATGAACTGCATCAGGGCCTGCGAGGCCGCACTGATTTGTCCCTGTGGAATCTGATTGCCGACGAACGGACGCCCTGTTGAGGGGTCGATCAGCGGAGAGGCCAGGGCCGAAAAATCTCCCGATCGCTGCGCCGCCGTTGGCACGGTGGCGTATTGGTCGAACAGGTTCGCGCCGCGGTTGCCACCGTAGGTCAATGTGAACGTGGTGCGTCGGGTGCCGTTGTAGACGCCGGGAATAATCACGGGGCCACCCACCGTCATGCCGAAATTCTGCCGGCTATACGGAGTGGTCACCGCCGGTGTGTCTGCCCGCAACTGAAACGGAGCGGTGTCGAGGGCCGAGCCGCTATAGCTGTAGTTGGTCGTGAATTGAAACAGGCTCTGGCCGCGGCCACCACGGCCACCGATGGTCACGCCGCCACCACGTCCGCCGCGTCCGCCCGCCTGCCCACCACGCCCGCCACGCCCCTGCGCGGGTTCCTGCCCGGGAGCGAACTCGCCCGTCGCCGGATCGAATTCCCCGCGATTGATGGCACCAAGACGATCATTCAGCGAGCCGCGATCAATGCTGGCCATCTGGCCGTTCACGGTCACGGCTTCGTTTGGAAGGTCGGTCGAAAATCCCGGGGGCAGCAACGCCATCGTCGCCTGCTCGGTCTGTCGATCCGGGGGGCTCACCTGCAACGCCGCTGCGGCCGTCCCGTCGGTCTGGACGGCGAGGGTCGAGAACCGCTGTCCAGCTGTGCCGGATGCAGATGTCCCTGCCCCAGTTCCACCCTGACTGACAAGAGGGGCGGGCGCAGCCGGCGCCGACGCCGGGACAGCGGTCACCACTTTCGGGACACGGGACGCGAGGACGAGCGCGAAATCGGTCTTGCCTTCGCAAGGGACCGCCCCCACAGCGACCGTCTGCTGACCTCGTCCAAAGGCAGTCATCTCAACGACCAACTCGTACTGTGCCGAGGGTGGCACCGTGATCTTGTAGGTGCCATCCTCAGCGGTAGAGGTCGCCGCCACCAACCGCTCGCCGGAACGGGCCGTCACCGATACCCCTGGCAGCGGCGTCGTGCCACTGACCACCTTGCCGGTCACGAGGCAGGAGGGCGGAAGCCGCTGGGCGCTCACGGAGGCCGTTGAGGACATCGAGGGCCACGCGACCGCGACCACCAAGGCGAACAATGCCCCTGAGAATGAGCGCCAGTTCATCGCGAAGGAGTTTTCGGACATGGTGGTGTGGAATACGGCGCCATCCCGGCGGCTGTTCACCACTTCGGGGGTCGACCGGTTTGTTTCACCGGTCTGCCATCGGTTTGTCACATTTCGGAACGGGGCCCCATCGCGGCGGGGAGGCGAATCTCGAAGGATGCCCCAGCCCCAGGCACGTTGGTCGCCGTCACGCTGCCGCGATGTTGCCGGACGATCGCCTGCACGATCGACAGCCCCAACCCGGTGCCTGACGGCGACGCCGTCCCGGTGCGTGAGATGTCGACCTTGTAGAAGCGATCGAACACCCGGGCCAGGTGTTCCTCCGGGATCCCCGAGCCCGTGTCCGAGACGACCATCACGACCTCGGGGCCATCGGCGTGGGCCTCAAGTCGGATCCGTCCCCCCTCCGGCGTGTGTCGCAAGGCGTTCGACGCGAGATTTTGAAGCGCCTGTTCGAGCCTCGGCGCTTCACCATCAACGGTAAGGCCCTCGTCGCTCAAGCTGATGTCGAGCGTAATGCTCCGGTCCAGCAGCGCCGGAACGTGGCGCTCCTGCACCCGGGCGAGCAACTGCGATATCGATACCGGCTCAGTCACACATTCCCGACGGCCGCCTTCCAGCTTTGCCAAGTCGAGGAGATCTCCAATCATGTGCTCAAGGCGCTCGGCCTCCTCGTTGACGATTCGCAGATAGCGCGCGCGCGTCGCGCTGTCGAGGGGCACGTCCGGCATCCCCAAGGTTTCGACGTAGCCTCGAATCGCCGCCAGCGGCGTCGAGAGTTCGTGGGAAATGTCCGCGAGTAACTGCCGCCGCGTTCGATCGGCCTCGGCCAGGGCCTTCGCGCGCTCCTCGAGTCGGGCGGCCATTTCATTGAAGGAACGGGCCAACTGGGCCACCTCGTCTCCGCCATCTTCTGGCGCGCGCACGTCGCTGCGGCCGCTACCGAACGCCTGAACGGCCGACTGCAGTCCAGACAACCGTCGGCGTGCCGGGCGAAACACCAACAACGCCGAGGCGGCAGCGCCGAACAACAAGACCGCCATCGCTTCCACGGCGAGCGTGGGACCAAACTCACTCAGAGTCGACGACAGCGGAGGCACCTCAAGAGAGACCGCGACCATGGCCACCGTGACCCCAGCGACACGGACGGGCGCAAACGCACTAGTCAATCGAGCGGCCTCCGCACCTCCTCCTCGCCAACCCCGGCCAGGTGCGTTACCGTCGGCACCACCGGAACCACCAGCACCGACGCCTCCGCCACGTCGGCCACCTCGACCGCGCCCAGGGTCGACCCCTTCGCCGAGCCCTCCGGCCGCCTGCAACGAGGCCATGGCCGCCCGCGCCATGAGCGGGGAAGGAGGAATGCGCCTGCCAAAAATCGTTCGTCGATCGCGTGTCACGACGAGAAATGCCCGATAGGCCCCGGGGTACCGTTCGTTCAGGTACACATCAAGGTCTCTCGCCGGTTGCTCCGCCATGACGATGGAGAGGTCCGACGCAATCAGTTGGGCGTATTCGGCCGGGGATCGACCAGGCCACACGGCGGCGGTCCGCCCGGTGACCAGCAGAAACACTGCGGCCTGCACGGAAAGCAGGACGGCAAGCACGGCCACGAACCCGAGGGCGATGCGCCAGTACAGGCTGCGATACCAGACAGGATCAGGCATCAGTAAACTTGTACCCCGTGCCCCAGACCGTCAGGATCCGGGAGGGCGACTCGTTGTCAGGCTCAATTTTCTGACGGAGCCGCTTGATGAGCGTGTCCACGCTGCGGTCGGTGACGTGGGTGTCCTCCCGCCACACCTTGTTGAGCAACATCTGTCGACTGAACACCACGCCTGGTCGTGACGCCAGCAGCAACAACACCTCGAATTCGTGCGGGGTCAGTTCGGTCGCGCGTCCCGCAATCGTCACCTGCCGCTTGGCAGGATCAACGCGCAGATCTCCTACTTCAATCACGCCGTCAACGCCCTCGGCCAACCGCTGCCGCGGCCGCCTCATCAGCGCGCGGACCCGGGCGACCAGTTCGCGGACTCCAAACGGTTTCGTCAGATAGTCGTCGGCACCGCTTTCGAGCCCCAACACCTTGTCGGTCTCTTCCCGGCGCGCGGTCAACATCAAAATCGGTGTATCCGAATTACGCGAACTGCGGCGAATCGCCCGACAGACCGTCAGTCCATCGAGTTTGGGCAGCATCAAGTCGAGGACGATCACCTGGTAGGTCTCGGTGGTCGCCAGGCGGAGTGCCTCTTCGCCATCGGCGCATTGAGTCACCCCAAGGCCTTCGAGACTCAGATGGAGCGTCACGAGTTCACGAATGTGCGGCTCGTCTTCCACGACCAGGGCAGCAGGCGCGTCCATGTACGCCAGCCTAGTCCAATGGCGCCTGCCATGAACGCCAAATGCGTTGGGCGTACCAGAAGTTCACAGACCCGCCACCAATCTGCCACACTCGTAGAACGCTTCATGCCAGACTCGCCCGCGATCGCCGACTTGCTCCACCACCATTTTGGTCACCCCTCACTGCGGCCCTCTCAGGTTCCCGTGGTCGCGGCTGTCATGGCAGGGACGGACGTGCTCGCCGTTATGCCGACAGGAGCCGGCAAGTCACTGTGTTTTCAACTCCCAGCGCTGGCCCTCCCCGGCCTGACTCTGGTGGTGTCTCCGCTGATTTCATTGATGAAGGACCAGGTCGACGAGCTGGTCAGACGCGGCATTGGAGCGGCCGCGCTGCACTCCTCCCAGACCCCGGACGAGCGTCGGGACGTCCTGCGACGAGCCCACACCGGGGCACTGCGACTGTTGTACGTCGCGCCAGAGCGCTTCGCGTCAGACCATTTCGTCTCGGCCCTGCAGAGTTGGCCGATCGCACGTTTTGTCGTGGACGAAGCTCACTGCGTTTCGGAGTGGGGCCATGATTTCCGGCCCGACTACCGCAGGCTCGCCGACGCCGCCGCGGCATGCAATCGCAGTGACGGGGCGCCCGAGCGTCCGCCGGTGCTGGCGTTCACGGCCACCGCCACGCCTGAGGTGCGCGACGATATCGTCGGGCTGCTCGGCATGGATCAACCGCAGGTCTTTGTGTCGGGTTTCGACCGGCCGAATATCGAGCTGCGAGTGAGGCCGGTCTCCGGTGACCGCGAAAAGCGCGTGCTCCTGCCTGAGTTGGTCGGTTCAAAACGAGCGCTCGTGTATGCGTCCACCCGGCGAAGCGCGGAGGATGCCGCCGCGACGCTGGTCGAGGCCGGCATTGCTGGCGCCGCATATCACGCAGGCCTGAGCGACGCAGAGCGGACGCGGGTACAAGAGGCCTTCGCGGACGGCTCGCTACAGGCCGTCTGTGCCACAAACGCGTTCGGCATGGGCATCGACCGCCCAGACCTCGAGGTGGTTGTCCACAAAGACCTCCCGGGGTCCGTCGAGGCGTACTACCAGGAGGTCGGGCGAGTGGGCCGCGATGGCCGCCCTGCAGTCGCCACCCTGCTGTGGAACTACGTGGACGTCAAGACACGGGAATTTCTGATCGACAAACGTGGGGACGAAGACAGTCGGGAACACGACAACACGCTGGAGGAACAAGACCATCGCCGCACGCTCGAACACCTGAAGCTCAAACGCATGGTCTCGTACGCCGACGGCTCCGGCTGTCTGCGAATGACGATCCTGGGGTACTTCGGTGATCCGGATGCGGGTGCAGACTGCCAATCCTGCGGCAATTGTCTGAATCGCGCTGACTTGACCGACGAGCAGCTCTTGTTTGTTCGCAAGATTCTGTCTGGCATCGCGCGCAGTGGAGAGCGCTGGGGACGTCGAAGACTCGCAGCAATGCTGGCAGGCGTGACCGACGATCTTCCCGAGGCTCTGCTCTCGCTGTCGACGACGGGTCTCCTCGCCGGTCACGATCCGAAAATCATCGAAAAGTGGATCGACGCGCTTGAGGGCGCCGGCGCGCTCATCAGTTCGCAGGACCTCTATCGGACCTTGCGGATGACCGCGCGTGGGCGCGAGATCATGGCTGGACGACAAACGTCACTGGCCCTGCTCGTGCCAACCGTCCGAGCGAAAGCCCCGAAACGCCGGAAAGCCGTCAAGAGCCCACGGGGGGCCTCCCACGCAGGCACCACCAACGAATCCATTGCCACGGCTTTGCGTGATTGGCGGCGTGACGAAGCGCGGCGCAGGGCCGTGCCAGCGTATGTCATTCTTCACGACAAGACCATCGACGCGATCGCCACCCATGTGCCGACATCCGTCGCAGATCTCGGCGACATGCCGGGCATCGGTCCGACGAAACTCGAGGCCTACGGGGAAGCCATACTCCAGGTGCTGACGGCTCTCCCCAAGGCTTGAGCCTCACGCTTCGCACCGGTGGGACATGCCTGCCACGGCACCCCGAGATCAATTGTCGATCAAAATCTTGAACACCACCTTGGTGACCGGCGCGGGAGCGTCCACCATGAGCCCAGGCATGTGCCCGTCTTCCGGCCAGAGCAGCACAAACTCCCCGGGCTGCAAGAGGAGCTGATCGCCCGACCCGGTCAGCCACAGCAGGTCGAGTTCGGCGTCGTACGGTTCGGCCCCAAGCCGATGGAGCGGTGCGAAGCCGATACGCTCCTGACCTTCCACAACCATCTGCAGGTCGATGTGCCGTCGATGGGCCTCCCATCGGCCTTCGTGGGGCGCCTTGGTGGCATACCGCTGCACCAATGCCCGCACGTCGTCACCTCCCACGCCATAGGTACCGGTATCAAGGGCGGAGAAATCCGTCGCCTGGGCGAATGCGAAGGCTCTGGCGAAGCGCGGTCCCAAACCGTGATACCGATCGGAAAGCGACAGCATGTCTTTGACCATGGGGCAAATCCTAACCCAGAGCAGGTAGAATCGCGCGCAATGTCAGAAGTGGTCTTCGACGAACTGATCGGGCAGCTCGAAGCGCTCCTCACTGGTGACCGCCGCCAGGAATACGTCGAGCACCTGATGCGCACGTCGACGACTCTGGGGGCCGGACTAAAGTCAGTGCGACTGGCCATGCGCACGCATACGTGGCCGACGTCCTCGACTCAGACCAGCGGTCGGCTCACGTTCGCGCGCGCCGTTCAGCAGTGCAACGCGTTGACCGAAGCAGAGGGGTTTCATGCGCTGCACGACTGGGACGGCATCGCGGACCACGTCAACCCTGAAATTATTCCCGTGGACGTGCTCGACTTCGTCCGACGTCTGCGAGGCACTGAGCCGCCCAACGCGGCTGCCCTGTCGATCCTGATCGACTACTACGCCTTCCACATCCTCACGCTGCTGGCGCTGCGGGTCTGGGACACGGCCGACCCCGATGCAGCACTCGGGCGCGTCGGAATGCTCCTCGCGCTGCTGCAGGGACCGGGCGGCAGTGGTCAGCCCTTCGTGGCCGATCCAGAGACTCTGCTGCTCATCGCCACCTCGCACTACGAACCCGATGAGAGAGGCTATCACTCGCTCCTGGGACAAGTGCGCGAGCTGTCGCCCGCACGGCAGCTGGCCGTCGCCCTTGGCCACGCCTCCAGTATGGGAGCGCACCTGCGCTTCGGGTTCCTGGCAACCTACGCGCGAAGCACAGACGCCATGCGTGAAGACAACGTGGCCGACTACCCCTGGCTCCACTACGCTGCGGACGTGGTCCTTCGGGAATACGAAAGACGGTGTGCTGGGACCGGGGAGCAACCGGCGGCCGCGGTGTTGGCAGAGGCACTTTTGGGCAGCCTCACCGCAGACACCTCTTCACTCGTCGACTCCGCCGAATTTCGGGAGCGCCTGACCGCCTGCGCCACAGATCTTGCGCCTCTCTTCGAATCGCTGGCGCCAGACAGCGAGTCGTACTCCCCGCTATCCCTGTTTTTCAATTTCTCGCACAACCTGCTCAAAGGAACGGTGGTGGATGCCATTCTCCGAGGGGACAGCTGGACGGTGTCCTACAGCGATCTGCTGATGGGTGCGGCCGGAGGTTCCAGTGCCCTTCCCTCTCGTCAGGCACTCGCACTCACCCTGATGGGATACGCCCGACGACACCCGCAGCGTATCCGCGGTCAATTGATGCCCGTAATCGTCTACGATCCAGCAGTTGGTCGCGCGGCGCATCAGGCAACGCTGCTGCGCCTGGCTGACGCGGACGTTTTTTGAGAGGGACTTGTCGCGAGCGGCAAGGCCGTGCATGATTGGCGCGTCCAACAGGAGATCACATGGAACGACGACGATTGATTCAGATTCGTAGGAGCACGCTTTTCGCGGTCGGCGCCTGCGCCATGATGGCAATGATGGCTGCAGTGGCCGTCCGAGCCCAGCGCGGGGGAGGGGCACCTGCCGCCCCGCCGCCGGTACCGCTCTCGGCCAGTTCGCTCCTGCTGCATCCCGACCTGTACGTCGGGCAGACGGTTGCCCTCTACGGCGCGGTTGAGGATTCGCTCTCGGCCACAACGTTTTCGCTCGATCAGGACGCCACCAAGGCTTCCCTGGAACAGGTCTTTGTCATAGCCCCGACCCTGGCGACACCGCCCACACCGGGCACCTACGTCACTGTCGTCGGCGTGGCGCTGCGCTTCGAGCCGACTGAACTCCAACGACACGCCGCCGACTACACCCTGGACGTCTCACCGACCGTGTCACAACGCTTTCGAGGAAAGGCCATCATTCTGGCCACGGCAGTCATCGATCCGAGCATGACTGATCTCGCCAAGGTCGTCCCCGCGCCGCTCACACCTGAAGAGGCGTCCTTCGACCGCATCATGAAGCAGGTCAATCCCATCGCCGCGGAAGTCCGTCAGGGCGTCGCAGCTGCGGATTTGGAGTTGGTGCGCACGCAGGCGGCCACGCTCAAGGAACTGTTCGATGAGACCCGACAATTGTTCGAGGCGCGCAAGGCGGATGATGCCGTCGCGTGGGCGACCGAGGGTGTCGCCCTGGCGGCCGCCATTGAAAAGGGCGCCACCTCGAACTCGTGGGCTGACGCGAGAGAGGCCTCAGCGAAACTGGCGCCCTTGTGCCAGGCGTGCCATGCCGCCTATCGCGTGCGGCAGGAGGACGGAACCTACCGCGTCAAGGGCAACAGCGGGCGCTGACAGGTCAGCAGGACTGACAGCGGTGGTTGTTCTTGGCGCCCATCTTCTCGAGGAGCGCGATCGTCTCGGGAAACGGCGAGATGCGCGAGACAGGTCCGTTTGCCATGTCAACGGTCGTCTGCCCTTTTCGGCTGACCACCATGACATCGGCGCCTTTTGACACCAGATACTCGATCAGCTCGTTGTCGCCGCGCGCGGCGGCGTGATGTAACGCCGTGTATCCGTCGTTGTCTCGCGCGTTGACATCGGCTCCAAGCTCTTCGACCAGATACTTGACCGTCGGCAACCAGGCGTCAGGTGCATGCCGATGCGCATTGCCGGCAAACCCTTCGCCGTATTCGGATCCCGCAGCGGCCTGTAGCGGGAACACCCCAGGTCCTCCATTGGGCACGACCGGAAACCCGGACGGGTCAAGCGGGGGCGTGGCAGGAGCCGCCGCCGCATCAGGAGCGGGACCGGCACCCCGAGCGCCGCCACGCGCACCTCGAGTCGAGCGCAGGGCCATCGTCGGAATGTTCGGATCAGCGCCATGCGTGATGAGCAACCGCATCGCCACAAGGTCGGTGCCGTATGCGGCACGCCAGAACGCCGTCGCTCCAGCAGCGTTTGACAGGCCGCAGTTGGCGTTGCCACAGTCCGTGTAGACCATGTACCAGGGGTGCACACGAATACGCGCGTTCGGATCGGCGCCGTTGTCGAGGAGCGCCTGCATGACGTCCAGATAGTTGGCCGTCTGCGAATCCATTTCCTGCGGCTGCGGAAAACGCGTTCGTGGCTGCCATCGCACATTCACGGTCGCCCACAGCGGCGTGACGCCGTGCGCTTCGGACGCCAGATTGACATCCGCCCCGCGACGAATCAGCTCCATAGCCACATCAAACTGGCCGTTGATCAGCGCAACCAACAGGGGTGAGTGCCCGTCTCCTGTCGTGTCGCTCAAGCTGGCCCCCGCGTCGAGCAGGGCGACGCTGGTAGCAAGATGCCCCTGCCGCACGGCGTGGTGCAGGGCGGATAAGCCCCCTTTGGCGGAAATCGTCGGAGCGGGACCATCTTCGTTCAACGGGTCGACGGATGCGGCCTGCCGCTCCGCAATCGTGCCGCGCTCGGCGGCCGCCATGCCGCGACCTCGACCGGCGGGCGCACCCGCAGCCGCCTCCTGCTGCCCCTCGGGCGCAGCGCCAGCACCTCCGCGGCCGCCGCGGCCACCAGCGGCCGGTGCCGGAGGCTCCGGCACTTCGCCGGTCACATAAAACTCACGGGCCGCTTCGATGGCGCCCTGCATCTGGCTCGGCGTGGGCGTCTCTCCCTGCGCCACGGCATTTGCCAGAATTCGGTCCTGCAGTGTTAGCGCCGTGCGGTCCTCAGTCGCGAGCGCCGCCATGTCGACGACCTTGGCCCTGTGCGAAATGTCGGCACCGCGCGCAATCAACAGACGGACCACATCCACGCGACCGGCTGCCGACGCAAAGATCAGGGGCGTCTGCTCCCACTCCGCTTCCGTCG
>JABMNV010000145.1 GCA_013203475.1 Acidobacteriota bacterium
GTTCAGTTCTATTCAGGGCCGTCATCCACAAGCGTGGGGACGGCCCTCTCTCCTGCTCCGGCCCCCTCGCGCAGTGGCCTGGCGCCTGTTCCCCACGAAGTTATCGGGTATCGCATCGGGCGCCTTGTGTGCGGCCGCGGGGTGCCCGTCCCTGAATCGTCACCCCGCCACAGACGAGGGTCTCGCTTAGGAGAGGGCGCGCATAATCCTTTCTGACGCTGGCTCAAGGGACGCTTCCCTGGCATGCTGAGCACGGCTCTCCCTAACCCCGGCGTCGCCGGGGAGCCTGTCTCTGGACATGCTTGGCCCTGACCTGCCTGGGTTCTTCGGACCAGTGACTACTGGAAAACGGCGCCAGTTACAGGTGCTTCGTCCTCGGGTCTCCGTTGGTGTTCTTCCTGATCAGCGTGAGCCGGCATCGCCGGCGAGCGCCCCTCTTCAAACGTGGCTGCACCGGTCGCTTTGAATTCCAGGGGCGTCAAGTACCCGAGGCTCGAATGAGGACGGACCTCGTTGTAGTGTCGCCGCCACTGCTCGATGCCGACCTTCGCGTCGAGACGATTCCGAAACCACTGCAGGGTCAGGTACTCGTCCCGGAACTTGCCGTTGAACGATTCGTCGGCGCCATTCTGCCACGGCTTCCCCGGATCGATCAGCGCCGTCTCGATGCCGGCCTCGTGTAACCACCGAAGGATCGCGCACGCGACGAACTCCGACCCGTTGTCAGACCGCAGATAGCGGGGCGCGCCATGCACGCTGACGAGCTGCGCCAGGACCTCGATGACGCGGCCCGACCGAATGCCACCCGCCACATCGATGGCCAAGGATTCCCGCGTCCATTCGTCGATGACGGTGAGACACTTCAGCTGCTGCCCGTTCGCGCACGTGTCGAACACGAAGTCGTACGCCCACACCTGATTCGCCCCGGAGGGCGGCAGCGGGCGTGGACGGCCGGTGGCCACGCGGCGACGCGGCCGACGTCGCGGGACCTGGAGCGCCGCCTGGCGCCAGAGTCGATGTGTCCGGTCCGGGCTCATCGGATGGCCGGCCCGCTTCAAGAAGATCCGGATCCGCCGATAGCCGTAGCGCGGGTACTGGCCCGCCAACTCGCGCATCGCCGCGATCGCGGGCGCATCCCGGACCGCCAGCCGCGACTGATACCCCAACGACGACCGGGCCACCGACAGTACGGCGCACGCGCGGCGGCTCGACAGGCCGCGCCCCTGGGCGTAGGCGACCTGCTGCCGGCGGACGCGTGCGCCTACCATTTTTTTCGGGTGATCTCCTTGAGCACGTCGATCTCGAGGTCGCGGTCCGCCACCATCTTCTTGAGCCGGCCGTTTTCCTGCTCGAGGTGGCGGAGGCGTTTGATGTCGGCGGGCTCCAGCGTCCCGAAGTGCTTCCGCCACCCGTAAATCGTCTGGCCGCTGATGCCGTGCTTCTTGGCCACCTCCGGGACCGACTTCTCGTCGGCCTCCCGCAGGATGGTCACCATCTGCTCTTCGCTGAATCGGGTCTTCTTCATGGCTCCCTCTTTCGTCCAAGGGCGCCATTCTCGCAGGCTTCAGCTGGTCCGAAAAACGCCTAGCAGGTCAGGTCCAGCCCGACAGCCTGACAATGCAGACCTCCTTTACCCTCTCGCGTTCAGCGCGCTACTACTTCAGCGCCGTCAGGCGATGGCTGAGAGACTATCTGAATCTACTTGAGGAGGTTGATTTCCGTGAAACAACAAAGAGAGGCCTGGCGTGATGGGTGGCGCAACCGCGCCGACTACGCCGAAACGTTCTATCGCCGTGCAATAGGCGAGTTGCCTGAGATGGAGTCCAGCAAGGCAGCCGCAATGTTGCTGCAGGATCATGTTGCATCAGGAGACGCGATTCTGGATGTAGGGTGTGGCGGAGGACACTATCTGTGCTCCTTGCATCGGGTTATTCAGGTGCCATTCACCTATACCGGTCTGGATGCCACACCAGACTTCCTGGAGTTCGCCCATCGGGCATGGGACGGTGCGCCAGGTGTGTCATTCCAGCCAGGCGACATTTACGATCTGCCCTTTGA